>JANNEA010000017.1:0-6867 GCA_031388175.1 Gammaproteobacteria bacterium
CGGAGAAAGAGCCCGCCCGCTCCGCGCCTCGGGCCGCCTCCCTAAGCCGCGGACGCGATACCGGTCGGCAGCCCGAGGCGCGGATCGGGCGGGCAAGACTCAGTCCCCTTCGTTCCTTGGAAGCCACTTCTGTTGTCGGGAAGGCCTGCGCGGCGGCGTCGTTGGTCTTATATATGTCTGCCCTTGGTGCCTGTGCGCCGCTGCCGCCGAGCGGGACGGGGACAGGCGGTGCGTCCGGGACGGGGACGCAGCTGCCGGGCGGCGCGCCGCGTGACGGCAAGAAAACCCCGCCGCGCGCGGGCCCGGAGCGGGAGGTGGGCGGCGCCTACACCTCAGGTTCCACGGCCTCCGGCGCGCGCGCCGGCGCCGACGCCGCGCCCGGCCACGACTTCGACGCGCACGCAGTACCGGACGCGGTGCCGATCGAAGAGCCGCGCAGCCGCTACGGCAACAAGTCGCCGTACACCGTGTTCGGCAAGACTTACAAGGTCATGGACGACCCGACCGGCTACGTCGAGAGAGGCATGGCCTCGTGGTACGGCGCGAAGTTCCACGGCGCCAAGACC
This sequence comes from Gammaproteobacteria bacterium, assembly GCA_031388175.1. Classification (GTDB taxonomy): domain Bacteria; phylum Pseudomonadota; class Gammaproteobacteria; order Natronospirales; family JANNEA01; genus JANNEA01. The sequence goes on from JANNEA010000017.1 coordinate 567, forward strand.
TCGAGCGGCGAGCCCTACGACATGTACTCGATGAGCGCGGCGCACAAGACGCTGCCGCTGCCCTGCTATGCGCGGGTCACGAACCTCGAGACCGGCGCCTCGGTGATTGTGCGCGTGAACGACCGCGGTCCATTCAAGGACAACCGCGTGATGGACCTCTCCTATGCCGCGGCGACGCGGCTCGGCATCACCGCCAAGGGCACGGGCCAGGTGGAAGTGCGCGTGGTCGGGCCCGGCGATGTGGTCGCGGTGCCAGAAGGCGAGGCGGCCGTGAAGGCGCTCGACGACTTTGGCGTCGACGCGCCCGTCCCCTATTCGGGCGACGAGCCCGCACCTGCACCCGCGCCTACCGTCGCTGCTGCTGCCGTTGTCGCCACGAGCAAGCCGCTCCCCCTCGTCAGGGGCCCCGAAACGGTGATCGCTCCACTCACGGCAGACGACATGGCTTTGAAGGCGCCGGCAGGCGCGACCCCCGCGCCCAAGCCTGCACCGGTGTCCAAGCCAGCGCCTGTCGCGGTCGCGGCGGCACCCGCCGTGACCACGAATGCGATTGCGACGGTGACTGCGCCGGCAGTGACCGCGCCAGCTGCACCTGCACCCAAGCAGGGCAAGAAAGCGCCCAAGCGGACCACATCTGCTCCCAAGCGCAAGGCGTCCGCACCGAAGCCAGCACCCGCCGCGGCAGCGCCTGCCGCGGACACCATCGAGGTCGTCTCAGTCGCAAACCCGTTCATGCCGCCGTCACCGCCGGGGAGCGCTGCGGCAGCGAAGCCAATGAACACGCCGCCCTCGATGTGGCTGCAGGTCGGTGCCTTCGGCGACGAGGCGAACGCGAACCGCGTGCGCGTGCGCCTGGCCGCGTCCGGGCTGCCGACGGCGACCAAGGCTGAGGCCGATGCGACCGGCAAGAAGCTGTTCAAGATCCGCGTCGGGCCGTTCGACGAGGCGTCGGCGTTGGATGCCGCCGCCGCGAAGCTCGCTGCGCTCGACCTCAAGCAGTACAAGACGGTGATCGAATGAGCGCCGAGGGGTCAAGCCGCAGGCGTGCGTTCGCGCTCGTCGCGGGCATCGCGGCGCTGCCCGCGCTCGCGGCCGAACCGCCGCCGGTGCAGGCGCCGAGCTGGATCCTGGTTGAACAAGACAGCGGCACGGTGCTCGCTGCACATGACGCCGACACGCCGCGCCCGCCCGCCTCGGTGACCAAGATCATGACCGGCTTCGTGGTGTTCGAGGCGATCGAAGCCGGCGAGGTCAGGCTCGACGACCGCGCGCGCATCAGCCGCAAGGCCTGGAAGGCGGGCCGCGCCGGCTCGCGCAGTTTCGTGCGCCAGGGCAGCCGCGTGCCGGTCGACGACCTGCTGCGCGGCATGGCGGTGCATTCCGGCAATGATTCGGCGATGGCGCTGGCCGAGCGCGTCGGTGGATCGGAAGCGATGTTCGTGGCGCGCATGAACGCCGCGAGCGAACGCCTGGGCCTCACGCAGACGCAGTGGGCGAACTCCACCGGCCTCGACAGTCCCGACCAACGCGCGAGCGCACGCGACCTGGCCACGCTCACCCGCGCCTTGATCGCGCGCTTCCCGTTCGGCTATCGCTACTACGGCGAGTACGAGTTCGAATGGGACGGCGTGAAGCAGCACAGCCGCAACCCGCTGCTGCGGCGCGCGGCGAACAACGCGAACGCGCTGCCCGCCTTCGACGGCGCCGATGGCGTCAAGACCGGCTTCACCGCCGCTGCGGGCTACTGCATGGTGGGCTCGAGCACGCGCGGCGAGCTGCGTTTGATCGTGGTGCTGCTAGGCTCGGCGAGCAACCGCAGCCGCGCTGCCGACGCCCGCGCGCTGCTGGAATGGGGCTACAGCGAGGCCGCCGGCAAGACCGCGGAGCCCCTGCTAGATTCCAACGCCACCACGCCGTCGCGCTGACAACTCCCGAGACTGGATCTCATGGCCACCGCCCTGCCTTTCGCCTACCTGCACGCGACCACCATCGACGCCGGCTTCACGCCTACGGCCGAGGCGCGCCTGTCGCCGCTTGATCGCGGCTTCCTGTTCGGTGATGCGGTGTACGAGGTGATGCCGGTGTACGGCGGGCGGGTGTTCGCGATCGGCCGCCACCTCAAACGCCTGGCGCGCAGCCTGGGCGAGATCGGCTTGACCGACCCCTACAGCGCCGAGCACTGGACGTCTCTCATAGAGGGCCTGGTGATCCGCAACGGCGGCGGCGACCAGCTGCTGTACCTGCAGGTGTCGCGCGGCACCGACGCCGGCCGCGACCACAAGTTCCCGCCAGGCCTCGCGCCGACCGTGTTCATGATGGGCTCGCCCTACACGCCCCCCACTGCGGCGAGCTTCGGCAGCGGCGGCAGCGCGATCACCCAGCCCGACCTGCGTTGGGGCCGCTGCGACATCAAGACCACGCAGCTGATCGCAAACTGCATGGCGCGCAGCGCGGCGGATGCGGCAGGCGGCGTGGAGGCCGTGCTCACGCGCGATGGGCGCGCGGTCGAAGGCACGACCAGCACCTTATACATCGCGAAAGGCGGCACGCTGGTGACGCCGCCACTGACCAACGAGATCCTGCCCGGCGTCACCCGCGAGGTGCTGCTCGAATTGGCGCATGCCGCCAAGATCAAGGTCGAGGAGCGCGACATCCCGCTGGCGGAACTGTTCGCGGCGGACGAAGTGATGTTCAGCAACACCTCCTGCGAGATCCGCCCGATCACGCAGGTGGATGGCAAGACGATCGGCAAGGGCACGCCGGGGAAGGTGTGGCGCGCGTTGTTCGACGCGTTCCAGCAGCACAAGGCCGAGGCCTGGGAACGGCCCGTCGCCTGCGCAGCCCCAGGCGCGGCGGCGAAGGACGGCACCGAGTCCGCGATCACCTACCCCTGTTCGTTCCCGATCAAGGTCATGGGCCGGCGCGACGACTCGCTCGGGCCGTCGATGCTCGAGATCGTGGCGCGCCATGCGGGCGGTGCGGCGGGCGTGTCGGTGGCCGAGCGCGCGAGCGAGAACGGCAGCTTCGTGTCCTACACCTTCACCATCCAGGCCGAATCGCAGCGCCAAGTGGACGCGATCTACCGCGAGCTCACCGCGCACCCGCTCGTGATGATGGCGCTGTGAGCGCCGCCGAGCGCGTGGCGCCTTCGCGACCCGTGATCAAGCATCTCGGTCGCGTTCCCTACGAACCGACTTGGAAAGAAATGGAACGCTTCACGCTGGAGCGCGGCCCCGACACGCCCGATGAAGTGTGGTTCCTGGAACATCCCGCCGTTTTCACACTCGGCCTCGCCGGCAAGCGCGAGCATCTATTGGCACCGGGCGATATCCCCGTGATCCAGATCGACCGCGGCGGCCAGGTGACCTACCACGGCCCCGGCCAACTCGTGGTGTACCCGCTGCTGGACCTCAAGCGCCTCAAGTTAGGCGTGCGCGAACTGGTGTGCGCGCTCGAGCGCGCGGTGATCGCAACACTGGCAGGTTACGGCGCGAACGCTGCGGGCCGCCGCGATGCGCCCGGCGTGTACATCACCGACGGACCCGAGAGCGGCAAGAAGGTCGCGAGCATCGGCATCCGCATCCGCCGCGGTGCGTCGTACCACGGCCTCGCGTTCAACATCACCGACGATTGCTTGCCCGCCTTCCAGCGCATCAACCCCTGCGGTTACGCGGGGCTGGAAGTGACCAGCGTGCAGCGACTGTTGCCTGAAGGAAGGGGCCCAGTGGATCTGGCGCGCGTGGCCGCCGACCTTGAGCCGCATCTGCTGCGCGAACTGCGGCTCTAGCGTGGCACAAGGCGCGACCGTCCATGCCTTCAGCGTCGAGCTCGCCGATGTGGACCGCAACACCTACGCCACGCTCGACCTGCGCATGGCGCGGCACCCGAGCGAGACGCCCGAGTTCCTGCTCACCCGCCTGCTCGCGTATTGCCTGGAATACACGGCGGGCATCGTGTTCACCGACGGCGTGGGCGCAGTGGACGAGCCCGCCGTGCTGGTGCGCGACCTCACCGGGCAACTGACCGCCTGGATCGAGGTGGGCGCGCCGAGTGCGGAGCGGCTGCACAAGGGCGCGAAGGCCGCCAAGCGCTGCGCGGTGTACACCCAGCGCGACCCCGAGCAGCTGCTCGAGCTCTATTCCACGCAGAAGACCGGCTTCAAGCTCCACCGCGCAAGCGACATCCCGCTGTATTCGTTCGGTCGCGGCTTCATCGAGGGCGTGGCCGCCACGCTGCCGCGACGCGGGAAGATCGCGGTATCGCGGACGGAAGGCCAGCTCTATTTGGATGTGGACGGCGTGACGCACGCCGCTACTGTGGAAGAACTCCGGCTCGGCTGATTGGTTGAATATCCAGTGCTTGCGCTCTATACCGTCCCGCGGTATATAGAGCCGCACGGGGATGGACCCCCGAGGGCGCGCGATGATCCGCTCGTTCCACGACCGAGCCACGGAAGACGTGTACCACGACGAGCGCAGCGTTGCTGCGCGCCGAGCGCTGCCCATGGCGCTGTGGCAGGTCGCACGGCGCAAGCTCGACCTGCTGGAGTGGTCGAGACGACTGGAAGATCTTCGCAGCCCGCCCGGCAACCGGCTTGAGGCACTGCGCGGCGACCGTGCCGGACAGCACAGCATCAGAATCAACGAGCAATACCGCATCTGCTTCCATTGGACCGATTCCGGACCGGAGTCCGTCGAGATCACTGACTACCACTAGGTGAATTCCATGCCACGACTGCCCCGCCACCGTCCCCCAACCTCCCCCGGTGAGATGCTCACTGAGGAGTTCATGGCGCCGTATGGGCTGTCGCAAGTCGAACTCGCCGAGCGCATCGGCGTGCCTTTCCAGCGCGTGCACCTGGTGATCAACGGCAAGCGTGCAATCACACCCGATACCGCGTTGCGTCTCGCGAAGCTGTTCGGCACCAGTGCCGAGCTTTGGCTCAACATGCAGCTCTCCTGGGACCTCTGGCACGCGCAGCGTTCTCCGGATGCAAAGCGGATCGGCCGCATCAAGCGGCTCGCCCGGCTCCGCGCCTAATCCAACGGGCTCTTGACGGCCCCCGCCCCGCGCTTCATCACGTGGGTGTAGATCTGGGTGGTGGTGACATCCTTGTGGCCCATGAGCTCCTGCACGGTGCGGATGTCGTAGCCGCGCTCGAGCAGGTGGGTGGCGAAGCAGTGGCGGAAGGTGTGGCAGGAGGCGTGCTTGATCACGCCGGCCTTGCGCATCGCGCCTTTCACCGCGCGTTGGATCGAGGTCTCGTAGACATGATGGCGACGGCGCGCGCCGCTGCGCGGATCCTCGCTAAGTCGGTCGGAGGGGAAGACCCACTGCCAGCCCCATTCGCGACCCGCATTGGGGTACTTGCGGTCGAGCGCCATCGGCAGCTGAACATCGCCACCGCCGGACTTGAGCTCGATCTCGTGGCGCACCTTGAGCTGGTCAAGATGCCGTAGCAGCGGATCGATCACGCCATCCGGCAGCACCGTCACGCGGTCCTTGGCGCCCTTGCCATCGCGCACCGTGATCTGCCGGTAGTCGAAGTCCACATCCTTGACCCGCAGGCGGAGCGTCTCCATCAAACGCAGGCCGCTGCCGTACATCAGGTTGGCCATCAGCCAATGCGGCCCTTCCAAGTGGGCCAACACACGACGGACCTCCTCGGAGGACAGCACCACCGGCAGGCGTTCCGGTCGTCGCGCACGGACGACATCGGTCAGCCAGCCGATATCGACCTCGAGCACTTCTTTATAGAGGAACAGGATGCTGCTCAAGGCCTGGTTCTGGGTCGAGGCCGCGACCTTGCCCTCGACCGCGAGGTGGGTGAGAAACGATTCGACCTCGGCGCGCCCCATCTCTGCGGGGTGGCGTTTGTCGTGGAAAAGGATGAAGCGCCGGATCCAGCCGAGGTAAGTCTGTTCGGTGCGGATGCTGAAGTGTCGAGCGCGGATGCGGTCGCGCACGAGATCGAGCAATCGAGGTTTGGCGTCCATGCCGCAATACTCCCTTCGCGTTAGTGACTACCCTTCCATGGGCAACCATGAGTATTCTGGGGTCATGTCGATTCAGTCAACCCAACTAGGCGGCGCTTTCGCCGCCTATATTCACGGCCGTTAGGCCGTCCACTTAGCGTTAGATTGCATGGGGGAGCGTATGGCGACTATCAAATACAAGGGATTCGAACTCACGCCGTCGCCGCATCAAGTGCGGGACACCGGACAGTGGACCGTCCAGATCACAATCACCAAGCATCACGATGCACGTGGCGAAACACTGGAGAGGCAGTACTCGGCTTCAA
>JANNEA010000035.1:0-10761 GCA_031388175.1 Gammaproteobacteria bacterium
CGACGGTCGCCAGGAACTGTACGACTTCTCGGTCGGCTCCTCGGGCAGCCGGGCGTCGGCGTTCTTCAACGTCACCTACTACAAGCAAGAAGCGGTGTTCGCGAGCGACCGCGAGATCTCGAAGGAACCGCAGTTCGGCACGGGCTACGGCCATTACGACTTCGCCACGGCGAACAACGACCTCCCGCTTGACAGTCGTTGCGAGAACCACGCCATCGGCACTGGCCCCTACACCTCCACATTGACGCCCATCACCGCCGGATTCTTCGGCGCTGGTGGCGGCTGCGGCGCGTTCGGTTCGGGCACCACGCCGAACGGTCGTTTCAACATGTCCAACTCGGCCGGCACGTTCCCGGGCGGCTCGCAGACGCGCGGCTCGCTCACGGCTGACCTCACCCCAGGCGCGCAGTTCGCGGACTTCTCCGCATTCACGCACCAGGATCGTTACAACTTCGCCCCTGACAACTACATGGCCACTCCGGGCGAGCGGTATTCGCTGTTCGCCTCGGGCCGTTACGACGTCACCGACAACGTGACGTTCGTGACCGAGGTGCTGTACAACAAGCGTGAGTCCGACCAGAAGCTGGCCGCGATGCCTGTGATCGTCGGTTCGGCGGCCGGTGCGGTCCTCGCCGACGGCCGGTTCATCGGCATCAGCTCGACCAACCCGTACAACTTCACCCTGCGCAACCTGATTCCGGCGGCCTACTGCGCCACGGCCGCTAACCCGACCGGCATCGCGTGCAACTCCGGCGCGTTCCCCTCGGCGACCAACAGCCAGTTGAACTTCGTCTCCCGGCGTTTCGTGGAAGGCGGCACCCGCAACTTCTACCAGGCCGTGCAGACCTGGCGCTTCGGTGCGGGCTTCGAAGGCAACTTCGAGGCGGTCGGCCGTGTGTGGGACTGGAACGTGAACTACGTCTACGCGCTGTCCGAGAACTCCGAGCGGCAGCAAGGTCTGTTCGACACCACCAAGATCCTGCAAGCGCTCGGTCCGATCGCGAACTGCATCGGCACCTGCGTGGCCTTGGACCTGTTCGGTGGTCTCGGCAGCCTGACCCCGGCGATGCTGGAGTACGTCGGCAGCACCACGCACGACGTGCAGCAGTCTGAGCTGCGCAACTACACCGGCAACATCTCGGGTGAGCTGTTCGACCTGCCGGCAGGTCCGGTCGGTCTTGCGGCGGGCTACGAGTATCGCCAGCAGGCCGGTCTGGATGAGCCGGATGGCCTGTTGCAGGGCGGCAACTCGACCGGCAACAACCGCGAAGCGACGAACGGCGGCTACGCCGTGAGCGAGCTGTACGCTGAGTTCGCGATCCCGATCCTGAAGGACGCGCCCTTGGCCGAGGACCTCGAACTGTCGTTCGCGATCCGGGCTTCGGATTACGACTCCGTTGGTAGCACTACCAACACGAAGTTCGGCATCCGCTGGCAGCCGTTCAACGACCTGTTGGTCCGTGCCACGTTCCAGGAAGGGTTCCGCGCGCCGAACATCAACGAGCTGTTCGCGGGTTCGGCCGATTCCTACCCGACCTTGAACGAACCTTGCAGCCAGTCCGCGACACGCTTCGACACCTCGCCGGAGACGGCGCAAGAGGCACAGGTGATCGCGAACTGCACTGGGCAGGTGATTACCCTCGTGGCGGGTGTGGGTGCTGGCTTCGCCAACACCGCAGCCGCGGTGGGCACGTGGACCCCGGCCTATGGTCCGAACTCGACGACGATTGCGGGTTCCACCCTCACCGGTCTCTTGGTGCCTGTGGTTCCGCTCAACGGCGCGGTCCTGAACGCCGCGAGCTCCTACGCCCAGGCCAACACTCAGATCCGGATCACGGTCGGGGCCAACCCGAACCTGGCGCCGGAGACCTCTGAGTCGACCACGTTCGGCTTCGTCTACTCGCCGAGCTACGTCGATGGTCTGAGCTTGTCGCTGGACTGGTTCAACATCCAGATCGACGGGGGCATCGCCGGTCTCGGCTTCACCTCCGCGATCAACAACTGCTACCAGGTCACGGCGGCTGGTGCGCTCTTCACCGAGGCCGAAACGGCCGCGGCACTGGCGCGTTGCGATCTGTTGAGCGGTAGTTCCGCCAATCCGGACGCGTTCACGCGCACGGCGCAGGGCGAGATCGCCGACCTGATCGCGATCGGCTACAACACGAACTCGATCGAGACCACCGGTCTCGACCTGAACGTGGTGTACCGGGCGGGCGAGTTGCCGTTGATCCCGGGCGAGTTCAAGTTCACCTGGGACACCTCCTACGTGCAGTCCTACACCATCGATGGTGTGGAGATCGTGGGCTTCAACGGCGGCGACGGCTCGATCCCGAAGTTCAAGTCGAACTTCACGGTCGACTGGAGCTGGGGTGATTGGGAGGCCTCGTGGCGGGTGCGGTTCATCGGCGCTCAGACCGAGAACTGCAGCGCGACGTTCGAGGTGTACGGCCTCTGCTCGGGTCTGTCGATCATCACTGGGTCCACGCCGTCCACCTGGACGTTCACTGGCACCAGCACCAACCACTTGGGTGCGACCACGTACCACAACGTGCAGGTGAGCTACAACATCAGCGATTGGGATACCCGGTTGACGTTCGGCATCCAGAACATCGGCGACAAACAGCCGCCGATCTCGACGCAGTCGTTCGCCAACTCCTTCGATCCGACGACCTACGAGGTGCCGGGACGCTTCCCGTACCTGCGTATCTCGAAGACGTTCTGATCGAACGCTGATCGGTTGAAACTTGGCCCGCGGTCTCGAAAGGGACCGCGGGCCTCTTCTTTTCTGCCGCTTGCGCCTCGCGCGGTCGTGCGCCTATAAGGGCGCCCTTCAGTCGGAGGTTCCGTGCCATGTCCCAGGATCCGCTCAACCTCACTCCGCTGTTCGCCGTGCCGCTGGTCGAGTTCCAGTACCCAAGCCCGGAGAGCCTGAACCAGGAGCTGAAGGCCTTGTTCCTGTCGCGCGCTGGCGAGGGCGACCGCTACCGCAACCGGCTGATGACCGCGGGCAAGAACGGGCTGTTCGAGAGCGAGTTCGACCTGTTCAAGTGGCCGGAGGCCTGCGTGCAGCGCCTCAAGGCCTTCTGTCACGAGGCGCTGGTCAGGACGGTGGCGGAACTGTCGCGTCTGCCTGAAGCCCGGGTCCGCAGCTTCACTCTGCTCGACGACACCTGGTTCCACATCACCCGCACCGGTGGCTACACCACCGCGCACAACCATCCGATGGCGTCGTGGTCCGGCGTCTACTGCGTCGAGCCGGGCGAGTACCCCGTGGAGCACCCGGACAGCGGCGTGCTGCGCTTCTTCGATCCGCGCGTGGGCGCCGCGATGTTCCTCGACCCCGCCAATTCCAAGCTCGCGCGACCGTTCGGCTTCCACATCATCAACCACCGATTCCTCGCGGGCCAACTGCTGCTGTTCCCGTCCTACCTGCAGCACGAGGTCGCACCCTACATGGGGCGCAGCGAGCGCATCACGGTCGCGTTCAACGTGACCTTCCGCGTGAGCTGAGGCGCTGGTGGCGGACGCCAGCGACGCCGGTGGGTCCGACCTCGAGACGGGCTTGCGGGCACTGGCCGCGGGTGACCTTGCCGGCGCGGTGGTGGCGCTCGAAGCGGCGGCGACCGCGGGTTCGCGGCAGGCGCACATGTCCCTGGTCGGGATCTTCATGCGTGGTGGCACGATGCCGCGCGACGCGCCCCGTGCCTACCGCCACCTCTGTTCGGCGGCGATCGAGCCCTGGCCGCCCGCGGACCTGATGCTCGCGGCTTGCGATCGCAGCGGGGCGGGCGTCACGCCTGATCCGGCGCGGGCCTGGCAGCGCCTGCGACGGGCGCTGGACCAGGGGCATCCCGCGGCCTGGCGCGCGTACGGCATGCTGCGCGCGCTGGCCGGCGATGTGACCTCGGCGCGCGCGGCGCTGCGCTGGGCGCTGAGCCTTGGTGATGGCTATGCGGCCCACGTGCTCGGGTTGTTGGCGCTCGAGGTCGGTGCCAACGCCGAAGCCGCCGCCTGGTTCGAGCACAATCCCAAGCTCGGCGTGAGCCGGCGCCGCCGCGCCCAATTGCCCGAGCGTGCGGCGGCGCTGTCGCTCGAACCGCCGGCCGATGCTCCGCTGTTGCCCGATGCGGAACCGTGGCCGCTGCAGCGTCCGGCGCCGGTCGGCGCGCGCTTGCACGACAGCGAGGTGCAGGTCCTGCTCGCCAAAGGGACGTTGACCCGCATCGAGTGCGATCACTTGGTCGCCATCGCCGAGCCGTCGCTGGTGCGTTCGATGGTCATCGACCCGCGCACCGGCATCACGAGCGTGGACCCGATCCGCACCAGTCGCGAGATGGCGTTCGCGGATGCCTTCCCGGACCTGATCGTGCACGAGGCCGAGCTGCGGCTTGCCGCCGTCGCCGCGCATCCGCTCGACCTGACCGAGCCGATGGTGTCGCTGCATTACGCGCCAGGCGGGCAGTACCTGCCGCACCATGATTTCTACAGCGAGGAAGCGATGGCCATGCCTGGGCACCACCTGACCGGGCAACGGGTCGCGACGGTCATCGTCTATCTCAACCGCGTGCAGCGCGGCGGAGGGACGGCGTTCCCGCGCCTCGGCGTGGAGGTCGCGCCGGAGGAGGGTGCTGCGCTCACGTTCCGCAACGTCGGGGCCACCGGCGCGATGCTGGAGGACTCCCTGCATGCCGGCCTGCCGGTGCTGGCCGGCGAGAAGTGGATCGCCACGCTCTGGTGCAGCACTCGGGCGGTGCGTCACAACGTGGTCGGAACAGCTGACCGGGATGCGCCTCCGCCAGCCGAGCGAGCGCCCAAGTAGGGTGGCTGCGGGCGCCCAGACCGCACCCGCAAGGTCCGGGCGCCTCGGAAAGCATGTAAATCGCCGCGCGGAGCGTGACCCCGGTCGCGTTCCGCGCAGGAACCATCTGCAGACGGTTCAAATCGGCAATTCCGAGTGATAGATTCGACCCCCCCGTATGCCACCACTTCTCCGGCGCGTGGGACCGGTCCGGTCCAGTCTCAAACCACAGCACCAAGGTAACCCTATGCTGAACCCCATCGTGCGCTGTCTCGGCGCCGCATCTCTCGCCCTCGCTGGTCTCGGCGCGGTCGCCCACGCGGCGCCCGGCGACGGCGTGCGCCAGGTCGTCCAGGCCCAGCTCCAGACCACGGAGGCTGCGGTGTCGTCGCAGCAGACCGTGAACGCGGCCTCCGATCAGGCCATGGAGCTGGTGCAGGAGTACCTGACCAACCGTGAGCAGATCGACCGCCTGCGGGTCTACAACCAGAACCTCACCAGCCTGGTCCGCGACCAGCAGGACGAGGTCGCGTCGATCGCCAAGCAGATGAAGGACGCGGAGATCGTCGAGAAGGAGATCGTGCCGCTGATGCTGAAGATGGTCGCGACGCTCGACCAGTTCATCAAGCTGGACCTGCCCTTCCTCCACGAGGAGCGCAGCGCCCGCGCCGCCCAGTTGCGCGAGATGATGGACCGCGCCGACGTCACGATCTCGGAGAAGTACCGCCGGGTGATGGAGGCCTACCAGATCGAGACCGACTACGGCCGCACCATCGAGGCCTATCGCGGCAACCTCGCCACCGAGGGCGCCAGCGAGCGCGAGGTCGATTTCCTGCGCGTTGGTCGGTTGGTGCTCGCCTACCAGACGCTCGACCGGGATGAGACCGGCTACTTCAACCCGGCGACCCGCAAGTTCGAGGAACTTGGCAGCGGCTATCGTGGATCGATCACCGAAGGTCTGCGCGTCGCCCGCAAGCAGGTGGCGCCGAACCTGATCAGCCTGCCCATCACCGCTCCGGAGGCCGCCAAATGAAGCGCCTGCTCGCCGCCTTCGTCCTGGCGCTCGTCGCCGCCGTCGCTGCCGCACAACCGGCCGCCCCCGCCGCCGCGCCTGCAGCCCCTGCCGCCACCTCGCTCGACGAGCTGCTCAACCAGGTGCGCAACCAGCGCGCCGAGGCCCAGCAGCGCAACAAGCAGCGTGAGGCGGACTTCATCCGCCAGCGCGACCAGCAGCGTGCGCTCGTCAACCAGTCGCGCGCGGAGCTCGCGACCGAGGAGACGACCAGCACACGACTGCAGCAGCAGTTCGAGGTCAACGAGCGCAACCTGACCGAGCTCAACACGCAGCTGCAGGCTCGCCTCGGCAACCTCGGCGAGGTGTTCGGCGTGGTGCGCCAGGTGGCGGCCGACACCAAGGGCGTGGTCGACAACTCGATCGTGTCCTCGCAGTTCCAGGGACGCGGTGCGTTGCCGGCGAAGCTGTCGCAGTCGAAGGCGCTGCCGTCCATCGACGAGCTGCGCGGCCTGTGGCTCACGCTGCAGGAGGAGATGACCGAGACCGGCAAGGTGGCGCGCTACAAGGCGACCGTGGTCACCACCGACGGCTCGCAGACCCAGACCGATGTCATCCGCGTCGGTGCGTTCAACGCGGTCTACGAGGACAAGTTCCTGCGTTACCAGGCGGAGACCGGCTCGCTGGTCGAGCTCACGCGCCAGCCTGTCGGTCGCTACCTGTCGCAGGCCGAGGACCTCTACGACGCTGCGCCCGGCGAGATCGTCGAGTTCGGCCTGGATCCGACCCGTGGCCAGCTGCTCGCGCTGCTGGTCGAGGCACCGGACTTCCTCGAGCGCACCGCGCAGGGCGCCTTGGTCGGCAACCTTATCCTGGTGCTGATCTTCGTCGCCTCGATGGTCGCGCTCGAGCGCCTGATCGCGCTGATGGGCATCAACAAGCGCATCAAGGAGCAGCTCACGCACGTGGGCAAGCCGAACCTCGACAATGCGCTCGGCCGCATCCTGGCCGTGTACCAGAACAACAAGAACGATTCGGTCGAGGTGATGGAGCTCAAGCTCGACGAGGCGATCATGAGGGAGGTGCCGGAGTTCGAGAAGCGGCTGCCGTTCATCAAGCTCGCCGCTGCGGTCGGCCCGCTGATGGGCCTGCTCGGCACCGTGACCGGCATGATCGCGACCTTCCAGGTCATCACGCTGTTCGGCAGCGGCGATCCGAAGCTGATGGCGGACGGCATCGCCCAGGCGCTGGTGACCACGGTCGAAGGTCTGGTCTGCGCGATCCCGATGGTGTTGATCCATGGCTTCCTGTCGGCCCGTGCCAAGGAGATCATCCAGATCCTCGAGGAACAGACCGCAGGCATCATCGCGGCCCACGCTGAGAAGATGGGCGGGACGCATAAGTGACCTGGCTGATCGAAGGCTACGGCTCGATCCGCGACTTCTTCGAAGCCGGGGGCTATGTGCTGTGGGGCGTGTTCGGCTGCACGGTGCTGCTGTGGACCTTCATCGTCGAGCGCCTGGTGTACTTCCGGGTCGATCTGCCGCGCCGCATGGACGAGGTGAAGGCGGCGTGGGCGAAGCGCACCGACCACACCTCGTGGTACGCGCGGCGCATCCGTGAGCAGTTGATCTCGGAGTTCTCGGTCGACATGAACCGCAACGTCAACATGGTCAAGACCTGCACCGCGGTAGCGCCGCTGTTCGGCCTGCTCGGCACGGTGACCGGCATGATCTCGGTGTTCGACGTGATGGCGAACCTCGGCACCGGCAACGCGCGGGCGATGGCCTCGGGCGTGTCGATGGCCACGCTGCCGACGATGGCCGGGATGGTGGTCGCGATCTCGGGGCTGTACTTCTGCGCCTCGCTGCCGAAGCGTGCCAAGGAAGCCATCGAGGAGCTCTCTGACGAGCTCCGCTACTACTGAGGTCGGCCCAGATGAAGCGCAGGTCCAGGGGTCTGGATGAGGAAGCCGAGATCGACATGACGCCGATGCTCGACGTCACGTTCATCATGCTGATCTTCTTCATCGTGACCACCTCGTTCGCCAAGGAGTTCGGCATCGACGTCAACCGGCCGACCGCCAGCAACCAGCAGACGGTCAAGTCGAGCCAGGTGATCGGCATCCAGCTCAGCGAGAACGGTGAGATCACCATGGACAACCGCATCGTCGATGTGGCCGCGGTGCGCGCCAACGTCGAGCGCATGCGCGCGGCCAAGCCCGATGCCGCCGTGATCATCGCGACCGCGCGCGGCGCGACCACCGGCATGCTGGTGCGCGTGATCGACCAGGCGCGCGAGGCCGGGGCCGTTAACATCTCGGTCGCGGCGACCTCGGAATAGGGACAGGCAGATGGCTCGCAAGCACGGTTCCGACGAGGAGGCACAGATCGACATGACGCCGATGCTCGACGTCACGTTCATCATGCTCATCTTCTTCATCGTCACCACCTCCTTCGTCAAGGAGTCGGGCGCGGAAGTCTCGCGGCCTGGCGCCGAGACCGGTTTCCCGCAGAAGGCGAACATCATGATCGGCGTCTCGACCACCGGGCAGGTCTGGATGAGCAAACGCCAGATCACGATGGACGCGGTGCGACCGTACGTGGAGGCCGCGCGCAGCGAGTCACCCGAGAGCAGCGTGATCATCGTCGCCGATCGCTTGGCGCCGGCGGGCACCGTGATCCAAGTGATGGACCAGGCACGCATGGCCGGCGTCACCAACATCGCCATCGCCACACAGAAAGCGAAGCAGTAGCGAGGCGCCGACATGCGAGGTCTCATCTCCTCTGGACTCGGCCTGCTGGTGACGCTGGCGCTGTTCATCCTCATGAACTCGCTCATCAGCGGTTCATCGAACGCCGGCGATACCGGTGGGTCGTCGGAGTTGCAGGATTTCGTCCGCGTGCAGCGCGAGGAGAGCACGCGTGAGAAGGAGCGCGTGACCCCGAAGCGCCCCGAGATCCAGAAGCGCCCGCCGACGCCGACCCAGGCCGTGCAGCAGCAGCAGACCCAGACCAACCAGATGGACATCGACCTGCCGAAGATGGATCTGGCACCGGGCCAGGGCGGCGGCGGCCCGTTCATCCCGGCCGGGGCCGGCGGCGGCGGACGTGGCGCCGGCTTCGGTGACGGCGACCTGATCCCGATCGTCCGCATCGAACCGCAGTTCCCGCGCGAGGCGCTGATCAACGGCATCTCCGGCTTTGTGCGCGTGTCGTTCATCGTGGCGGAGGACGGCTCGGTCGAACCCGGCAGCGTGAAGGTCATCGAGGCCAAGCCACCGCGGCTGTTCGACAGTGCGGCGCAGCGCGCCGTATCGCGTTGGAAGTTCAAGCCGCGCATCGTCGATGGCCGCCCGGTCAAGCGTCCTGCTGAACAGACGATCAACTTCAACCTCGAAGCCGAGGACGACAAGAAGTGAGCTCCGTCAACCGAACCTTCCCAGCGGTCGCGGTTGTCGCTGCGCTCCTGCTCCTGCTCAACGCGGGCGTCGCGCTCGCCGAGCCGCAGATGTCAGCGGTGTCCGGGAAGATGGAAGAGCGTCAGGGCCGCTTCGTCAGCGAAGGCACCGGTCGCCGCCTCACCCAGTTGCAGGAGCTGATGACCGAGGAGAAGTACGACGAGGCCATCGCCGGCTTCAACGCGATGCTGGTCAAGGCCGCGGGCGACGATTACGAGCAGGCGGTCATCCTGCAGAACCTCGCCGGTGCCTACCTCAGCAAGGGCAAGCCCGAGGATTACCGTACCGCGCTCCCGCTCTACGAGAAGGTTCTGGCGCTGAAAGCGCTGCCGATCGGGACCGAGAACCAGATCGTCTACAACCTGGCGCAGCTCTATGCGCAGATCGAGAACTACGCCAAGACCACTGCGTTGTTGGATGCATGGTTCAAGGTGACGCAGAACCCGCCGGCCTCGGCGATGCTGCTGATGGCGAACGCCTACGCGGCGCAGAGCAAGTGGCGCGAGGCGCTGCCCTGGGTCGAGAAGGCGATCGCCAAGAACGAGAAGCCGCAGGAGTCCTGGTACAAGCTGCAGCTCGCCATCCAGTACGAGCTCAAGGATTACAAGGCTTGCGCCGCGACGCTCGAGACCATGATCAACCTGTGGCCCGGCAACAAGAAGTACTGGGAACAGATCGTCGGCATGTACATGGAGCTCAACCTGGACTCCAAGGCGCTGGCCGCCATGACGGTCTCGCATCAACGTGGCTTTTTGACCGAGGAGAAGCCGATCCTGAACCTGGCGCGGATGTATCTGCTGAACGACGCACCGTTCGAGGCCGGCAGGCTGTTGGATGCGTCGCTGGCGGCGAAGCAGGTCGCGCCGAGCGAGAAGACCTACTCGCTGCTGTCGCAGGCATGGATCGATGCGCGCGAATGGCAGAAAGCGACCTCGGCGCTCGGCAAGGGTGGCGAGATGGCGACCGACGGTGAGTTGTTCGTGCGCAAGGCGCAGATCCACGTCGACCAGCTCGAGTACACCGAGGCGATCAAAGCGGTCGAACGCGCGTTCCAGAAGGGCAACCTCAAGCGCCCGGGCTACGCCTACATGATCCAGGGTCGGGCCGCGGCCGAGACCAAGAACTTCAAGGTCGCCGAGGAAGCGTTCCGCAAGGCGCGCGGCTTCGAGGACACCAGGAAGTCCGCCGAGTCCTGGCTGCAGTACCTCAACGAGTTGCAGAGCCACTGACCGCGGCGCAGTTCCTTCCCTCGACGCGGGGCGCCTTCGGGCGCCTCGTGCGTTTCCGGGCGCCGCTCAGCCGGGGTGGTCGGGTTCGCCGCAGACCCGCAGCACCTCGGCGCGTGTGGCCGCGCGCAGCGCCTCGGCGGCAGCGCGCGTGCGTCCGGTCGGGCGGATCGGCAGCCGCAGCTCGACCACCAACGGCCCCGGCCGCGGCAGCAGCGAGCCGCCACCGAGCGCGCGGCGCGTGCCACGGATCCCGCACGGCACC
>JANNEA010000190.1:0-8116 GCA_031388175.1 Gammaproteobacteria bacterium
CGAGATCCCCGGCGCGCCCGGCAAGTACTTCTACGTCTGGCTCGACGCGCCGATGGGCTACATGGCCTCGTTCAAGGCGCTGTGCGATGACCGGGCCCGTGGCGAGCACCCGTTGAAGTTCAACGACTTCTGGGCCGCCGACGCCCAGGGCAGGACCGAGCTCTACCACTCGATCGGCAAGGACATCACCTACTTCCACACCTTGTTCTGGCCAGCGGTGCTCAAGGGCGCCGGCTACCGCGTGCCCGACGCGGTGTTCGTGCACGGGTTCCTCACCGTCGACGGCGCCAAGATGTCGAAGTCGCGCGGCACCTTCATCATGGCCAGCACCTACCTCGCGCATCTCGGTCCGGAGTACCTGCGCTACTACTTCGCGGCCAAGCTCGGGCCGGGCATCGAGGACATCGACCTCAACCTCACGGACTTCGTCGCGCGGGTGAACTCGGACCTGGTCGGCAAGTTCGTGAACATCGGCAGCCGCGCGATCCCGTTCATCACCAAGCACTTCGGCGGTGCGCTGCTGCCGCCGGATCCGGCCAGCGCGCAGGCCAGGACCGAGGCGACTGCGGCGATCGCCGCCGCGTTCGAGGCACGGCGCTACTCCGACGCGGTGCGCCAGATCATGAAGGTCGCCGACGACATCAACGCCTTCGTCGACCAGCACACGCCCTGGCAGCTGGCCAAGCAGATGGGCGACGACGCGGCCAAGAAGGCCGAGCTGCACCGGGTCAGCTCCGAGATCGTGCACGGCTTCCATGCGCTGGCGATCTGGCTCACGCCGATCCTGCCGCGCACCGGCGAACGCGTCGCACAAGAGCTGTTCGGCCTCGACCGCGAATTCCGCTGGGACGACATCGAGCTGGCGCCGACCACGGTCGCGCCCTACCAACATCTCCTCACCCGCATCGATCCCCTAAAGGTGAACGCCATGGTCGACGCTTCCAAGGACAACCTGCCCCAGGTCGGCGTCGAGACGCTGCCCGCGATCGAAGGCGGCCCGCTCGTCTCGCAGTGCACGCTGGACGACTTCCAGAAGGTCGACCTGCGGATCGCGCGCATCGCCAAGGCCGAGAGCGTCGAGGGCGCCGACAAGCTGCTCAAGCTGACGCTCGACCTCGGCGACCATGGCCTGCGCACGGTGTTCGCCGGCATCAAGTCCGCCTACCACCCAGCGACCATCGAGGGCCGCTACACGGTGATGGTGGCCAACCTCGCGCCGCGCAAGATGAAGTTCGGGACGAGCGAGGGCATGGTCCTGGCGGCCGGCCCGGGCGGACGCGACCTGTTCCTGCTGTCGCCCGACTCGGGCGTGAAAGCCGGGATGAAAGTGAAGTAGTCCAGCCCACGGCTGGCGGCGTAGACTCGCCCCATGAGCAAACGGACATCCATCGTCGGCGACGTCGCCAACATCCGCGAGCGCCAGCGCCAGTTGGCACTGCAGAGCGGCGATGCCGGCGATGACCCGCTGCTGGATTTCTATGTGCGGGTGATGGCGAAGATGCTCGACGCCGAGCGTTGCAGCATCTTCATCCGCGAACCCGACACCGGCAAGGTCTGGCTCAAGTGCGGCACCGCGCTCGGCCAACGCGACATCGTGGTCGACATCGACACCTCGATCGTCGGCCAAGTGGTCAAGACCGGCAAGTCGGTGTTCATCGAGGGCCTCGAGCACAAGCAGGGCCCGCACAAGGCGGTGGATGCCCGTACCGGCTTCACCACCCGCAACATCCTCTGCGTCCCGGTGACCACGCTCGACGGCAAGGTCGTCGCCGGCGCGGTGCAGGTATTGAACAAGAAGGGCGGAACCGTGCCGTTCTCCGACGAGGACGAGGCCATGCTCGATGACTCGGCACACTTCCTGCAGCTCGCGATCGAGACCGCGTTCGTCAACCAGCTGTCGGCCGGCGCGCTCGACCGCATGACTCGCTACGCGATCACCGCCGCGGTCGTCGCCGCGCTCCTCGCCGTCGCGCTGATCGTGGTCCTGACGCGCTAGCCGTGCCCGGCCTCCCCTCGAGCGTCGCGGTCGCCGTGATCGACGCGCTGTTGCCGCAGACCCAGTGCGGGCGCTGCGGCTTCCCGGGGTGCAGGCCGTACGCCGAGGCACTCGCAGCCGGGAACACCGAACTGAACCGCTGCCCGCCCGGCGGCGTGGCGACGATCGCCGCGCTGGCCGCGCTGCTCGATCGCGAGGCGCTGCCGCTCGACCCGGCCTGCGGCGTCGAGTCGCCAGCGCAGGTCGCGCTCATCGACGAGTCGCTGTGCATCGGCTGCGCCAAATGCCTGCCGGCCTGCCCGGTCGATGCGATCGTCGGCGCGTCGAAGCAGACGCACACCGTGCTCGCCGCCGAGTGCACCGGCTGCGGTCTCTGCCTGCCCCCTTGTCCGGTCGATTGCATCACCCTGGTCGAACCGGTCGTGCCGCTCGCCTCGGCCGCTCACGCGCGGATGCGCTTCGAGGCGCGCAACGTACGCCGCACGCGCGATGCCGCCGAGCGCGAGGCGGCACTCGAGGCCAGGACGAAGGCGTTGGCGCGCCAGAGCGACGCCAAATGACGCCACGCAAGGTCGAGACGATGTTCGAGCGCCTGAAGGCGGCGACCCCCGCGCCGACCACTGAGCTGGTCTACCGCACGCCCTTCGAATTGCTGGTGTCGGTCATCTTGTCTGCCCAGGCCACCGACATCTCGGTGAACAAAGCGACCGCAACGCTGTTCGCCGCAGCTGCCACGCCGCAGACGCTGCTCGACCTGGGAATAACGGGGCTCAAGGCGCACATCAAGACCATCGGCCTTTACAACACCAAAGCCGAGAACATCTTGAAGACCTGCCGAATCCTGCTCGAACAGCACGCTGGCGAAGTGCCACGCGAGCGCGCCGCGCTTGAGGCGCTGCCCGGCGTGGGCCGCAAGACTGCGAACGTGGTGCTCAACACCGCCTTCGGCCAACCCACGATCGCCGTCGACACCCACATCTTCCGGGTCGCGAACCGCACCGGTCTGGCACCGGGCAAGGACGTGCGCGCGGTCGAAGACGGTCTCCTGCAGGTGGTGCCGGACATCTATAAGAAGGACGCCCACCATTGGCTGATCCTGCACGGGCGCTACGTGTGCAAGGCGCGGGCACCCGACTGCCCGGGCTGCACGATCCGCGATCTGTGCGCGTTCGATGACAAGATGCCGATGCCCGGGAATACTTCCCGCCGCCGGCGGGTCTCCTGAGCGCATCGGCGAACGATTAGGATGCGCCCACGATGATCTTCGGCAACGACCGCGACGCGCTGCGCCGCATGTACCAGGACGCTTGGACGCGGCGCCGCGCCGGCTTGCCGCTCGAGCCGCTCGCCGACCAGATCGCGACGGTGGTCGAGCAGCATCCCGAGTACCACCCTGTGTTCGAAGACCCCGTGGCGCTTGCGAGGGAATGGACTCCTGAGCAGGGCGAGAGCAATCCCTTCCTGCACATGGGCATGCACCTCGCGGTGCGCGAGCACGTGGCCACCGACCGGCCGGCGGGCATCCGTGCCGCATTCGAGGTCCTGGCGAAGCGGCTTGGCGATGCCCATGCCGCCGAGCACGAGGTGTTCGAGTGCCTGGGCGCTGCGTTGTGGGAGGCGCAGCGCAGCAGCCGCCCCCCGGACGATCGCGCCTATCTGGAATGCGTCCGGTCACGCGGCGGGCGCGCATGAGCGACAAGCCCGCGACGCCAGCGATCGCCGGCACCGGCCTTGGCCTGCGCCGCGGCACGCTGATGCGCGAGCTCGAGGCCGGTGTGCCCGACTGCGTGTCGTTCTTCGAGGTCGCGCCCGAGAACTGGCTGTCGGTGGGCGGCGCGCTCGGCAAGCGCTTCCGCGCCTTGACCGAACGCCATCCGTTCGCGCTACACGGGCTCTCGCTCTCGATCGGCAGCCCGGCGCCGCTCGACGAGGGCTTCGTCAAGCAGGTCGGCGCGTTCATGCGCGCCCACGGCATCACGGTCTACACCGAGCACCTGTCCTACTGCGGTGACGATGGCCACCTCTACGACCTGATGCCGATCCCGTTCACCGCTGAAGCGGTGGACTACGTGGCGGCGCGGATCCGCCGCGTCCAGGACCTCCTCGGCCAGCGCATCGGCATGGAGAACGTGTCGTACTACGCCGCACCCGGTGCCGAGATGACTGAGCTTGAGTTCCTGAACGCGGTGCTCGAGCGCGCCGACTGCGACCTGCTGCTGGATGTGAACAACGTGTTCGTGAACTCGATCAACCACCGTTACGACCCGCGCGCGTTCCTGCGCGGCGTGCCCAAGACACGGGTCAAGGCCTTCCATGTCGCCGGCCACTTCGTCGAAGCCGAAGACCTGCGGGTGGACACCCACGGCGACGACATCTGCGATCCGGTGTGGACGCTGCTGGACGACGCCTACGCTCTGTTCGGCCCGCAGCCCACGCTGCTCGAGCGCGACTTCAACATCCCACCGCTGGCGACGCTCACGCGCGAGCTCGAGCGCATCGCCCACATGCAGAAAAAGGTATCAGAGTCATTTTCAGATTCGCGGCGCGCGCCGTCTCGATCGGTGCCCGGAAAGTGACTCTGATACCTATTTCCAAATTCCAGCGCATCCAATACGCGTTCGCGCGGCGCATCCGCGACCCCGAGATGGCACCGGCACTCGAGGGCATCGAGCCGCGCCGCATGAAGGTCTACGAGGACCTGTTCTTCAACAACCTCTCGGGCTTACTGGCCGGCACTTTCCCGGTGCTGCACCGGATCCTCGGCCGCGTGCGCTGGGCGGCGCTGATCCGCGACTTCATGGTGCGGCACCAGGCGCACACGCCACTGTTCCCGGAGCTGCCGCAGGAACTGCTGCGTTTCCTCGAGACCACCCGCGCCAACGATCCCGATGATCCGCCGTTCATCCACGAGCTCGCGCACTACGAGTGGGTCGAACTCGCGCTGCAGACCGCGACCATGGAACTGGACCTGCACGGGATCGACCCGCGGGGCGACCTGCTCAGCAGCGCGCCGGCGGTGAACCCGCTGGCCTGGCCGTTGGCCTACAGCTTCCCGGTGCACAAGCTCTCGCCCGACTACGCGCCGGGCACGCCGCCGGAGGCGCCGACCTTCCTCGTGGTCTACCGCCGCCTCGATGACGAGGTGAAGTTCATGGAGATCAACGGCGTGACCGCCCGCCTGCTCGAGCTCGCCCGCGAGGGTGGCGCACGTTCGGGGCACGAGCTGCTGCTGGCGATCGCCGAGGAGCTCGGCCACCCCGATCCGGATGCGGTCGTGCGCGGTGGCGCCGAAACGCTTGAGATGTTGCGAACCAACCAGGTGATTCTCGGAGCGCTCGAATGAACACCCGGACGATGGTGATGCTGTGGCAACGGATCACCGGCCCACTCGACGCCGCCGGCGCCTGGGTCGGGCTGCTCGCCCTCCGGCTGCTGCTGGCCTGGGAGTTCTGGGAATCCGGCGTGGAGAAGTACAAGGGTGAGAACTGGTTCGGCGAGATCCAGGACCGCTTCCCGTTCCCGTTCGACCAGCTGCCCGCCAACCTCTCGTGGTTCATGAGCACCTGGATCGAGCTCGTCGGCGCGTGGGCGCTGGTGTTCGGCCTGGCGACGCGCATCACCAGCGCGTCGCTTATCGTGCTCACGCTCGTGGCCTGGGCCGCGGTCCATGCCGGCAACGGCTACAACGTCTGCGACAACGGCTTCAAGCTGCCGCTGATCTACCTGGTGATGTTCGTGCCGCTGCTGTTGAGCGGGTCCGGCAAGCTGTCGCTCGACCACCTCATCAAGCAGTGGTTCGCGCGCTGATAGAATGCGCCGCCCCCGGTCCCGGGGGATCAGGGGGTCGGCATGTTGGATCGGTTCGGCGGCGTGCCCAGCGTCCGCTTCTGGCTGCTCGCGGTTGCGCTCGTGGCGCTCGGCGCCGGCGCCCTGCTCTACGGACGCTGGTACTCGGAGAACGGCTACCGGCAGCTCGCGCCGGCGGACGCCGCGACGCTCGCCTCGATCACCGCGCGCCTCGACGCCTGGGACGATGACCAGGCGACGGCCTTGGAGCTGCGCCCGGCGATGGAAGACCTGCTTGCCCGCTACCCCGAGACGCCACCGGTGCTCGTCGAAGGCGCGCGCCTCGACCTCGTGCGCAGCAACTTCGGCGGTGAGGATCCGAACCCGCTGACGCTGCGCAGCATGGCGCAGACCAAGCTGCGCACCGCGCTGCTGATCGCGCCGCGCGACCTGCGCGCCAACGTGCTGATGAGTCACGTCGAGACCCTCCTGGACGACTACCGCTCCGCGTACGAGCGCCTGGCGCTGGCTGACGACCTGGTGGCCGAGGACGGCTGGCGCGACGTGAACTGGGCCCGCCTGCTCGCGCTCCAGGGCCACGAGGACGAGGCGATCGCGCGCTACATCCGCGCGATCTACGGCGGCGCCGCGACCCCGCATGCGATGGCGGCCGCGATCTGTAGGCTGTCGGAGATGTCGGATGGGCCGCGCCAAGCGGAGAAGCGTGAGCCGATCGCGATCGCCATGGACAAGCAGGGTCGCAGCGGCGCCGAGATGGTCGCGGTCGCGCGCGCCGTCGCGCACACGGGTTGCGCGAACCTGAGCGCGCTGCTCAAGGCACAGGACCTCCTCAGCTGGTCTGATCGCTTCGACGCGCCGCTGGCCGAGAGGCACGTGGGATACGCCGAGATCTTCATGCGCCTCGATGGCACCCTCAGCACCGGCGCCGGCGACCACCTGCACGACGACCTGTCCGACACCTACGCGAAGCTGGCCCTGGATCACGCCGACAAGGCGCTCGTGGCCGACCCGAACCATGGCGAAGCGCTGGCGATCAAGGCCGGCATTCTGTTCGATCGTCGCGAGCACGAGGGAGCGCAGGCGGTCGTCGACTACGCCGACGCGCACGGCATCCATCATTGGCTGCTCCAGTACCAGCGCGGCCGCCTGCTGCAGCAGGCGGGCAAGCACCGCGAAGCGGCGGACGTCTATGCAGAGGTCTACGCCAAGGGCACGCACGGCTTCGCGGCGCACTACGCGGTGAACCAGCGCCGCTGGGCGCTGCTCGCGGCAGACGACCTCGATGCGGCTGAACAGGCGTTCGTCGAGCGCACGTCCCAGTACCCGTACTCGGACCGGGCCTACTCCGAAGCGCTGCGGTTCCTGATCCAATACCGCGGCGACGCCGAACGCGCCTTCGCCTACGGCCGGGAGAACTTCGACAGCCTCGATGCGCGGTACGGGCACCCGGTCTGGGGCGCCGTGCTCTACGTCCGTTGGGCCCAGCTCGTGCACGATGGCGGGCAACCAGAGCTCGCCGCCGAGTTCCACTCGATGGCGCGGTCGATGTACCCGGACCCGGCGGGCCTGTTCCGCTTCATGGGTCCGAACCGCGCGCTGGTCGAGCGCGCGCTCGGCACGCCGGTTCCGGACCCGAAGGCGCTGCAGCAGCGCACCTGAGGTCGGGGGCTGCGCGCGACGCGCAGTGGTCCTGGCTGCTCAGCCGCCGCGCAACCAGACGCGAGGTTCGACGCCGTAGCCGCGCAACGCCGCCTCAAGCAGCGCGCGCGAACGCTCTGCGTCGTAGCGCCCGTGCACCCGGCCAAGCAGCGGCGTGACAATCTCGCGCAGTCCGCGTTCGCGCACCTCGTAGGCGACTCCGGCGTAGGCCGCCGCGATCCACTCCTCACACCAGCTCGGCTCGCGGTCCAGGTCGTGCACGATCGCCAGCAGCCGCAGCGGCGCGCCCTCGAGCGCGACCACCATGCCCGGCGCGTGGCCGCGCGCGGCGAGCGCGTCGCAGATCAGGCGGTCGTCGGTCTCCGCGGGGTACTGGGCCGGGAGGTCCATGCGCAGGATGAGCTCAGTGTCCTGTTCGAACACCAAAGCATCGACACCTGCTGGCAGCGCCGAATCGTCCTGGAGTGGCTCGATCGCGAACATCGCGGGCCGCAGCGACCGGCTCAGCGGAGCCGTTCGGGCGTCGCAGCGACCCCGTCGTAACGCAGCACGCGGCCGTCGCCGCAGTTGACGAGCAGCGCCCCACGGACGACGCCGATCCACTCGTCGAGCGCGCAGGTCGGGTCGTGTGTCGCGATCGGCAGCCAGTGGGCG
>JANNEA010000108.1:0-9953 GCA_031388175.1 Gammaproteobacteria bacterium
CCGAACAGCGCTTCCTTGCCGCCGCGGTAGGCCGCGAGCTGCGACGGGTTCTTGGCGATGATCTCGTCGATCACCGTCTCGAGCGCACCGGTATCGCTGACCTGCTTCAGGCCCTTGTGGTCGATGATCGCGTCGGCCGTGCCCTCGCCCGCCACCATCGCCTCGAACACTTCCTTGGCGGTGCGGCCGGAGATCGTGCCGTCGGCGATGCGATGCAACAGACCGGCGAGCGCCTTGGCATCGAGCGGGCTCTGCGCGATGCCTTTGCCCTGCGCGTTGAGCGCTGCCGAGAGATCGCCCATCACCCAGTTCGCGCACAACTTCGCTTCACCGCCCACCGCTGCGACCACGCTCTCGTAGTACGCGGCGAGCGCGCGCGAACCCACCAGCACCTCGGCGTCGTATTCGCTCAAACCGTACTGCGCGGCCAAGCGCGCGCTCAGCGCATCGGGCAGCTCCGGCAGCGTGGCACGCACGCCCTCGATCTCGGCCGGCGTGATGATCAACGGCAGCAGGTCGGGATCCGGGAAGTAGCGATAGTCGTTCGCCTCCTCCTTGGCGCGCAGCGAGCGGGTCTCGTCCTTGTCGCTGTCGTAGAGGCGCGTCTCCTGCTTGATCTTGCCGCCGTCCTCGATGATCTCGATCTGGCGCTGGACCTCGAAGCCGATCGCCTTCTCGATGAAGCGGAAGGAGTTCAGGTTCTTGATCTCGCAGCGCGTGCCGAGCGCTTGGCCGGGCTTACGCACCGACACGTTCGCGTCGCAGCGCAACGAGCCTTCCTGCATGTTGCCGTCGCAGACGCCGAGCCAGACCACCAGCTGATGGATGCGCTTCATGTAGGCGATCGCCTCGGCGGCCGAGCGCATGTCAGGCTCCGACACGATCTCGAGCAGCGGCGTGCCGGCGCGGTTGAGGTCGATGCCGGATTGCGCGCCGAAGCCTTCGTGCAGCGACTTGCCGGCGTCCTCCTCGAGGTGGGCACGGGTGATGCCGATGACCCTGGTGTCACCGTCGTCCAGGCGGATCGGCATCGTGCCGCCGCTCACCACCGGCAGCTCGTACTGGCTGATCTGATAGCCCTTCGGCAGGTCCGGGTAGAAGTAGTTCTTGCGCGCGAACACCGAGCGCGGCGCGATCGTGGCCCCCACGGCCAGGCCGAACACGATCGCCATGCGGACGGCTTCGGCGTTCAACACCGGCAAAACCCCGGGATATCCGAGGTCCACGAGGCAGGCCTGGGTGTTGGGCGCGGCGCCGAACGCGGTGCTCGCGCCACTGAAGATCTTGGACTTGGTGGCCAATTGGGCGTGGATCTCGAGGCCGAGCACGACCTCGTAACCACGCACGAGGTTGCCCCGGACGACGGTGCGGTCGTCACTCATGCCCGCGTCCTCATGCCCTCTTCCTCACGCGAACGCTCCCGGCATGCGGCGATGCCAATCGGTCGCCTGCTGGTAGCCATGGGCCACGCCGAGCAGGCGATCTTCAGAGAAGTAGCCGCCAATCAGCTGCATGCCCACGGGCAGGCCGTCGACGAAGCCCATCGGCAAGGACATCGCGGGAAGCCCTGCCAGGTTCACGCCGATCGTGTAGATGTCGTTCAAGTACATCGTGACCGGATCGTCGGTCTTCTCGCCGAGGCCGAACGCGGGCGTCGGCGTGGTCGGCCCGAGGATCACGTCCACGCGCTCGAAGGCCTTGCGGAAGTCGTCGGCGATCAGTTGCCGCACCTTCTGCGCCTTCAAGTAGTAGGCGTCGTAGTAACCGGCCGACAGCACGTAGGTGCCGGTCATGATGCGACGCTTGACCTCGGCGCCGAAGCCTTCACCACGCGAACGCATGTAGAGGTCGGTGAGGTCCTTGGGATCCTTGCACCGATGGCCGAAGCGCACGCCGTCGTAGCGCGCGAGGTTGGACGAGCACTCGGCCGGTGCCACCACGTAGTACACCGGCACCGACTGGGCGAGGTTCGGCAGATGGACGTCCACCACCATCGCGCCCTGGCGGCTGAACTCGTCGAGCGCATCGTGCACGCACTGCGCCACGCGCCGGTCGAGGCCCTTGTCGAAGAACTCGGGCGGCACGCCGATGCGCAGGCCCTTGATGCCGGTAGCGAGCGCGGCGCGGTAGTCCGGAACCTTGCGGTCCACGCTGGTCGAGTCGCGCGGGTCGAAGCCGACCATCGCCTGCAGCACGAGCGCGGCGTCCTCGGCGCTCTGGGTCAAGGTGCCGGCCTGATCGAGGCTCGAGGCGAAAGCGATGATGCCGTGACGCGAGACCGCGCCATAGGTGGGCTTGAAGCCGGTGAGGTTGGTGAGCGCGGCCGGCTGGCGGATCGAGCCGCCGGTGTCGGTGCCGGTCGCCAGGGGTGCCAGGCGCGCCGCTACCGCCGCGGCCGAACCGCCGGACGAGCCGCCCGGCACCTTGGTGATGTCCCAGGGGTTCTTCACCGGACCGAAGTACGAGGTCTCGTTGGAGGAGCCCATCGCGAACTCGTCCATGTTCGCCTTGGCCAGCATCACCATACCGGCCTGGCCGAGGCGTTCGACCACGGTCGCGTCGTAGGGCGGCACGAAGTTCTCGAGCATCTTCGAGCCGCAGGTGGTGCGCACCCCGTCGGTGCAGAAGATGTCCTTGTGCACGAACGGCACGCCGAGCAGCGGGCCAGCCTTCTCACCGCTCTTGTTCAAGAGGGCGCGACGGGCGTCGGCGGCCTTGGCGGCCGCGAGCGCCCGCTCCGGGGTCACGGTGATGAACGCGTTGAGCGTGTTGCCGTGCGCCTCGATCCGCTGCAGGAAGTGCGTGGTGAGCTCGACACTCGAGCAGCTGCCCGCGTCGAGCAAGGCGCCGAGCTCGGCGATCGTCCTGGTGTGCAGGTCGGACGTCATTCGATCACTTTGGGCACGAGGTAGAGGCCGGCCTCGACCTTCGGCGCGTTGGCCTGGGCCTGGGCGCGGACATCGGGCTCGGTCGCCTGGTCCGGACGGCGGCGTTGCGGCTGATCGAGAGGATGGGCCATCGCCGTGACGCCCGTCACATCCACGCGCTCGAGCGCGGCGACGAAGTCGAGGATGTTGGTCAGGGTCTTGGCGTAGCGCGCCTCTTCCTCCGCTTCGATGCTGAGGCGGGCGAGGTGCGCGATGCTCCGCACCTGTTCGGGCGTGAGTGCTGACATGGGCGCGGGAGTTTACACACGCTTCTCCTTGCCGAGAACCCCCGCCTCTAATAGAGTGTCGCGGCGCCGCAGCACCCCCGCCGCGCGCCCCAACACGAAGCCTCCTGCCGCCCATGTTCGACTCGCTCCGCGCGCTCTTCTCCAACGACATCTCGATCGACCTCGGGACCGCGAACACGCTCATCTACGTGCGCGGCCGCGGCATCGTGCTCAACGAGCCCTCGGTCGTCGCGATCCGCGACGAACCAGGCCGCAACAAGGTGATCGAGGCGGTCGGCAACGATGCCAAGCCCATGCTCGGCCGCGCACCCGGCAACATCACCGTGATCCGTCCGCTCAAGGACGGTGTGATCGCCGACTTCCGCGTGACCGAGTACATGCTGAAGCACTTCATCAAGAAGGTGCGCAGCGATCGCTGGACCTTCAACACCCGCGTGCTGATCTGCGTGCCCTACGGTTCGACCCCGGTCGAGCGTCGCGCGATCAAGGAATCGGCGCAGGCGGCCGGTGCCTCGCGCGTCTACCTCATCGAAGAGCCGATGGCGGCCGCGATCGGCGCGGGCCTGCCGGTGCACGAGGCCCGCGGCTCGATGGTGCTCGACATCGGCGGCGGCACCTCCGAGGTCGCGGTGATGTCCTTGAATGGCATCGTCTACGCGGCGAGCGTGCGCATCGGCGGCGACCGCCTCGATGAAGCGATCATCTCCTACGTGCGCCGCAACTACGGCACCTTGATCGGCGACGCGACCGCCGAGCGCATCAAACACGAGATCGGCTCGGCATTCCCGGGCCAGGAAGTGCGCGAGCTCGAGGTCCGCGGCCGCAACCTGTCGGAGGGCGTGCCGCGCACCTTCGTGCTGAACAGCAACGAGATCCTCGAGGCGTTGCAGGAGCCGCTGGCCGGGATCACCGGCGCGGTCAAGACCGCGCTCGAGCAGACCCCGCCGGAACTGGGTTCAGACGTCGCCGAGCGCGGCATCGTGCTCACCGGCGGCGGCGCACTGCTGCGCGACATCGACCGCCTGATCATGGAAGAGACCGGCTTGCCGGTGGTCATCGCCGACGATCCGCTGACCTGCGTCGCGCGCGGTGGCGGCCGGGTGCTCGAGATCATGGACGAGCTCCACGGCGACATCCCCTTCGCGGTCGAGTGACCGTGACGAGCCAGCCGCGTGGCTGAGCGCTTCCGCACGGCCTCGTCCGGCTCCCTGTTCCTCGATGCGCCGACGCTCGGCGCCAAGACCGTGCTGTTCGTGGCGCTGGCGATCGTGATGATGATGATCGACCGGCGCGAGGGCGCGCTCGGCGCGGTGCGCAGCACGCTCGAGGTCGTGGTCTACCCGCTGCAATTGGCCGTGGACGCACCGTCTTCTTTCGGAAGATGGGTCGGCGAGAACTTGGCCAGCCGCAACACGCTGCTGGAACGCAACGCCGGCTTGAGCGCGCGCGAGCTCGAGGCCGCGTCGCTGCTGCAGCGCATGGCCGCGCTCGAGGCCGAGAACACCCGCTTGCGCGAACTGATGGGCTCGTCGGCCCGGCTGGAACAGAAGGTCGCGGTGGCCGAGGTGCTGGCGGTGGACCTCGACCCGTTCCGGCAGCGCATCGTCATCAACAAGGGCTCCAATGCCGGCGCCTACGTCGGCCAGCCGATCGTGGACGCCAACGGCATCATGGGTCAGCTCGCCAGCGTGTCGCCGTTCAGCGCCCAGGCGGTGCTGATCACCGACGCTTCCCACGCCCTGCCGATCGAGGTCAACCGCACCGGGCTGCGCAGCATCGCGGTCGGCACCGGCGACATCGACCGGCTGGAATTGCCGTATCTGCCGAACAATGCCGACGTCCGCGAGGGTGATCTGCTGGTCAGCTCCGGGCTCGGCGGCCGCTTCCCGCGCGGCTTCCCGGTCGGCGTGGTGCGCAAGGTCACCCGCGATCCGGGCAAGGCCTTCGCGGTGATCGAGGCCGCGCCCGCCGCCCAGCTCAACCGGTCCCGGGAAGTGCTGATGGTGTTCGCGCAGTTCGCCTTCGTGGGACCGCCCGCACCTGCCCCCCAAGGGGGCGCCGAAGCGGCGAAGCCATGATCACGCGTCGCCCCAAGAACCTCGGCTTCCTGATCGGCGGCTTCATCGTCGCGCTCGCACTCGAAGTGCTGCCGCTGCCGACCTGGGCCGAGCCCGCGCGCCCGGCCTGGGTGGTGTGCGCGCTGATCTGGTGGTGCCTGAACTCGCCGCAGCGCGTGAACGTGGGCACCGCGTTCGCGCTCGGCATCGTGCTCGACGTGCTCAAGGGCACGCTGCTCGGCCAGCACGCGCTGGCGCTCACGCTGGTCGCCGCACTGGCCGCGCGCTTCCATCTGCAGCTGCGCGTGTTCCCGCTGTGGCAACAGACCAGCCTGATCGGCGTGCTCACGCTGTTGGCCGGCGTGGTGCTGTGGTGGACCGACGGCATCTCGGGCCAGCCGGGCAACCTCGCGCTCAGGCTGCCGACCGTGGTCACCACCGCGCTGCTCTGGCCCTGGCTGGTCGAGCTGATGCGCTCGCTCGCGCGCCGCTCCGAAACGTTCTAGCGCCCGACCATGAGAGGGCAGGTCCGGGTCAAGGACGAGTGGCAGGAGGAGCGCACCTTCGCCAATCGCATGATCGTCGGCGGGCTGATCGCCACCGCGCTGTTCGTGGTGCTGGTCACCCGGCTGGTGGTGCTCACCGTCGCCGAGCATGACAAGTACCTGGTGCTGTCCGAAGGCAACCGGGTGCGGGTGATGCCGATCGCGCCGAACCGCGGCTTGATCTTCGACCGCAACGGCGTGCTGCTGGCCGAGAACACGCCCAACTACCAGCTCGAGCTCGTGCCCGAGCAGATCCCCGACCTGCCCGACACGCTCGCGCGCCTCGCGTCGCTCGTCGAGCTGCGTCCCGCCGACCTCGAGCGCTTCGCCGAGGCGCGCAAGGGCCAGCGCCGCTTCACGCCGATCCCGTTGCGCCTACGGCTGTCAGAAGCCGAGGTCGCCCGCTTCTCGGTGCATCGCCACGAGTTCCCGGGCGTGGACATCCAGGCCCGGCTCACCCGCGACTACCCGTTCGGCGCGCTCACCGGTCACGCGGTGGGCTATGTGGCGGCGATCAACGAAGCCGAGCTCAAGACGCTCGATGCCGCGCGCTACGCCGCGACCCAGGCGATCGGCAAGCTCGGCATCGAACGCGCCTACGAGGCGGTGCTGCATGGCGTCCCCGGCACCCGCGAGATCGAGACCAACGCGCAGGGCCGCGCGCTGCGCGAGCTGGCGGTGACCGCGCCCACGCCGGGCCAGGACGTCTACCTCAACCTCGACATCCGGCTGCAGCGTGCCGCCGATGCCGCGCTCGGCGACTTCAAGGGCGCGGTGGTGGTCATCGACCCGCGCGACGGCGCAGTGCTCGCGTTCGTGTCCAAGCCCGAGTACGACCCGAACCTGTTCGTCGACGGCATCGACACCGCGACCTTCAAGGACCTGAACACCGACCCACGCCGGCCGCTGTACAACCGCGCGCTGAACGGCGTGTACCCGCCGGGCTCGACGATCAAGCCGCGGGTCGCGGTCTCGGCCATCGAGCGCGGCTACGGCGCGCGCCACACGTTCTGCCGCGGCGAGTGGTTCCTGCCCGGGCAGAAGCGGCCCTACCGCGACTACAAGAGCATCGCGCACGGCGACGTGACCCTGCGGCGCGCGATCGGCGAGAGCTGTGATTCCTACTTCTACGAACTGGGCCGCGATCTCGGCATCGACAAGCTGCACGACGACCTGCTGCGCTTCGGCCTGGGCCGCATGACCGGCATCGACCTCGACTCGGAGCGCTCAGGGCTGCTGCCGTCGCGCGAGTGGAAGCGCAAGCAGAAGCGCGAGCCCTGGTACCTGGGCGAGTCGGTGATCGCCGCGATCGGCCAGGGCTACATGCTGACCACGCCGCTGCAACTGGCGCAGGCGACGGCGGTGATCGCGAACCGCGGCGGCGGCTACGCGCCCTCCATGGTGCGCATGGTGCGCGATCCGGCCTCAGGCTCGAGCACGCCGCGCCGTGGCGAGGTCTGGCCACGGATCCCGATGCGGCCGAGCGGCTGGGACCAGGTGATCGAGGGCATGACCGACGCGGTGCACGGCGAGCATGGCACCGCGCGCGCCAGCGGCTATGGCGCGACCTACCGCTTCGCCGGCAAGACCGGCACCGCGCAGGTCTACTCGCTCGGCATCAACGAGGACTACGACGCGGACCAGGTGCCGGAGGCGCTGCGCGACCATGGTCTGTTCATCGCCTTCGCGCCGGTGGAGCACGCCGAGATCGCAATCGCAGTGGTGGTCGAGAACGGCGGCGGCGGCGCGCGCGCTGCGGCGCCCATCGCGCGCAAGGTGTTCGACTCGTACTTCCTCGCCGAAGGGCTGGAACCGAAGGAGGGCGCGGATGTTCGACCTGACCGTTGAGGACCGCGCGGTCCCGCAGTCGGCGTTCGGGCGCGTGGCCCGCGCGCTCAACCTGGACGTACCGCTCGCGCTCGGTCTGCTCGCGCTCTGCGCCTTGGGCCTGCTGATCGTGTACAGCGCCAGCGGTCAGGACCAGGGCATGCTGCTGCGCCAGGTGCTGCGCATGGGCCTTGGCTGGCTGGTCCTGATCGGCTTGGCCAACGTGCCGCCGCATGCGCTGCGGTTCTGGGCGCCATGGCTGCTCGCGTTCGGCATCGTGCTGCTGATCGCGGTAGATATCGCCGGCGTGATCGGCAAGGGCGCACAGCGCTGGCTCGACCTCGGCTTCGTCCGCTTCCAGCCCTCGGAGATGATGAAGCTGGTCGTGCCGATGGGCATCGCCTGGTACTTCCACGACAAGCCGCTGCCGCCGACCTTCGGCCAGCTGCTGGTCGCATTCGGCATCGTCGGCCTGCCCACGCTGCTGACCGCGCTCCAACCCGACCTCGGCACCGCGGCCTTGATCGCCGCCGCCGGCCTGTTCGCGATCTACTGCAGCGGCATCCTGTGGCGCTACATCATCGGCGCCGCGGCGCTGATCGCGGCGACCACGCCGTTCTGGTGGGCCCGGTTGCACGACTACCAGCAGCTGCGGGTGCTGAATTTCCTTGATCCAGAGCGAGATCCACTGGGGTCGGGGTACCACATCATCCAGAGCAAGATCGCGGTGGGCTCGGGCGGCGTGTTCGGCAAGGGCTGGCTCGAAGGCACGCAATCGCAGCTGGATTTCCTGCCCGAACGCCACACCGACTTCATCTTCGCGGTGGCCGGCGAGGAGTTCGGGCTGCTCGGTGGCCTGCTGCTGCTCGCGCTCTACATGTTCGTGTTGTACCGCTCGCTGCAGCTCGCCGCAGGAGCGGAGCGCACCTTCGGCCGCCTGCTCGGCGGGGCGATCGCGCTGACCTTCGTGGTCTATGTGTTCGTGAACATCGGCATGGTCTGCGGCCTGCTGCCCGTGGTCGGCGTGCCGTTGCCGCTCATCTCCTATGGCGGCACCTCGATGGTGACCCTCATGGCGGGCTTCGGTATCCTGATGAGCATCCACACCCACCGGAAGTTGATGTCGCTGTGACGCACGCCCTTCGACATCACCCGCGCGGCCGCCGTCTCGCGCCGTTCCTGCTCGCATCGCTCGCGCTCATGCTCGCGGCCTGCGCGCCGCGTCCCGCCGTGAAGCCCCAAGCCCCGCCCGCGCCCGCCGCCGCCACGGAACCAGCGCCGCTGTACGCGAACTACAGCCTGCATCCCGACTACCCCGCGTTCCGCGAACGCATGGTCAAGCAGGGCTTCGACGCTGCCGCGCTCGATGCGCTGTTCGTTGCCGTCAAGCGTGACCAGCGCGTGCTCGACGCGATGGGCCGGCCGGCGGAAGCGAAGCCCTGGTGGCAGTACCGCAAGATCTTCGTCACCCAGGAACGCATCGACATCGGCGTGAAGTTCTGGAACGAGAACGCCGCATTGGTCGCGTCCGCGGCCGACGCCTACGGCGTGGACCCGGAGATGGTGGTCGCGATCATCGGCGTCGAGACCAAGTTCGGCGCGATCATGGGCAAGTTCCCGGTGGTGTCCTCGCTCGCCACGCTGGCGTTCGAGTGGCCGTCGCGCGCCACCTTCTTCCGCAACGAGCTCGAGCAGTTCCTGATCATGTGCCGCGAGATGGGCTACGACCCGCTCACGCCGGTGGGCTCCTACGCCGGCGCGATGGGCGCGGGCCAGTTCATGCCCTCGTCGTACCGCGCCTATGCCAAGGACGGCGACGCAGAT
Source organism: Gammaproteobacteria bacterium (assembly GCA_031388175.1). Lineage (GTDB taxonomy): Bacteria > Pseudomonadota > Gammaproteobacteria > Natronospirales > JANNEA01 > JANNEA01. The sequence continues at coordinate 9,429 of JANNEA010000108.1, forward strand.
GCGAAGGTCGACCTGTGGGCCAACTGGCCCGACATCACCTCGAGCGTGGCGAACTACTTCAAGGTGCACGGCTGGACGCGTGGCGCGCTGGTGGCGGTGCCGGCGGTGCTGCGCGAGGGCCAGACCGAACCGGTGCGCGCATCGAGCCTGACCAAGACCACGGCGGGCGCATTGCGGCCGGCGTTCGAGTTCACGGCCGGCGTGGCCGACACGAGCGAGGCGTTGTTCGTGGTGTTGGAGCAGGAGGACGGGAGCAAGGTGTATTGGATCGGGATGAACAACTTCTGGGTGATCACCAGGTACAACCGGTCTCCCTTGTACGCGATGGCCGCGACGGAACTGGCGCGGGAGATAGTCGCGGCGCGAAGCGCTGCGGCCACAGCGAATACAGATGTGGCTCCCAAGGAATGAAGAGGTCGGAGAAAGAGCCCGCCCGCTCCGCGGCGCGGGCCGCCGCCCCAATTAGCGGGCCCCCTAACCGGCGGGCGCCCCGGGCGCGGGTCGGGGGGGGCCGACACACTCCCC
>JANNEA010000122.1:0-13433 GCA_031388175.1 Gammaproteobacteria bacterium
CGGGGGGGGGTTTTTCCCCCCGGGGCGCTCACGCGCGCGATCTATGCGGGGGTCTGGTATTTACTCTCCCCCGCCGCCGGGGGGGTTAAACTTTAAAGACCTGACCCCCTACCAGAACTCCTCGTCGTCGGCGGCGCGCCACAGATACCAGCACGCGACCGTGCGCCAGGGGCGCCAGCGTTCGGCGCGACGCTCGAAGGTGCGCGCCGCCGGCAGCCGCGTCATGCCGAACACGCGGTGGAAGCCCTTGCGCAGGCCGAGGTCGCCCACCGACATCACATCGGGACGCCCGAGCGAGAACATCAGGAACATCTCGGCGCTCCAGCGCCCGATGCCGCGCACCTCGCACAGCCGTTCGATCACCGCCTCATCGTCGAGCCGGGCGAGCGCGCGGGCGCTCGGCACGGTGCCGTCGATCACCTTCGCTGCAAGGTCATGCAAGGCCGCGACCTTGGCCCGCGACAACCCCGCGGCGCGCAAGCGCCGCACCGGTGTGGCGCGCAGGCGTTCGGCCTCGAGCGGCCCGTCGAGCGCCGCGAGTGCGCGGCCGTGGATGGTGCGCGCGGCCTTGCCCGACAACTGCTGGAACACGATCGTGCGCACCAGCGTGGGCAAGGGCTCCACGGTGGGCCGCAGCTCGAGCCGGCAGCGCCCGACCTTGGCGATCCAGGCGCCAAGCTCGGGGTCGGCGCGACCGAGCGCGCGCCGCGCACGCGCCAGGTCGTACTGCACGGGACGCGTTTCCACTCCTGCCTTGACCTTTGGCTCACCCATCTGGACAATCCGCTCCCGTTTTCCCTGGGGAAGGGGCCATAGCTCAGCTGGGAGAGCGTCTGCATGGCATGCAGAAGGTCGGCGGTTCGATCCCGCCTGGCTCCACCAACCCCGCGCCAAGAACCGCACGAGTTCCAGTACGGGTCCCCATCGTCTAGAGGCCCAGGACACCACCCTTTCACGGTGAGAACCGGGGTTCGAATCCCCGTGGGGACGCCACTCGCGCCATGCGCATCCGCGTTGACACCAGCGACCTCATCCTCGGCATGTTCGTCGCCGAGCTCGACCGTCCCTGGCTCGACAGCCCGTTCCTGTTCCAGGGCTTCGAGATCGGCGACGACTCCGAACTGCTGCAGCTGCGCGCCACCTGTCGCTGGGTGATGGTAGAGGACGCGAAGTCCCGCCGCGACATCGACTTCAAGCGCGTCCAGCTCACCGGCGCCGAGCGCCAGGCCAAGGATTTCGTCACGGTTGCGCGCCAGACCGCTCACGTCGCCGAGAAGGCCAGCGCCCAGGTCGAGAAGCTGCTGGACAGCGTGGCGCTCGGCAACGCGGTCCAACCCGAGGACGCCCGCGAGGTGGTGGGCGGCCTGATGCACGCGGTCGCCACCAACGCCAACGCCGCGCTCTGGCTCACCAGCCTCAAGAAGCGCGACGCCCGCACCGCCAGCCACTGCCTCAACACCTCGATCCTCGCGCTCGCCTTCGCCCAGTACCTGGGCGAGCCCTTCGATGAGATGGAGGCGATCGGCCTGGGCGCGCTGCTGCACGACATCGGCCTGGCCAAGATTCCACGCTTCATCGTGGACAAGCCAGGCCGGCTCGAACCGGCCGAGCGCGCGATCATCGAACAGCATCCCGAGACCGGCGAGGCGATGATGTTCGCCACCAAGCGCGTGCCGGCGAAGTCGCTGCGCATCATCCTGCAGCACCACGAACGCCTCGACGGCTCCGGCTATCCGAAGCACCTCAAGGGCACGCAAATCGACCGCAGCGCGCTGATCGTGGGCCTGGCCGACGTCTACGACGCGCTGACCTCCGAGCAGCCCTGGCGCCACGCCGAGCTGCCGCAGAAGGCGCTGACCACCCTGCGCGCGCAGATGGCCGCGCAGTTCGGCCTCGAACTCATCGAGCAGTTCATCCGCTGCCTCGGCATCTACCCGATCGGCAGCCTGGTGCGCCTGTCCACCGGCGCGCTCGGGGTGGTGCTGTCGTCCGACCTCGAGACCCGGCTCAAACCGATGGTGATGCTGGTGAAGGACGCCGACGGCAGCGTGATGGTCCCGCGCAAGGTCGTGAACCTGAAGGCCGTGGCGCTGTCGCAGCCGAACGACCCCTGGACCATCGTCGAGATGCTCGACCCCGCGACGCACGGCATCGACGTGCACGCGGTGATCGCCGCTGAAGTCGGTCGGTAAGAAATAGGTATCAGAGTCAATTTCCTTCCGGAAATTGACTCTGATACCTATTTCTTACAGGGACCAGTAGCGGGTCGGCGCCGGGAACGCGTCGGCGGCGAAGATCGACTTCACATCCAGCACCACGCCGCCGGGCTTGAGTCGCGCGGCCAGACCCTGCGCGCCGAGCGCGCGGAACTCCTGGTGCGCGACCGCCACCACCAGCGCATCGAGGTCGGTGAGCGCGGTCATGGGCGCGAGCTCGATGCCCCAGCGCTGCTCCACTTCATCGGCGAGCGCCTGCGGGTCGTGCACCAGCACCTGGATTCCGTAGCCGCGCAGTTCCTCCACGATGTCGGGTACGCGACTGTTTCGCAGGTCCGGCACATCCTCTTTGAAGGTGAGTCCCAGCACACCGACGCGCGCGCCCTTCACCGGACGGCCGGTGTCGATCAACAGGTCCACCAGCTTGCGCCCGAGGAACACGCCCATGCGGTCGTTGAGCCGACGCCCGGTGAGGATCAGTTCCGGGTAGTAGCCCTCGCTCTCGGCCTTGGCCGTGAGGTAGTACGGGTCAACGCCGATGCAGTGGCCGCCCACGAGGCCGGGCGTGAACTTGAGGAAGTTCCACTTGGTGCCTGCGGCGGTGAGCACATCAGCGGTGCGGATCCCCAAGCGGTCGCAGATGATCGCGAGCTCGTTCATTAAAGCGATGTTGAGGTCGCGCTGCGTGTTCTCGAACACCTTCGAGGCCTCGGCGACCTTGATGCTCGGCGCGCGATGCACGCCGGCGGTCACGATGCGTTCGTAGGCGGTGGCCACACGCTCAAGGGTCGCCGCATCCTGCCCGGCCACCACCTTCACGATCGTCTCCAGCCGATGCTCGCGATCGCCAGGGTTGATGCGCTCGGGCGAGTAGCCGAGGAAGAAATCCACGCCACAGCGCAGGCCCGACACCTTCTCGAGCTCGGGGCCGCAGGTGTCCTCGGTGGCGCCGGGATAGACCGTGGACTCGAACACCACCACCGCGCCCTGCTTGATGTGCTGCCCAACGGTGCGACAAGCACTGAGCAGGGGCCCGAGGTCCGGACGGTTGCTCTCGTCCACCGGGGTCGGCACCGCCACAATCAGGAAGGTCGCGCCCGCGAGCACCTTGGGGTCGGCGCTGTACTCGACCTTGGCTGCCTTGAACTCCTCGGCGGTGCACTCGTTGGTGCGGTCGTGGCCCGCCTTGAGCTCGGCCACCCGGCGCGCATCGAGGTCGAAGCCCACGGTGCCCGGGTTCGTGCGCGCGAAGGCGAGCGCCACCGGCAACCCGACATACCCCAAACCAACGACGGCGATGCGTTCCTGCACGAGCGGCCTCAGGGGTGGAAGGGGAAGTAGCGCGGCAACATCAGCAGCGTCACGACCGCGACCACGAGGGTAAGCGGCAGGCCGAAGCGCACGTAGTCGCCGAAGCGGTAGCCGCCCGGACCGTAGACCATGAGGTTGGTCTGGTAGCCGATCGGCGTGAGGAAGCTGGCCGAGGCCGCGAACATGATGGCCACCGCGAACGGCAGGTGGCTCACGCCCAGGGCCTGCGCCGTCGCCAGGCCGAAGGGGAACATGAGCGCCGCCGCGGCGTTGTTGGTGATGAGCTCGGTGACTATCACGGTCGCGATATAGATCGCGACCAAGGCCAACACCGGGTCGGTGCCGGCGTAGCCGAGCAGTGCGGTGGCGAAGTAGGCCGCCGCCCCGCTCTGGTCCAGGCCCAAGCCGATGGCGAAGGACGCGCCGATCACGATGAGCACCGGCCACTCGATGCTGTCGCGCGCGGCGTCCAGCGTGAGGCAGCGCGTGGCCACCATCGCGGCGATGCCGAGGAAGCCCGCCTCGAGCAGCGACATCCATTCGAAGGTCGATACCAGAATCACGGCGAGCAGGAGGGTGAGCGCCAAGGGCGCGCGGCGGAAGTCTGGCGGGGCGGAGTCCTGCAACGCGCTCACCAAAAGGAAGTCGCGGTTGAAGCGGTGGCGGCGCGCGAACCCGGCGTCGGCCTCCACCAGCAGCGTGTCACCGCCGCGCAGCACCAGGTCACCGACCTTGCCGCCGAGGCGCTCGCCATCGCGCGAGATCGAGAGAATCGCCGCATCGTAGGTGCTGCGGAAGCGCGAGTCGCGCACCGTCTGGCCCACGAACGGCGCCGAGGGCGCCACCACCAGCTCGAGCATGCGGCGCTGCGCGTGCTTGAGGTCGAGCTTGAAGGCCTGGCCCTCGGCAATCTCGAGCCCCGGCACGCGCCGCAGTTCGGTGAGCGCGTCCACCACGCCCACGCACACCAGGCGGTCGCCGGACTGCAGTACCTCATCGGCGCCGACCGCAGTGATCAAATGCCCGCCGCGTTGGATCTCCAGCAGGTAGGCGTGCGGCATGTGGCGCAGGCCAGCTTGCTCGATGGTGCGGCCCACCAGCGCGCCATCGGCCACGACCTTGAGCTCGAAGGCGTACTGGCGCGCGTTCTCGAGCTGGTCCACCGCGCTCGCGCGGTCGGGCAGCAGGCGGTTCGCGAACAGCAGGATGTAACCCAGACCCACCACCGCGACCGCGAGGCCGACCGGCGTGATGTCGAACATGCCCAGGCCCTGCCCCGTGCGCTGCTGCAACAGGCCGTCGACCACCAGGTTGGTGCTGGTGCCGATCAGCGTGCAGGTGCCGGTGAGGATGGCGATGAACGACAGCGGCATCATCAGCTTGGACGCCGGCAGCCGGAAGCGGCTGGCCCAGCCCTGCACTACCGGGATGAAGATCGCGACCACCGGCGTGTTGTTGATGAAGGCCGACAGCGTGCCCGCCGGCAGCATGAGCTTGAGCAGCGCATCGGTCACCGAGCGCGGATTGCCGACCAGGCGCTGCGTGGCCCAGGCCATCGAGCCCGTCTCGCGCAGGCCCGCGACGAATATATAGAGCACCGCGATCGTGGCCAGGCCGGTGTTGGCGAAGCCGGCCAGCGCCTGCGCCGGCGTGAGCACGCCGGTGAGGATCAACGCGACCATGCCGCCCACCATCGCCGCGTCCTGCGGGATGCGGTTGCTGGCGATGGCGACGAGCACGCCGAGGACGACGAGGGTCGAGAGCAGTGCGGGATCGGGGGCGATCATGATCTGTAGTACTCCCGGAACCAGCGCACGAAGCGCTCGAGCCCGACCTCGATCGGCGTGGCGGGCTCGAAGCCCACATCGCGGGTGAGGTCGGCGACATCGGCGCAGGTGGCGACCACATCGCCGGGCTGCATCGACAGCAGGCGCTTCTCGGCCTTGCGGCCAAGCAAGCCCTCCAGCAGTTCGATGAAGCGCAGCAGTTCGACCGGGCTATGGTTGCCGATGTTGTAAAGGCGGTACGGCGCGCGGCTCGAGGCCGGGTCCGGGTCGTCGCTCGACCAGTTCGGATCGGCGGCCGGCGCCCTGAGCATCACGCGGTACACGCCTTCGACGATGTCGTCGATGTAGGTGAAGTCGCGCTGCATCTTGCCGTGGTTGAACACCTCGATCGGCTCACCGGCCATGATCCGCTGCGTGAACGAGAAGTAGGCCATGTCGGGCCGGCCCATCGGGCCGTAGACCGTGAAGAACCGCAGGCCCGTGGTCGGGATGCCATAGAGATGGCTGTAGGCATGCGCCATGAGCTCGTTGGATTTCTTGGTCGCGGCATAGAGCGACACCGGGTGATCCACGTTGTCGTGCACCGAGAACGGCATCGTGGTGTTCGCGCCATAGACCGACGACGACGAGGCGAACACGAGGTGCTTCACCTTGTGCTGGCGGCAGCCTTCGAGCACGTTCAGCGTGCCGACGAGGTTGGAACTGGCGTAGGCATGCGGGTTCGTCAGCGAATAGCGGACCCCGGCCTGGGCCGCAAGGTGCGCCACGAGCTCGGGTCGGTGGTCGGCGAACACCTTCTCAACGGCGGCACGATCCGCGAGGTCGGCCTTGATGAAGCTGAAGCCCTTGCGGCCCTGGAGCTTCGCGAGGCGATGCTCCTTGAGGGTGACCTCATAGTAGTCGTTGAGATTGTCGAGACCGATGACAGCGTTGCCTTCGGCCAGCAATCTCTCGGCGACGAAGTAGCCGATGAACCCGGCGGCGCCGGTGACCAAGATGGGACGCTTGCTGTTGGCGCTCACGCGGTCAGCCGATGTGCGCGATGGCACGGTCGAGTCGTGCGAGAGAGCGTTCGCGACCGAGCAAGGCGAGCGTGCCATCAATCGGCGGTGAAACGCCTGAGCCCGCCACCGCCACGCGCACCGGTTGCGCGACCTTGCCGAGCTTGCCGCCCGCGAGTTCAGCGGCCGCGGCTTCGAGTGCGGCATGGGCGCTCGGCGCATCCCAGGTGGACAGCGCTGCGAGCTTGGCGCGCACGGCCATGAGTGCGGGCTTGGACTCCGCTGTCAGGTTCTTCTCTGCGGCCTTCGGCTCGTAGTCGGCGAAGTCCTCATAGAAGAACCGCGCGCCCTCCGCCATCTCCTTGAAGGTCTTGGCCCGTTCGCGGAACGCGTGCAGGACCTTGACCGGGTCGGGGCCGTCGGCGATCTGTGCGGTCGTGATGCCAATCCGATCCAGGTGCCAGAACAGCTCGGCTCCCAGGCGGGCTGGGTCGCCCTTCTTTATATAGTGCTGGTTCATCCAATCGAGCTTGCCGGGGTTGATGGCGGCCGCCGAAGCGTTCACATCCTTGATATCGAACAACCGGGTCATCTCCTCGAGCGAGAAGATTTCCTGGTCGCCATGCGACCAGCCGAGGCGGCTGAGGTAGTTGAGCACCGCCTCGGGCAGGTAGCCGTCTTCCCGGTACTGCAGCACCGAGACCGCGCCATGGCGCTTGGAGAGCTTGGTGCCGTCCGGTCCCAGGATCATCGGCAGGTGCGCGTACTGCGGCACCGGGAAGTTGAGCGCCTTGAGGATGTTCATCTGGCGCGGGGTGTTGTTCAGGTGGTCATCGCCACGGATCACGTGGGTGACCTTCATGTCCATGTCGTCAACGACCACGCAGAAGTTGTAGGTCGGGTTGCCGTCGGAACGGACTATGATCAGGTCATCGAGCTCAGTGTTCTCGAACACCACGCTGCCCTTCACCGCGTCGTCGACCACGGTCTGGCCATCGACCGGGTTCTTGAAGCGGATGACCGGCGTGACGCCGGCGACGGGTGCAGTGCGGTTGCGGCAGCGGCCGTCGTAACGCGGCTTCTGCTTGTTCGCCTGCTGCGCGGAGCGCATGGCATCCAACTCGGCCTTCGAGCAGTAGCAGTGGTAGGCGTGGCCGGCCGTGATCAGCTGCTGCGCCACCTCGCGGTAGCGGTCGTAGCGCTGGGTCTGGAAGAACGGCCCCTCGTCTTCTTTAAGGCCCAGCCAGGCCATGCCGTCCAGGATCGCCTGCACCGCCTCGGGCGTGCTGCGCTCGCGGTCGGTGTCCTCGACCCGCAGGATGAACCTGCCGCCGAAGCGACGGGCGTACAGCCAGCAGAACAGCGCTGTGCGCGCGCCGCCGATGTGGAGGTAGCCGGTGGGGGATGGCGCGAAGCGGGTGCGGACAGTCACAAGTGAGGTTCTTCAATCCGGCGGGGCAGGCATTATACAGACCGACGCCATGAGCTCCCCCACCGACACCACTGCTCGGCAACTCGTCTCGGTCGTGATGAGCTTTTTCCAGGCGGAGAGGTGCATCGTCGAGGCTATCGAGAGCGTGCGCGCGCAAACCTGGCCGGAGTGGGAGCTGGTACCGGTCGATGACGGGTCAAGCGACGGCAGCAGCGCCATTGCCCACGACTACGCCACACGTTTCCCCAATCAAATCCGCTACCTGCAGCCTCCCGGTGGTATGAACCGCGGCATGACGGCTTCGCGCAACCTAGGCACGGCGGCAGCCCGGGGCAGCGGGCTCGCCTTCCTCGATGCTGATGACGTGTGGATGCCGCAGCGGCCGGAACGGCACCTCGCGTTGCTCGAGCGGCTTCCCCGCCCGGCCGTGGTGATTGGCAGCGACCTGCGCCGCCTCGCCTCTCTCTTCCTCGCCGCGCTCTGCGCGGCGAATGCGTTTGCAGCCGCACCCGACTCGAGCGGCCAGACGGGCTTGGTGTCCATGCCCGATGCGCGGATCGCGACCGAGGGCGTGCTCGACTTCGGCCTGACCTACTCCGGCCCCGAGTCCGCGCTCTACTCCACGCTCGCCGTCTTCCCCTGGCTCGAGGGCAGCTTCGAGTTCCAGCAGATCGAAGGCGTGCCGATCTCGCCGACCGATTCCAGCCGTTACCGCGACAAGGCTTTCCACCTCAAGTTGATTGCGCTGCCCGAGAAGGACTGGCGCCCGGCAATCGCCTTCGGCGCCACCGACATCCACGGCACCAAGCTCTACGCCTCGCAGTACATCGTCGCCAGCAAAACATATGGCGACATCGACCTCACGCTGGGTTGGGGCACCGATCGCATCGACGGCGTGTTCGGTGGTGTGCGCTGGCGACCGGATTGGGCGAAAGGGCTCGGGCTCGTCGTGGAGCACGACGCGCACGACTACACAAAGGACCTCTTCGGCGGCGTACCGGCGGACCCCACGCGCGAAGGCGGCCTCGCCGCGAGCCTCGAGTACCAGGGTCGCTGGTGGGGACTGGCGGCGACTTCGGAGAGCGGCGAACTCGGTGGCCGCGCCTGGTTGCGCTTCGATTTCGGCCAGCCGAGCTGGGCGCCGAAGCCCGCTGAACCCGCGCCGCTCAGCAAACCGCCCGCCACCCCGCCGCCGCCGGCTGCGGCCTGGCGTGACCAGCGCCCAGCGGTGATCGCGCTCGCCAAGCAGCTCTACGCCCAGGACTTCGATGCCGTTGAAGTCGGCCTCGAAGGCACCACGCTGCGCCTCTTGCTCACCAACCAGCGCATCTCGCTGATCGGGCGCGCGGTCGGGCGTGCCGCACGCACCGCTCTCCTATATGGCCCGCCCGACGCGACCGCGCTGCGCATCACCTACACCCGCGACTCGCTGCCGATCGCGACCTACAGCTTCACCGACCTCGCCCTGCTGCGCCGCTACTTCGTGGGCCGCGCAGGTCCCGCCGAGCTCGCGCCGACCGTGGCCGTGACCTACGCCACGCCCGCCGACGACGCCGCGCTGCGCGCCAACGCACTGCTGCTGGCCGACGACGACGCGCCCGAGCTCGGCGATCCGGAGTTCGCGCTGAATGTGGGGCAGAACGCACGCGGACAACTGCTCGCGTTCGAGCGTTACAAGCGCAACACCTCGTCCTGGCAGCTCAAGCCGATTATCGTGCAGGGCTACTTCAACGACATCGATACCGCCTTCGCCTGGGACGTATTCGCCGCGGTGCTCTATAAGCACCAGTTCGGCCACGGCCTGGAACTCGCCGCAGCCGCGCGCCTCACGCTCTACAACGACATCGACCAGGTCAGCGGCCTCAACACCAGCACGCTGCCGCACGTGCGCAGCGACATCGCGTTGTACAAGGCCGAGGAGCCGCTGAAGGTCGACCACTTGTACCTGGCCAAGTACGCGCAGCTCGGCGAACGGCTCTACGCGCGCTTCTCGGCCGGCCTCTACGAGGAGATGTTCGCCGGTGCCGGCGGCCAGATCCTGTGGCTGCCGGCCAAGGGCAATTGGGCCACCGACCTCTCGCTCGAGTACGCCCGCCAGCGCGACTACGACGGTCTGGGGCTGCTCGACTACGACACCGTCACCGCGCTCGCCGCGCTGCATTACCGCGTGCCCTCGATGGGGCTCACCTTCACGGGCCGCGGCGGGCGCTTCCTGGCCCGCGATTCGGGTGTGCGCGTCGAGGTCAACCGCCGCTTCCGCAGCGGCTTCGTGGCCGGCGCCTGGTACACCGTCACCGACGGCAACGACTACACCGGGCCCGGCACGCCGGGGAATCCCTACAACGACAAGGGCGTCTTCCTCAGCGTGCCGCTGTCGGTGGGCCTGCCCTACGACTCGCGCTCGCGCGCCTCGTTCTCGATCGCGCCCTGGACCCGCGATGTCGGCGCGATGATCCGCTTCCCCGGCGACCTCTATTACACGGTCGAGGACGCGCTGCTGCAGAACACGACCGACGTGAACCCGCTGTCGCAGCTCGGGCGCTAGCGCCGCTTCGCGTCTGCCCTCTTCGCATCCGACTTGAGCACCTCGGCCTTGTCGGTCTTCTCCCACGAGAACGCGGTGTAACTCTTGCCGCCTGCGACCTTCACCGTCTCCGGCTTGCGGCCGAAGTGGCCGTAGGCCGCGGTGCGCAGGTACATGGGGTGCACGAGGTCGAGCATCTTGGTGATGCCGTAAGGGCGCAGGTCGAAATGGCGGCGCACCAAAGCTTCGAGCGCGTCGTCGCCCACGACCCCAGTGCCGAAGGTCTCGACCGTGATCGAGGTGGGCTCGGCCACGCCGATCGCGTAGCTCAGCTGGATCTCGCAGCGCTCGGCGAGACCAGCCGCGACGATGTTCTTCGCCACATAGCGCGCCGCATACGCGGCTGAGCGGTCCACCTTGCTCGGGTCCTTGCCCGAGAACGCACCGCCGCCATGGCGCGCCATGCCGCCGTAGGAATCCACGATTATCTTGCGGCCGGTCACGCCGCAGTCGCCCACCGGCCCGCCGATCACGAAGTTGCCGGTCGGGTTGATGTGGAACTTGGTGCGCTTGCTCAGCCACTTGGCGGGCAGCACCGGCTTGATGATCTCCTCCATCACGCCTTCCTTGAGCGTCTTCAACGACACGCTCCGCGCGTGCTGCGTGGACAGCACCACGGCCTCGATTCCGACCGGGCGATCGTCCTCGTAGCGGAAGGTGACCTGGCTCTTCGCATCGGGCATGAGCCAGGGCAGTGGCTGCTTCTTGTGCTTGCGAAGCTCGGCTTGGCGCTGCACCAGCCGGTGCGAGTAGTAGATCGGCGCGGGCATGAGGGCCGGCGTCTCGCGGCTGGCGTAGCCAAACATCAGGCCCTGGTCGCCGGCGCCCTGATCTTCGGCGCGCCGCTTGTCCACGCCCTGGGCGATGTCCACGCTCTGCTTGCCGATGATGTTCATCACCGCACAGGTGTGGCCATCGAACCCATGCTCGGAGCTGGTGTAGCCGATGTCGACGATCACATCGCGCACCAGCCGCTCGAGGTCGATCCAGGCGGTGGTCGTGATCTCGCCGGCGACGATCGCGACGCCGGTCTTGACCATGGTCTCGCAGGCCACGCGCGCCTTCTTGTCCTGGGTCAGGATCGCATCGAGCACCGCATCCGAAATCTGGTCGGCGACCTTGTCGGGATGGCCCTCGGCGACGGATTCGGAGGTGAAAAGGCGGCTACGGGGCATCAGGCGATCCTCTTGCGGGCAGTGGGTGTTTCGGTGTCGTAGGCGAGATTCGGTGCCAGCCAGCGCTCGGCTTCGGCCAGCGTCCAGCCCTTGCGCTTTGCGTAGTCCGCCACCTGGTCGCGCTGGATTCGACCCACGGCGAAGTAGCGCGCGTGCGGATGCGCGAAGTAGAAGCCGCTGACCGCGGCGGTCGGCAGCATCGCGCAGGATTCGGTGAGCGTGATGCCGGTGCGGCGCTCGGCGTCGAGCAGCTGCCACAGCGTGCGCTTCTCGGTGTGCTCGGGGCAGGCGGGGTAACCGGGCGCGGGGCGGATGCCGCGGTACTGCTCGGCGATGAGCGCCTGATTGTCGAGCGCTTCGCTCGCGGCGTAGCCCCAGAACTCCTTGCGCACGCGCTCGTGCAGGCGCTCGGCGAAGGCCTCGGCCAGACGGTCGGCCAGCGCCTTGAGCATGATCTCGCTGTAGTCGTCGTGGTCGGCGCGGTGCTTCGCCACCAGCGCATCCAGGCCATGACCCGTGGTGACCGCGAACGCGCCAATGTAGTCCGCGCTGCCGCTGCCAGTGCTCCTAGCCGCAATCAAGTCGGCAAGGCATTGGTTCGGTTTGCCCGCGGGCCGCTCTTGCTGCTGACGCAGGAAGTGGAAGGACATGGGACCGGTGGGCCCTGCCACCTCCACGCTATCGCCGACCGCGGCCGCCGGGAACAGACCAATCACGCCGTGGGCGGTGAGGCTGCGCTCGGCGATCAGCTTGTCGAGCATCGCGTTCGCGTCCGCCAGCAGCTTGCGCGCCTGCTCACCGAGCACGGAATCATCCACGATGCGCGGGTAGCTCGCCTTGAGGCCCCAGGCATGGAAGAACGGCGTCCAGTCGATGCAGCGCCGCAGCTCCGCCAGCGGGTAGTTGCGCAACTCGGAGATGCCCGGCGTGCGCGGCACCACGATGTCGGTGGCAGCCGCGGGCGGCGAACGGTTCGCGCGCGCGGCCTCAAGCGTGAGCCACTTGGTACCGGCATCGCGCCCCGCGTGCTGCACGCGCGCAGCCTCGTAGTCGTCGCGCACCTTGGCCACGAACTCAGGCTTGGCCTCCGCGCTCAGCAGGGCCGATGCCACGCCGACCGCACGGGAGGCATCTTTCACATGGACGACCGGGCCGGAGTAATGCGGCGCGATCTTGACCGCGGTGTGCATGCGCGAGGTGGTGGCGCCACCGATCAGCAGCGGCAGCGTGAAGCCTTCGCGCTCGAGCTCCTGCGCGATGAAGCTCATCTCCTCGAGCGACGGCGTGATCAGGCCCGACAGGCCGATGATGTCCACCTTCTCGCGCCGCGCTTTCTCTATGTTGGTGGCGGCCGCCACCATCACGCCGAGGTTCACCACCTCGTAGTTGTTGCACTGCAGCACCACGGCCACGATGTTCTTGCCGATGTCGTGCACATCGCCCTTCACGGTGGCGAGCAGGATCTTGCCCTTGGCCCGGCTGCCCGCGCCCTTCTGCGCCTCGATGAACGGGATCAGGTAGGCGACGGCCTTCTTCATCACCCGCGCCGACTTCACCACCTGCGGCAGGAACATCTTGCCGGCGCCGAACAGATCACCGACCACATCCATGCCGGCCATCAACGGGCCTTCGATGACCTCGATCGGGCGCACCACGGTCTGGCGCGCCTCCTCGGTGTCGGCGTCGATGAAGTCGATGATGCCGTTGATGAGCGCGTGCTTGAGACGCTCACCGACCGTGCCCTCGCGCCAGCTGAGGTCCGCGCCCGTGCGCACGCCCTGCTTTGCAGTGGCCGCGACTTCGAGCAGGCGCTCGGTCGCATCGGGTCGCCGGGCCAGGATTAGGTCTTCGATGCGCTCGCGCAGCTCGAGTTCGATCTGCTCGTACACCGGCAGCGCGCCGGCGTTCACGATCGCCATGCTCAAGC
>JANNEA010000192.1:0-10470 GCA_031388175.1 Gammaproteobacteria bacterium
TCCAGGGTGCCCCAACGCTGCAGCTCGTAGTCGCGGAACGCCCGCGCCGGATCGAGCGCCTGTGCGCCACCGCTCAACAGCAGCATGGCGACCACGGTCGAGGTCCGGAACCGCAGGCAGAGCGAGCGCATCGCCCGATTCTCGCACGAGCGCCCGCGCCCTCCATCGTGCGATTCGCGGCGGTGCGCGCCCCCCGGTATCATCCGCACCCCGCAGAGCGCCCGTAGCTCAGCTGGATAGAGTACTGCCCTCCGAAGGCAGGGGTCACAGGTTCGAATCCTGTCGGGCGCGCCACCTCTCCGATGTCCCTGCTCCAACTCATCGATGTCTCCTACGCGATCGGCGATCAGCCGATCCTGCGCAACGCCGAGCTCAGCTTCGAGCCCGGTGAGCGGGTCGCGTTGATCGGCCGCAACGGTGCCGGCAAGTCCACGCTGTTCAAGCTGATCCGCGGCGAGCTCACGCCGGATGCTGGCGAAGTGCGCGGCCGCCGCGACCTGCGGATCAGCGAGCTCGAGCAGGCGCTGCCGACCGAGACCGCGAGCACGGTGCGCGACTACGTGACCGGGGGCTTGGCGCACCTGCGCGAACTCATCGCGGCGCACCGCGAGCTCTCGACCACCACGCTCGATGCCGCTGGCTTGCGCGAGCTCGACCGCCTGACCCATTGCATCGAGGCCGAGGGCGGCTGGAGCCTCGAGCAGCGTGTCGACGTGGTGCTGTCGGAGCTCGACCTGGACGGCGGCCTGCTGCTCGGCGAGCTGTCGGGCGGTTGGCGCCGCCGCGTCGGTCTGGCGCGCGCGCTGGTCTCGGCGCCTGAGCTGCTGCTGCTCGATGAACCCACCAACCATCTCGACCTGGCCACGATCGGCTGGCTCGAGGACACGCTCAAGCGCTTCACCGGCACGCTGCTGTTCGTGACCCACGATCGCGTGTTCCTGCAGGCGCTGGCGACGCGCGTGGTCGAGCTGGAGCGCGCGCGACTGCTGTCGTTTCCCGGCGATTGGCAGCGCTACCAGGTGCAGCGCGACGCGGCGCTCGAGGCCGAGGCCAAGGCCGACGCGTTGTTCGACAAGCGCCTCGCCGAAGAGGAGGTCTGGGTGCGGCGTGGCATCGAGGCGCGCCGCACGCGCAGCGCCAGTCGCATCCGCGAGCTCGAGCGGATGCGGCGCGAGTACGCGGCGCGGATCAAGCCTGCCGGGCGCGCGCGCATCCACCTCGCGGAAGCGGAGTCATCGGGCAAGAGGGTTATCGAGCTCGAGGGCGTGTCGCACCGTTATGGCCCTGCCGACGACACTGCGCCGCTGATCGACCGCCTCGACCTCGCCGTGATGCGCGGCGATCGCATCGGCCTGATCGGCAACAACGGCGTGGGCAAGAGCACGCTGCTCAAGATCATGCTCGGCGAGCTCACGCCGCAACGCGGCACGGTCAAGCTCGGCACCAACCTCGAGGTCGGCTATTTCGACCAGCTGCGGCGCGTGCTCGACCCGGACAAGACAGTCGCCGAAACGGTGGGCGAGGGCCGCGAGCATCTGCGCATCGGCGAGCGCACGCTGCACATCGTGGGTTACCTGCGCGGTTTCCTGTTCTCGGCCAAGCGCGCGCTCACCAAGGTCGGCGTGCTCTCGGGCGGCGAGCGCAACCGGCTGATCCTGGCCAAGCTCTTCACCGAGCCGAGCAACCTGCTGGTGCTCGACGAGCCCACCAACGATCTCGATGTCGAGACGCTCGAGGTGCTCGAGGAGCAGCTGGTGGAGTACGCCGGCACGCTCATCGTGGTCAGTCACGACCGTGCCTTCCTCGACAACGTGGTGACCAGCACCCTGGTGTTCGAGAAGGGCGGACGGCTGCAGAGCTATCCCGGCGGCTACGCCGACTGGCTGCGCCAAGGCCGTGCGCTCGAGCAGCGCGAAGCGCCGCTGCGCGCCGCGGCGCGTGCCGCCGCCGTGCCGGCGCCGCGCCCCAAGGCGCAGGCCAAGCTCTCCTACCATCACCAGCGTGAGCTCGTTGGCCTGCCCGAGCGAATCCGCGAGCTCGAGGCCGAGGTCGCTCTGCTGGAGGCGCAGACGGCCGAGTCGGAGTTCTACTCGAAACCCTACGGCGAGCAGCAGCCGGTGCTGGACGCGCTCGGCGCAGCGCGGCTCGCGCTCGACGCCACGCTTGCGCGCTGGGTCGAGCTCGAGCGCTAGGTGCGGCTCAATCGACGGCGACGCCGTCCTTCATCACGAACGCGACGCGCTTGAGCACGGTGACGTCCTTGAGTGGATCGCCGTCGACCGCGATCAGGTCGGCGCGCTTGCCCGGCTCGAGGCTGCCGACCTCGGCACCGAGGCCGAGCAGGTCGGCGGCGTTGACGGTCGCAGCGACGATCGCGGTCGCCGGCGTCATGCCGTTCTTCACCATCAGCTCGAACTCGTCGGCGTTGCGGCCGTGCTTGCTCACGCCGGCATCGGTACCGAACGCGATCTTCACGCCCTTCGGCACCGCCTTGCGCAGCGACTCGCCGGTGATCCTGATGCGCCACTCGATCTTCGCCTTGACCGCAGGCGTGTAGGCGTTCGGGTCCTTCGCCAGCCGCTCGATGTAGCCGTTGATCGTCGACAGCGTCGGCACGTAGTAGGCACCGGTCTTGAGGAACAGCTTGATCGCCTCGTCATCCATCTCGGTGCCGTGCTCGATCGAATCGGCGCCCGCGGCGAGCGCGAGCTTCACGCCGTCGACGCCGTGGGCGTGGACCGCGACCTTCTTGCCGTAGAGGTGCGCGGTCTCGATGAGCGCCCGCGCCTCGTCCTCGAACATCTGCCGACCGATGCCGCTGCCGATGCGGCTGTTGACGCCGCCGGTGGTGGCGATCTTGATCAGGTCCACGCCGCGGGCGATCTGCAGCCGCACGGCGCGGCGACAGGACTCGACGCCGTCGCAGGTGTTGTGGTCGTCGAGCGCTTCGCGCAAGTCGTCGCGGAAACCGAGCGCATGGTCCATGTGGCCGGCGGTGGTCGAGATCGAGGTGCCGGCGTCGAGGATGCGCGGCCCTATCACCTTGCCAGCGCTGATCGCGTCGCGCAGCGCGAGCGTCACGCCGTCGCTGTTGCCGAGGTTGCGCACGGTGGTGAAGCCGGCGCACAGCGTCTTCTGGCCGTTGACCAGCGCGTCGTAGGCCGCGGCTGCCGGGCTGCGCGTCATGTCCTCGACTTGGCCGGCGATGCCGGCGAGGTCGCTGTCGAGATGCACGTGGCTGTCGATCAGCCCCGGCAGCACGAAGCGACCGCGCAGGTCGACCACGCGCGCGCCGGGGAAGGCGCCGGCGTCGACGAAGCCGTCGCGGATCTCGCTGACCCTGCCATCGACGATCACCACGGTGCTCGGGCCGCGCGCCGGCTTGCCAGGGCGGTCGAGCAGGTGTCCGGCCTGCACCAGCACGGTCTCGGCGGCGGGCGCCGCAGCGGCGAGCGCGACGGCGACGGAGAGCAGCATGCGGCGCAGCATTGGGGCGACCTCGGTGAGCGCGATGGCGCCGCGCGAGTCTAGTCGATGCTCAACCGCCGAGCGTCGCGCGCAGGAACCAGGCGTGGGTCTCGAACGCGCTGACGATGTCGGTCAGCAGCCCTTCGGTGTCGTCGTCGCCATGCTCGGCGGCGAGCCTGCGGTTGGCGCGGACCGTGGTGAGGTACTGCTCGATCCGCGCTGCCAGCAGCTCGACGTGGACCAGGTCCTTGGTCGTGCCCTCAGGGTATTCGGCGAGCGTCGAGGCCCTGGCCACGTGGCGCGTGGTGCCGTGGGCCACGCCGCCGAGCGTGATCGCGCGCTCGGCGATCTGGTCGTTGAACGCCGCCAGCGCGATGGCGAAGGTCTCGAACAGCGGATGCAGCGTGGCGAAGTGCGGCCCCTTGATGTTCCAGTGCGCGACCTTGATCTGCGAATGCAGGTCGAGGCCGTCGGCGAGACGCGCGTTCAGCGCCGCGACCAGTGCTTCGCGGTCGGCTTCGGGCAGAGGGCTGGGGCTGGCGAACATCGTGGGCCTCCTTCAGGCTGCGGCCGCAGGCATCGTACGCCCGAGCTCGATGAGCTCCAAGGACACGGCCGCGGCGTGCACCGTGGCCGCGATGCGCACCGCATCGTGCACGGCTTCTTCGCTCAGACCGCCGCCGATCACCTCGTGCTCATGAGCGCGCACGCACATCTCGCAGCCGTTGATCGCGCTGGCCGCGAGCGAGAACAGCTCGAAGTCCGTCTTGTTGGTCGCCGGCTTGACCAGCCGGTTCATGCGCAGTCGCGCCGGCTTGGTCGAGTAGACCTCTTTGCCGACCTGATGGCGGAAGCGGTAGTAGACGTTGTTCATCGCCATCAGCGCTGCGGCGGCGAGCGCATCGTCGATGACCGTGGCGTCGACCTGCGCCCTGGCGCTCGTCAGGATCGCGTCGCGCAGCACCGGGCTGCGCGCGGTCGCGGCCGCAGTCACCGCCACGCCCCAGAGCTGGGCCGGCGTGAGCACCGTGCTGGTCAGCACGGACTGCAGGTTGAGCTTGATGTCGCGTGCCGTCTCAGGCAGCGCATCGCGGATCTGGTCGAGCGTCATGTTCAGAGCCTCGGGTGGTGTAGGTGCGGTCGCGCGGCGCCGTCTACGGGTCGCCGCGTGACCGCGGCCAACCGATCGGGGGGATGACCGGTCAGCGTGAACTTCGGAACCTCAGGCGGCCTTGAGCGTTTCCTCGCCCTGCTTCCAGTTGCAGGGGCAGAGCTCGTCGGTCTGCAGCGCGTCGAGCGTGCGCAGCACCTCGTCCACATTGCGGCCGACCGACAGGTCGTTGACCGAGACCCAGCGGATGACGCCGGTCGGGTCGACGATGAAGGTCGCACGCAGCGCCACACCAGCGTCCTTGTGCAGGATGCCGAGCGCCGAGCTCAGCTCGCGCTTGGTGTCGGCGAGCATCGGGAACGGCAGGTCCTTGAGGTCCTTGTGGTCCTTGCGCCAGGCCAGGTGCACGAAGTGCGAGTCAGTGCTCGCGCCGAGCAGCTGTGCGTCGCGGTCGGCGAAGTCGCGGTTGCGCTTGCCGAACTCGGCGATCTCGGTCGGGCAGATGAACGTGAAATCCATCGGCCAGAAGAACAGCACCTGCCATTTGCCGGGGTGGCTGTCGTGGCTGAGTTCCTTGAACTCCTTGCCCGGTTCGAGGCTCACGGCCGCTTGCAGGCGGAAGGAGGGGAGGTGGTCGCCGATGGTCAACATGGTTTCGCTCCGTTGTGCTGGGTGGTCGCTGGGTACGGCGCGCAGATTGGCCTCCGGCCGCCGATAGCGCCAACACATCGTTACGATAGAAGTGATAGCCTAGCGCTATGAGGCCGCGATGGACCTGAAACGCCATGCCTTCACGCTGCGCCAGCTGCAGTACTTCGTCGCCGTGGCGGAGACCGGCTCGTTCCGCATCGCCGCCGAGCGCTGCTTCGTGGCCCAGCCCTCGCTCTCGTCGCAGCTCGCCGAGCTCGAGGCCGCGCTTGGGCTGACGCTGCTCGCTCGCGGCTCGCGCCGCGCGACGCTGACCCGCCCCGGCCAGGACCTGCTGCACCGCGCGCGGGCGCTGCTGGTGGGTGCAGAGGACCTGCGCGATGCAGCTGCGGCCTTCGCCGACCCTCTCATCGGCACGCTGCGCATCGGCGTGATCCCGACCATCTCGCCCTACCTGCTGCCCAGTGTTGCGCCCGCGCTGCTGCGTGCCTTCCCCAAGCTCAAGCTGCGCTGGGACGAGGCGCGCACGCCGGAGCTCGTCGCCAAGCTCGGCTCGGCGGAGATCGACGCGGCGCTGCTCGCGCGCGAGGCCGAGTTGGGCGAGCTCGAGCAGGTGGTGATCGCCGAGGACCGCTTCCTGCTCGCCACCCATCCTGCGGACCCGCTCGGCCGCAGCCGTGGGCCGCTCGCGCCCGGCGAGCTGCGCGGCCAGCCGCTGCTGCTGCTCGACGACGGCCACTGCCTGCGCGACCAGGCGCTCGCGTTCTGTAAGGCAAGCAGCAGCCGCGGCGGCGCCAAGCCGCTAGAGCTTGATTTCCGCGCCACCAGCCTGCCCACGCTGGTGCAGATGGTGGCCTCGGGCGCTGGCGCCACGCTGCTGCCCGAGCTCGCGATCGCCGCCGAGACCCAGCACGCTGACCTGCGGCTGCGGCGCTTCACCGCGCCCGAGCCCAAGCGCACGCTGGTGCTGGCCTGGCGCCGGCATTCGCCGCTGGGCCCGGCGCTGCGTCAGGTCGCCGCGGTCCTGGTCGAGTCCTATCCGCGACCGCCGAAGGTCCGCTAGCCGCGCTGTCTATACTGTGGCGCCGGCCCCGCCTGCCGCGAGGAGCGTCCGATGATCCGCCCGCTGTGTCTGTCGTTCGTGCTCGGCGCTGCTGCTGCTGTCGCCGCCGCCGCTGTCCCCGCCTTCGCCCCCCAAGGGGGCGCCGCCCTCCACGAGGGCGCCGAAGCGGCGAAGGCGGCGACGGAGGCCGCGATCGAAGCGCGTCTGACCGCCATGCCCTTCGAGATCGTCGCGGCCAAGAAGGCGCGCGACCTCAAGGAGGACACTGCGCTGCGCACCGATGCGAAGTTCGCCGATGGCGTGGTGATGCGGATCAAGATCCGCCGCGCCAACCCCGGCGGCACCGAGTTCAACAACGAACCGCGTTACGAGCGCGCCGCCTACGTGATGCAGCAGCTGCTGGTCGACCGCCGCGAAAGCATCGTGCCGGTGACCGTGCTGCGCCCCGTGCCGCTCGCGCAGCTGCGGGCCTGGGCACCTGAGACGAACGCGACGTTCCGCAGCTCGACCGACGTGCTCGCGGTCGTCCAGCACTGGCTGCCCGATGTGGTCGGACCGGACGACGCCTGGGATGCCGCGCGCTTCGAGGCCGATTCGAAGTACGCGCGCCAGATCGCCAACGTCAACATCCTGACCTACCTCATCCGCCACAAGGATTCGAACAAGGGCAACATCCTGCTCAGCGCCGATCCCGCCGCGCCACGCGCCTGGGTGATCGATTCGGGCGTGGCCTTTGCGTCGCCGCGCAGCGACCGCGGCACGCTGTGGAAGGACATGCGCGTGCCGCGCGTGCCCGCCGACACGGTTGCCCGCCTGCGGGCGCTCGACCTCGACAAACTCGGCGCTGCGCTTGCGGTGGTGGCGCAGTTCGAGGTCCGTGAGCACCAGCTGGTGGCGGTGCCCATGACCGCGGCGTTCCACCGGCACGACGGCGTGCGCCGCAGCCGCAACGTGATCCAGCTCGGGCTGACCACGACTGAGCTTGCCGACGTCGAGCAGCGGCGCAAGGAGCTGCTGGCGAAGGTGGATTCCGGCGCCCTGCCAACCTTCGCGTCGAGCGCTGCCGAATGAGCCACCTTTCGCTTCGCGCGGTGCTGCTGCGTGCCTGTTTGGCGGGAGCGCTGGCGACGCTGCCGCTCGCGGCCTGCGCGCTACAGCCTGCGGTCACGGTGGAGCGCGTGGTCGCGATCGGCGACGTGCACGGTGCCGCGACCGAGCTGCGCATGGTCCTGCGCCGTGCCGGCATCACCGACGCGAGCGACCGTTGGATCGGTGGCAAGACCCGCTTCGTCAGCACCGGTGATCTGCTGGACCGCGGCGCTGATTCGCGCCAGGTGCTCGATCTGCTGATGCGGCTCGAGCGCGAGGCGTCCGCTGCCGGCGGCAAGGTCGAGGTTTTGCTCGGCAACCACGAGCTGATGACGCTGACCGGCGACTGGCACGATGTGAGCGTCGGGGAGATCGTGGCATTCGCCGCCGACGAGACCGCGGGCGAGCGCGCCGCGGCGCTGTCGCGCTATCGGCAGTACGCGCGCACCGGCACCACGCCGGCGGCGATCGCCGACGAGTTCGAACAGCGTTTCCCCAAGGGCTGGTTCGCACGCCGCCGCGCCTTCAGCGGCGATGGCGTCTACGGCCGCTGGCTGCTCGCGCGTCCGGCGGTGGTGGTGATCGATGGCACCGCCTTCGTGCATGGCGGCCTCACCGTCGAGACCGCGAAGCTCGACTTGGCGACGCTGAACGCCGCGGTCACCGAACGCATCAGCCGCTACCTCGCCGCGGTGGCGGCGCTCGAGCAGGCCGGACGGCTCGAGTACTGGCAGGCGCCATGGGAGCGCCCGGCCGTGTTGGCCGCCGCGGCTGCGGTGGCCGCGCCCGGCGTCACCGATCCGCTGGCGCGTGCGGTCGAGACCGTGCGCGCCCTCAGCGACGATCCGCTGCTCGGCCTCACCGGCCCGATGTGGTCGCGCGCGCTCGCGGTCTGTCTGCCGGTGGTCGAGGAGGATGCGTTGGGCGCCTCGCTCGCCAAGCTTGGCGCGACGCGGGTGGTGATCGGCCACACCGTCACTGCGGAGAAACGCATCGTCAGCCGTTACGACGGCCGGGTGATCGAGATTGACACCGGCATGCTGGCGGCGGCCTATCGCGGCAAGCCCTCGGCGCTGGAGATCGCGCACGGCGTGCCACGCGCGCTGTACGCCGACGACCCGGTGGGCACGGTCGGCGCGGTGCCAGGAACGGACCCGCGTCTCACCGGTTTCGCACTGCCCGAACTCCCCGATGCCAAGCTCGAGCAGATGCTCGCTAACGCGACGGTGGTCGAGGTCGTGCCGGCGCTGCTCGAAGGCGATGCCGAACGCGACGCGGTGAGCCTCGACTACAAAGGCCACTCGCTCGCCGCCTGGTTCCTGCCGGCGCGCGCCGCCGCCGCCGGCACCAGTGGCAGCTGGCGCAACGAGCTCGCCGCGTATCGCCTGGACCGGATGCTCGGACTGCGCATCGTGCCGGTCACGGTTGAGCGCGAGGTCGGCGGTCGCAAGGGCGTGCTGCGCTGGCGTTCGCTCGAGGCGCGCGACGGCGCGGCGCTCGCGGCCCAGGGCCTGCCGAGCGCGCCGTGGTGCGAGCTCGCACCGCAATACACGGTGGTCGGCGCCTTCGATTGGCTCATCGGCCAGCGCGCGCGCACCAACCAGTCCTACCAGCACACGCTCGCCGATGGCCTGGTCGAGTCGCTCGACCATCGACTGGCGTTCGGTGAGGAGGGCTCGGTCAGCGCGGCGCAGCGCGAGCGGCCGCCGCAGCTGGGGCCCGAACTCGCGCGCCGCATCAGCGCGCTCGACCGCAAGCAATTGCGCGCCGAGCTCGGCAAGCTCGTCAAGGGCAAACAGGTGGACGCGATCGTCACGCGACGCGATGCGCTGTTGCGCGCGCAGGCGCGTTAGTCGCTGACGACGATCCGTCGCAGCACGAAGGCGCCACTGGCTGACATCCCATCGTGATCGGTCGCGGTGACCTCGATCATCAACTCGTCGAACTCGACCTGCACGCCGGGGGCGTGGAAGCGGCCGTGGTGGTGGTCGAACTTGAGCCACTCCGGCAAAGGTGAGCCGTCGGCCAGCCGCGCCGACAGCGTCATCACGTCGCCCGGATCGCTGTCCTCGAACACGTCGTGCGGCAGATGGTGCTCGAACGGCTGGCCGTGCATCCACGCGGCGTCGGGGATCGGCCGGGTGAGGCGCGGTGCCTCATTGGTCAGGTTCACAGTCGCGAGGCGCCGGTACTCCTTGCCGACCAGCAACGCGACCGCGAACCAGAATGCGGCGAGACCGACGTTGAAGAACGCGAAGCCGGCGATGCCCCAGCCCAATTGGTTGGTGCCGAGCCAGACCATGCCGGCCTGCAGCAGGTCGCCGAAGCGCCAGAAGAAGGTCTCGATCGTGGTCTTGCCCTCGTAGCACTCGGTACGGTCGACCGGCAGGAACAGGGCCTGGCGGCAGGTGTTGGTGATCGAGTACTCGGTGCTCTGCTCCATCGTCCGCACCAGTCGGATCATGCTCAGTACCGGGGCGAAGCCGAGCATGCTGTAGCCGATCAGCGAGATCAGCGGCGCGATCAGCAGCGTGGTCGCCACGCCGAACCAGCGGAACAAGCGCCCCACCAGCAGCGCCTGGATGAAAAGCTGGATCACGATGATCCAGAAGAAGAAGTTGCCGACGTAGGCGGTGATCAGGTCGCGCTTGTTCAGCGGCACGGTCGAGGCCGCCACTACCGCTTCGAAGTGCTGCTTGACGAAGCTGTTGAACACGAAGTCGCCGGTCGAACTGATCCAGTTGATCAGCACCACCATCAGCGCGATCAGCGTGAGGTAGCGGCTGCCGGCGACCACGTCGAAGCCGCCGAACAGGCCGCGCTTGTGGTGTGGCGCGTCGTGCTGCACGAGGCGCGACTCGGCGGGCACGCCGCCATGCATCGGCCCGGTGAACAGCGCGGTCAGGCACAGCGCGGTGGCGCCGCCCAGCAGCAGCTTGTGCGTGCCCAGCGGCACGCTCACGTACTCGGTGAACTCGGTGCCGGCGATCGCGCCGAGCTGTGCCGCGAGCATGATCGCCGGGAACAGGCGCGGGCCGGTCTTGACGTTGAACGAGTCGGCGGCGAGCGCCCAGAACTGGGCGATCATCAT
>JANNEA010000032.1:0-4068 GCA_031388175.1 Gammaproteobacteria bacterium
CCCGCACCGTGCGCTGCTGAACGTGACGATCCTGCGCAAGGTCCCAGGCACTACCGGTGTGGCGATCCCGGCGCTGGTGGTGGGGACCTACACGCTCACGATCCTGCTCGAGGCGCTGCTGTCCTGGACGGGGCAAGCCGGACAGAACCCCGTCGGACGCGCTCTGGCTCAAGTCGACGCGCCGATCCTCAAGCCGTTCCGACGCCTGATTCCCCATCTCGGTGGCTTCGACCTCGCCCCGCTGTTCGCGCTGATCGCGCTGCAGGTCGTGGCGATCCTCATCCCCCTGGACGCCTGGTTCCGGTGAGCGCCGCGTTGCGGGACCAGGGCTATTACCGTTGGGACGACGGGTCTGGTGCGATGAGGGCCGCGCTGCTGGCACTCGCTCTGGGCCTGGTCACCGTCGGCCCGGCATCGGCCGAAGAGTTCGACGCCGGGCGCTTCGTCGTGCACTACGTCGCGATCAGCACCGAGACTCTCGCTCCTGATGTCGCTGACAAGCACGGCATCGCACGCAACCCGCACCGTGCGCTGCTGAACGTGACGATCCTGCGCAAGGTCCCAGGCACTACCGGTGTGGCGATCCCGGCGCTGGTGCAGGTGACGGCGGTGAACCAAGGCGGTCAGTCCCTGCCGATCGCGATGCGGCGAGTGGATGAACCGCCATCGGTGTTCTACCTGGGTGAAGTCACGGTGGCTGACCGCGACACCATGACCTTCCATTTCAACGTGCTGGTCGAGGGTGAGCCCACACCTGTGCGCTTGCGCCTACAGCAGCAGTTCTTCACGCGTTGAGCAACGCGCAAACCCCTGAATTTCAAGCGTAGAACCGCATTCCGTGGCCCGCGCGCCGCGACCTTGCGTGTTTCCCCCGGCTGCCAAAGAGGGGCCCGAAAGGCTTTCCCGGAAACCCCTATTTTCGCTGGAGTTCATGGCGGACCCTTCTTCCGTGTGCTATTTTTCCAGTGTGGTTTCAACACTTTTCGAGGATTCCCCATGGCCAAAGCAATGAAGAAGGCTGTCATCCCGAAGCCGAAGGTCCCGACCGTCAGCGCCACCAAGGCGCCGTCGAAGTCGGAGGTCTATTCCTACCTCGCCGAGAGCACCGGCCTGTCGCGCAAGCAGGTGGCCGCGATGTTCGAAGCGATGGGGATCATGATGAAGGCGAGCCTGACCCGTGGCTCGGGCTTCTTCGTGGTGCCGGGCCTGATGAAGGTCAAGGTCATCAAGAAGAAGGCGGTTCCGTCGCGTGAGGGTGTGAACCCCTTCACCGGCCAGCCGATGATGTTCAAGGCCAAGCCGGCCCGTAAGGTCGTCAAGGTGCAGCCGCTCAAGAACCTGAAGGCGATGGTCGCCTAAGCGGTCGCCTCAGTTCAGGTTGAGTAGATGGAGGGGTCGCGCAAGCGACCCCTTCGTCTTTCAGGAACCCTGCTTCGTCAGCTGGGTCTGCACCATGAGCTTGGTGCGCAGGACTTCGTTGCTCGGCAGTTTCAACAGGTCTCCGACCTTGCGCACGAGCGTCTCTTCGATGCGGTCGAGTTGCTGGTCGGAAAGCGCCACCCGCCACAGCATCTCGAGCACCCGCACCTTGTCGCCTTCGTCGAGCACGCCGTTCAGCTGCTTGACGAAGGTATAGAGCGAGGCCGCAGCATCGACCTCGCGCTCCGCCGATGCGATGAGCGACGCCGCCTCGTCGGACGAAAGCCCGAAATGGTGGCTGAGCAGGGCGTGCAGCGCCGCTGCCTCTTCGCCCAACACCGTGGCGTCGACGCGGACCATCTCCACCAACAGCGCGGCGGTGGCTGTGCGGACCATGCGTTCGCGTTCCGCGGGATCAGCGGCCGCCTTGCGATCCAGCAATCGTTTCACTAGTTCCAGCATGGCCATGATTCTACCCACTCACCGGCTCGCGTGCACCATGGCAACCGACGGCACCTCGCGATGGGTAGGCGGCGGTCCCGGCCCGCGATGGCGTCCACCCCCTCACCGGCCAGCCGGTGATGCCAAGGCCAAGCCGACGCGAACCGTCATAAGGCGAAGGTCCCCCATGACCGCCGCGCCAGTCTGGACTGGGACGAAGGCGGGGCCGCGCAAGCGGCGCTGCGGCTTCAGCGGCCCTTCGCCGCGTCGAGCACCTTGAGCTTGGTGCGGACCACCTCGGAGTGGGGCAGGTACAGCAGATCGGCGACCTTGCGCACCAACATCTCCTCGTAGCGATCGAGCTTGCGGTCGGAGAACGCGATCTGCCACAGCAGCTCCAGCACGAAGGCACGCTCGCTGCCGTCGAGCGTGTCGTTCAGAAGCTGGGTGAAGTCGAGCAGCGACACCGCCGCATCGGCCTCGCGTTCGGCGGCGGCGATCAGCACGCGGACCTCGTCCGGTGGCAGCTTGAAATGGTGTGCCAGCAGGCCGTGGAGCGCCGCGGCCTCCTCGCCCAGGATCTCGGCGTCGGCGCGCATCATCTCGACCATCAGCGCCGCCGTCGCGCGGCGGATGCCGCGTTCGCGCGCGGCCGGATCAGCCTTGGTGCCGAGCTGACGGCGGACGAGATCGCGCAGGCTGTCGAGCATGGTGCCGAGTGTACCCAGCCCGTCGGGCCGCGGTCAGGCCAGGAACGCGGCGACCGTGGCGCTCAACTCGTGCAGGTGGCCATGGAAGAAGTGCGAGACACCGGGCATCTCGTGCAGCGTCGGCGGCGGCGTCTGGGCAGCGGCCCAGGCGCGGACTGCCGCCGCATCCACCAGCTCGTCGGCGCCACCCTGGACCAGCAGCCAGGGCATGGTCGGCGATGCGGGATGGTCGGCATGGAAGCGCGTGACGGCGGGCGCGACCGTGACCAATTTCGCCGGCTCAGCCTGCGTCGCGGCGCGCAAGGCCACCATGGCGCCGAACGAGAAGCCCATCAGCCAGAGTCCGGCGCCTGGGTGCCGCCCTCGCATCCAGTCGATCACGACAAGCAGATCGTCGGTCTCACCGCGACCCTCGTCGTGAGCACCACCGCTGCGGCCAACGCCGCGGAAGTTGAAACGCACCGCCGGTGCGCCGCGGCCGAGCGCCGCGCGCGCCAGCGTGTGCGCGACCTTGTTGTGCAGCGAGCCCTGGTGCAGCGGATGCGGATGGCAGACCACCGCGAACGCGTCACCGGATGCCTCCGCGCGGTCCGAGGCCGGGTCTTCGACCACGCATTCGAGCGGCCCCGCTGGGCCGTCGATGAACAGAGTTTCGGTGTTTGCAGGCTGGCGCAAGGGCTGGATGTTATGCGAGTTCCGACCTCGAGCGCGCGCGTATAATCCGCGCCCTTATGAGCACGAACCCGACGATCGAGCACGAGGACCGCTACGGCGCTCACAACTACCACCCGCTGCCCGTGGTGCTGACCCGCGGCGAGGGCGTGTGGGTCTGGGATGACGCCGGCAACCGCTACCTCGACATGATGAGCGCCTATTCGGCGGTGTCGCACGGTCACTGCCACCCGCGGCTGGTGCGTCGTTTGAGCGAACAGGCGGGAAGGCTCGCGGTCTGCTCGCGCGCCTTCCACACCGACACCCTGGCGCCGTTCCTCGAGCGTGCCTGCACGCTCACCGGGATGGACCGGGCGCTGGTGATGAACTCCGGCGCCGAGGCGGTCGAGACCGCGCTCAAGGCAGCGCGCAAATGGGCCTACGAGGTCAAGGGTGTGGCCGCCGACCGCGCCGAGATCATCGTCTGCGAGGGCAACTTCCACGGCCGCACGCTGGCGATCATCTCGGCTTCAACCGAGGAGGCCTACAAGAAGAACTTCGGCCCGCTGCTGCCCGGCTTCAAGGTGATCCCCTTCGGCGACGCCGCCGCGCTCGAGCGCGCGATCACGCCGAACACCGCAGCGTTCCTGGTCGAGCCAATCCAGGGCGAAGCCGGCATCGTGGTGCCGCCGGCGGGCTTCATGGCCCGCGCCGCGGAAATCTGCCGCAAGCAGCGCGTATTGCTGATCGCCGACGAGATCCAGAGCGGCCTCGGCCGCACTGGCAAGCTGTTGGCCTGTGACCACGACGGCGTGAAGCCCGACGGCTTGATCCTGGGCAAGGCGCT
>JANNEA010000045.1:0-4111 GCA_031388175.1 Gammaproteobacteria bacterium
CAACTTGAACTAGTGCTACCTCGATCCAAGCCCCCTCCACGACGAACTGCCTATCTACCACGCCGTGAGCGGGGCCTAGGCCGAGGCGCTCGAGGCGCATGGCCACGGTGAGGACTACGCCCGTGCGCTGTACCAGCGCCTACGCTACGGCACGCAGCCGGCGGCGGCGCTCGATCGCGTGCTCGACCACATCGAGCACGTCGCCACCATCGCCGGCGTCGAGCATGTCGGGCTCGGCTCGGATTACGACGGCAGCATCCTGCCGCCGGCTGAGCTCGACGACGTGTCGCAGTTCCCGCGCGTGACCGCCGGCCTGATGCGCCGCGGCTGGACGCCAGAGGCGGTGCGGCAGGTGTTGGGCGAGAACACGCTGCGCGTGATGGCAGCGGCGGAGCGCGTCGCTGCTTCAGCGCGCCCGCAGGGGCGCGCCGCTTCGGCGCACCCGTAGGGTTGCGCGGCGGGCACCAAGCAGATCGGCGACTGACTAGGGGTGTTCCGCTTCGGGGTGGACCCGCTCGCGGCGCACCAGGTAGAGCCCGGCGCCGATGATGATCGCCGCGCCACCGAACATCGCGGCATCGGGCACCGTGCCCCAGAGCGCGAAATCAAGGCCGAGACCCCAGCCGAGCGCGCTGTACTCGAACGGCGCGACCACCGAGGCCTCACCGCGGCGGAACGCTTCGGTAATCGCGTACTGGCCCAAGGCGCCGGTGACCGCGATCACGCCGAGCGCCGGCAAGTGCTCGCTGCGCACCGCGACCCAGCCAGGCAGGGCGAGGCCGCCTGCGCCGAGCGTGAGCAGCACCGAGAACCAGAACACCATGCTCAGCGTCGAGTCGGTGCGCCCAAGCACACGCACCGTGATCGCCGAGAGCGAGTAGCAGGCGGCCGCGACCAGTGCCGCGATGCCCGCCAGCGTCAACGCTGAACCCGCGCTCGGGCGCAGCAATACCAGCACTCCGGCCAGGCCGACGCCGATCGCGACCCAACGAGCAGTGTCGACACGCTCGCCGAGCAGCGGCACCGACAGCGCAGTGATCAGCAGCGGTGCGACGAAGAAGATCGAGTAGGCGTCGGCCAGCGGCAGCGCGCGCACGGCGTAGACGAACGCGGTCAGCATCACCACCGACAGCACGCCGCGCAGCAGGTGCAGCGGCCAGCGCACCCGCAGCACCTGGCCGAGGCCGCCAGCAAGCAGTGCCCAGACGACTACCACCGGCACCGCCACCAGCCCGCGCAGCGCGGCGACCTCGAGCGGTGGGTAGTGGGGCGCCAGCCACTTCAGCGCGGCATCCATCAGCGACAGCGCGGCGATCGCGACCAGCATCCAGAGGATGCCGCTGAGGTTGTCGTTGGCGAGGCGGTGCGACATCGGTTGCCGATGTTAGGCTGTCGCGCGCCGGAGGTGGACGATGTTCAGCCGCAGCTACGACGTGATCTGGGCCGACCTCGATGCGAACGCCCACATGCGCCATACCGCCTACATGGACTACGCCGCCCAGGTGCGGCTGGCCTGGCTGCAGGAGATGGGCTTCAGCATCGCGCGCCTGAACCAGGCCGGCGTCGGACCGGTGCTGTTCCGCGAGGAGACGCTGTACCGCCGCGAGGTGCGCGGCGGCGAGCGCATCACGGTCGCGCTCGAACTGATCGGCTTGTCGGAGAACCGCAAGCACTGGCGCTGCCGCCAACTGATCCACGCCCAAGACGGTGGGCTGGCGGCAGTGGTCGAGGTCCAGGGCGCCTGGCTCGACCTCGCCGCGCGCAAGATCGCACCACCGCCCCCCGAGCTGCTCGCGGCGATCGAGCGTTGGCCGCGCGCCGCCGACTTCGCGCTGATACCGCCAGTCAAGGCCTGAGCGGCCCGCGTTGCCGCCCACGGGCTTTTCCCGGACAATTCGCGCCCTTCCACGGGGGCTGCGATGACTCGACGCGAACTGGCGAATGCGATCCGCGCGCTGAGCATGGACGCGGTGCAGCAGGCGAAGTCCGGTCACCCCGGCGCGCCGATGGGCATGGCGGACATCGCCGAAGTGCTGTGGAACGATTTCCTCGAGCACGACCCCACCGACCCGTCTTGGTTCGACCGCGACCGCTTCGTGCTGTCGAACGGTCACGGTTCGATGCTCCAATACTCGCTGCTGCACCTGACCGGCTACGACCTGCCGATGACGGAGCTGCAGCGTTTCCGCCAACTGCACTCCAAGACCCCGGGGCATCCCGAGGTCGCCGTGACGCCGGGCGTCGAGACCACCACCGGTCCGCTCGGCCAGGGCCTCACCAATGCGGTCGGCATGGCGCTGGCCGAGAAGCTGCTCGCGACGCGCTTCAACCAGCCCGACTACCCGATGGTGGACCACTACACCTACGTGTTCCTCGGCGACGGTTGCCTGATGGAAGGCATCTCGCACGAGGCCTGCTCGCTCGCCGGCACGCTCGGCCTCAACAAGCTCGTCGCGTTCTACGACGACAACGGCATCTCGATCGACGGCCACGTTGCCGGCTGGTTCACCGACGACACGCCGAAGCGCTTCGAGGCCTACGGCTGGCAAGTGGTCAAGAACGTCGACGGCCACGACGCTGAGGCCGTGCAGAAGGCGATCAAGAAGGCGCGCCGTTCGACCGACAAGCCGACGCTGATCTGCTGCAAGACCGTGATCGGCTTCGGTGCGCCGAACAAGCAGGGGAAAGAAGAGTGCCACGGCGCGCCGCTCGGCGAGGCCGAGGTCGCCGCTGCCCGAGCTCAGCTCGGCTGGCCGCATGCGCCGTTCACGATCCCCGACGACATCTACTCGGGATGGGATGCCAAGGCCCGCGGCAGGCGCTTGTCCAACAAGTGGAAGCGCATGCTGAAGCAGTACCACATCATGCATCCCGAGCTCGCAAGCGAACTCGAGCGGCGCATCAGTGGCGACCTCCCCACGGATTGGGCGAAGCAGGTCGAGGCCTTCGTCGCCGCCACCGCCGCCGAGACCCAAGCCGTCGCCACGCGCAAGAGTTCGGAGAAGACGCTCAACGCCTATGCGCCGCTGCTGCCGGAACTCGTCGGCGGTTCGGCCGACCTCACCGGCTCGAACCTCACCTGGCACAAGGGCTCGAAGGGCATCACGCGCAGCGACGCCAGCGGCAACTACCTCTGGTACGGCGTGCGCGAGTTCGCGATGGCCGCGGTGATGAACGGCATGGCGCTGCACGGCGGCTTCATCCCCTACGGCGGCACCTTCCTCACCTTCAGCGACTACATGCGCAACGCCATCCGCATGGCGGCGTTGATGCGCCAGCGCACAATCCTGGTGTTCACCCACGATTCGATCGGCCTCGGTGAGGACGGCCCCACGCACCAGTCGGTCGAGCACGTCGCCTCGCTCAGGCTGATCCCGAACCTGATGGTCTGGCGGCCCTGCGACGGCGTCGAGACCGCGGTGGCCTGGGCCGCCGCGCTCGAGCATCGCGTGGGCCCGACCGCATTGGCGCTCACGCGCCAGAACCTGGTGCAGCACCCGCGCACGGCCGAGCAGATCGCGGCGATCCGCCGCGGTGGCTACATCTTGGTCGACGCAGGCGAGCCCGACCTGATCCTGATTGGCACCGGCTCCGAGGTCGCGCTTTGCGTGGATGCCGCCAAGGCGCTCGAGGCCTCCGGCAAACGCGTGCGCGTGGTCTCGATGCCGAACCCGACGCTGTTCGAACAGCAGGATGTGGCTTTCCGCGAGAGCGTGCTGCCGGCCGCCTGCACTGCGCGCGTCGCGGTCGAGGCCGGCGTCACGGCGCCGTGGTGGAAGCTGGTCGGCGGCAAGGGCGTCGTGGTCGGCATCGATTCCTTCGGCGAGTCGGCTCCGGCCGGCGACCTGTTCAAGCATTTCGGGTTCACGGTCGACAACGTGGTCCGTGCCGCGCGCGCTGCGCTGGCCGGCTGAGGAGAGCGAGATGACGATCAAGGTGGGCATCAACGGTTACGGCCGCATCGGCCGCAACATCCTGCGCGCGCTGTACGAATCCGGCCGCAAGGACATCACGATCGTGGCGGTCAACGATCTCGGGCCCGCCGAGACCAACGCTCACCTCACGCGCCGCGACACCACCCACGGCAGGTTCCCCGGCACGGTCGCGGTCG
>JANNEA010000057.1:0-5931 GCA_031388175.1 Gammaproteobacteria bacterium
TGACGGCACGGTCAACATCTCGAACCGGAGCCAGAGCTGCTCGGTGCGTTTGGCGTCGAGCTATCCGGAGCTGCTGAAGGAAGTACAACAGCTCCTGGCCAACTTCGGCGTGTTCTCACGGATCTACAAGCGTCGCGAGGCCGGCACGCGCCTGCTGCCCGACGGCCACGGCGGCAAGCGCGAGTACGCCTGCAAGGCGGACTACGAACTGATCGTGGACGGCGAGTCACGCGAGAAGTTCATGGGTGAGATCGGTTTCCTGACCGAGTCCAAGAACGCGAAGTACCGCGCGTGGGTCACGGGCAAGGCGCTGTACAAGACCCAGCGCTTCACTTCCAAGATCGTCGCGATTGAGCCTGCGGGTCGCGAAGCGGTGTACGACACGACCCAGCCCGACCACAACTCGGTGATCTTCAACGGCCTCGTCACCGGGCAGTGTGGCGAACAGCCATTACCGCCCTACGGCTCCTGCCTGTTGGGGTCGATCAACCTCACCAAGTTCGTGCGCGACGCGTTCACCGAGGAAGCGCGCTTCGACTGGGACGAGTTCCGCGAGGTGGTGAAGGTGTTCACCCGCATGCTCGACTGCGTGGTCGAGATCAACGGCCTGCCCCTGCCAGAACAGCGCAACGAGATCCTGCGCAAGCGCCGCCACGGCATGGGTTACCTGGGGCTGGGCAGCACCATCACCATGCTGCGCATGCGTTACGGCGCGGCCGACTCGGTGAAGTTCACTGAGGACATCACCCGCGAGATGGCGCTGGCGGGCTGGGAAGAGGCCCTGGAACTCACCAAGGAGAAGGGCCCGGCACCGATCATGACCGAGATGTTCCCGGTCACCGCCGAGATGCTCAGGAAGCGCCCGGAGATGAAGCGTGACGGCTACAAGGTGGGCGACAAGGTCGCCGGCCGGGTGCTGCACGCGCGCTACAGCCGCTACATGCAGCGCATCGCCGAGGTGAACCCGGAACTGGTGCATGAGCTCGAGCAGGTGGGCGCGCGCTTCACCCACCACAGCTCGATCGCGCCGACCGGCACGATCTCGCTGTCGCTCGCCAACAACGCGAGCAACGGCATCGAGCCGAGCTTCGCCCATCACTACTTCCGCAACGTGATCCGCACCGGCAAGAAGTCCAAGGAGAAGGTGGATGTCTACTCCATGGAGCTGCTCGCCTACCGCCACCTGATCAACGCCCAGGCGCTGCCAGGCTCGGAGAAGGCGGAGGAGAAGCTCCCGGACTACTTCATCACCGCGGACGACATCACCCCGAATCAGCACGTGGACATCCAGGCCGCGGCGCAGAAGTGGATCGACTCGTCGATCTCCAAGACCGCCAATGTGCCCACGAACTTCCCCTACGAGGACTTCAAGCACATCTACATGTACGCCTACGAGCAGGGGCTCAAGGGCTGCACCACCTTCCGCTTCAACCCGGAGGTGTCGTCGGGTGTGCTGGTCCGTGAAGCGGACCTGAAGAACACGATCTACAAGTTCACGCTTGAAGACGGCACCGTGGTCGAAGCACGCGGTGATGAAGAGATCGAGTACGACGGCGAGATGCATACCGCAGCCAATCTTCACGACGCTCTCCGCGAGGGGTACTACGGGCGCTTTTGACGCGACGCAGTAACCCATTCATCTACTGAAAGAGACGACGACCATGGCCATCAAGATTTCGAAGAAGATCGTGAAGTACACCTCGCAGAAGCCCGAAGAGCTCGCGGTGGCGGACAAGCCCGCGCCTGCGACCGTGCAGGGCGCTGCACCCGTGGCCGTGGGCGCGCCGCCGCTGCGGGCCACGCCCGTGGTGGCGCCTGCGCCCGTTGTTGAACTGGCCAAGGTGATCCAGATGCACGAGCGTCTGGAGCGGCCCGAGATGCTCATCGGCAGCACCTACAAGGTGAAGACGCCGGTCTCGGACCACGCGATGTACATCACGATCAACGACATCGTGCTCAACGCCGGCACGCCCTACGAGCAGCGCCGGCCGTTCGAGATCTTCATCAACTCCAAGAACCTCGACCACTTCCAGTGGATCGTGGCGCTCACCCGCATCATCAGCGCGGTGTTCCGCAAGGGCGGCGACGTCTCGTTCCTGGTGGAGGAGCTGAAGGCCGTGTTCGACCCGCGCGGCGGCTACTGGAAGCCGGGCGGCAAGTTCATGCCCTCGCTCATCGCCGAGATCGGCCACACCATCGAGCACCACTTGAAGACCATCGGCCTCATCAAGGAGACCGAGCTCGACGACCACCAGAAGAAGCTCATCGCCAAGAAGCGCGAGGAGTTCGAGGCTGCCGCGGCGCAGAAGGACGCGTTCGCCGAGGACCCGTCGTCCAAGTACCCGCCGGGTGCGCAGCTCTGCACCAAGTGCAACACCGCCGCCGCGATCATGATGGACGGCTGCATGACCTGCTTGAACTGCGGGGATTCGAAGTGCGGATAGCGCTGGTTGGCTGAGTCCGGTTCGAAACTCTGAAGCAGGGGCGAGAGCAAGAGCCCTCATGCACTCTTCCGATTGCGAACTCCCCCGCGACGACCGCCTGGCACTGGTGATCCTCGCCGTCGCCCAAGCGCTGGGCTTGCTCTTGCTGCACAAGTCGCTCACTCACGACGCCTGGCCCTCCACCGATCCGCGCTGGCTCTACGCGCTCTACACGGTCGCGATTGGGTTGCCGCTGTTCTTGTACGCGGGCGCTGTCCGTTGGCGCGACCGCTACAACGCCCACGCCGCGGGCGCGCTCGTGGTGCTGTTGTTCTGGACGGGATGGCACGCCGGTTGGCTGGAGACGCCGGCATTCGAGGCGGACAAGCGCCATGGCAACTTCGTGCCGGGTCTCGCCTGCAGCCTGTTCATCGCGCTGTTCATCGCCGCGTTCTACTTCCGCAGCTGGCGTGAGGCGGGCCACGAATCGTGGCGATTCGACTACGCCCGCCTGCTCGACAACTCCTGGCGCAACGCCCTCACGCTCGGCTTCCTCGGCGCCTTCCTCGCGGCGTTCTGGCTGCTGCTCACCCTCTGGGCGGCGCTGTTCAAGGTCATCCAGATCGACTTCTTCGCCGACCTGTTCATGCGTTCCGAGTTCGCCTACCCGATCTCGGGCCTCGTCGGCGGTTGGGGTCTGGGGATCATCCGCGCGCGCGTGGGGCTGGTGGCCACGGTGCGGCGCATGTGCGAGGTGCTGATCCGAGCGTTGCTGCCGCTGGTCGCGTTCATCCTCATCATCTTTCTGGGCACCTTGCCGGTCACCGGCCTCGAGCAGTTGTGGAAGACCGGCTACGCCTCGGGCCTGCTGCTCTCGCTCGCCGCGATCCTGCTGTTCTTCTTCAATGCCATGGTCGCCGACGACGAGTCGCTCACGCTGCACCAGTGGCTCGCACCACTCGTGCTGCTGGCGCTGGTGCTGGTGCCAGTGAATTCAGGCCTTGCGGCCTGGGCCATGGGCCTGCGGGTGGGGCAGTACGGCTGGACCGTGGACCGGGAGTGGGGCGCGTTCGTGATCCTGTTCGTGGCGCTCTACAGCTTGGGCTACGCGGCGATTGTGATCCGCCACCGCGGCATGCAGGTCGAGGCCATGCGCCACCTCAACATCTCTCTCGGCGCGCTGCTCGCGTTCGCGTTGTTCCTGGTCAACACGCCGCTACTCGAGTTCCACCGCATCGCGGCCAAGAGCCAGGTCGACCGCCTCGTGTCAGGCCGCACCAAGGTCGCGGACTTCGATGCGCGCTACCTGCGCTTCGAGCTCGGCCCCTACGGCATCGCCCAGCTCGAGGCGCTCAAGACCAGCGCGTTCGCGCTCGAGCAGCCCACCATCGTGCCAGTGGTCACTGAAGCCTTGGCGGCGAAGGCGCGTTGGGACGCGCCCTCGCCTGAAGTCCATACCGATCTCGCCCAACTCCGCGAGCGGTTCGTGGCCTTGCCCGGTACCACGCTGGAGGACGAGTTCCTGCTGATCCTGGGCAAGCGCACCGGCGACCAGGCCATGATGGATCACTGCTACAACGGCGAACACCGCTGTGTGGTCGGTGAGTTCACCTACAACGGCCGCGTCTACCGCGCACAGTCCACGGAAGCGCAGTTCCCCAGCGGCCGCGTGTGGCGCAGGTCCGCGTCCGGGTGGGAGCACGTCGGCTGGCTGCGCCAGTTCGGTTGCCCCAAGGACTACCGCAAGGGCATGGACCGCACCCAGCCGCTGACGCCGCTGGATTCCGAGTTCTTCGTGCTGCGCAACGGCGAGTGCCTGTACCAGCTGCAGCCGGAGCGCGGCGCGCTTTGACCTCGGCACCGCACCTACACTGCTCGCCCCAAGAGCACCGGGATCCCTCGTTATGACGCTCCGCTCGCTCGCCCTCATCACCGCGCTCGCCCTCAGCAACGCTGCCGCCGCGGCGGACTTGCAGTTCTACCTCGGCCTGCGCGGTGCCGGCGGCGACATCGACGCGCCGCGGCTCACCACGGGCACCGACCTCAGCACCTTCAGTTCCCTGGGCACGATGCTCGTGCTCGGAGCCAACGGCGGCGCCTACCGCATCGAGCTCGAGATCCAGAGCCACGACACCGATTTCATCGACTTCGTCTTCTTCGACGAAGACAAGATGCACATCGGCGCCACGATGCTGAACCTCGTGCTCGACCCGCTGTACAGCAACAACTTCCGCCCGTTCGTCGGCGTTGGCCTCGGCGTCGCCGCCGTCAAGGTCGACATCGACAACTGCTACGACTTCAACGGCTGCGGCCCGAACTCGCCCGACACCCACGACGAATCCGCCACCGGCGCGATCCAGTACATGGCGGGCTTCGCCTACCGCCCCGACCAGGCGCAGTGGGAGATCGGCGCCAGCTACCGCTGGTTCCACACCAGCGGCCTGGGGCTCGTCACCGACCTCGGCGCGCCGTTCGCCGAGGACCGGCTCGAGATGTCGATGGTCACGCTCGACCTGACCTGGTTCTTCTGAGAGGCATGACGACCGACGCGGACAGCTCCATCGAGGAGCTCGCCTTCGCGCAGACCCCGATCGGCGAGGTCTCGCTGCGCCGTCGTCGCGACCCGCGCATCCCCGGCGTGGCCCTCTACGAGTTGAAGCTCGGCGACGAGTTCCTGATGTCGAGCCTGTTCCACGCCTCCGAGGATGCGCTGGCCACGCGCGGCCTCGCGCCGTTTGAAGGCGCGCCGATCGATGTCGTCATCGGCGGCCTTGGCCTCGGTTACACCGCGGCCGCCGCGCTCGCCGTGCCCGGTCTGCGCTCGCTGGTGGTGGTGGATTACCTGACGGCGGTGATCGACTGGCATCGACGCGGCGTGATGCCGCTCGGGGCCCAGCTCTGCGCCGATCCGCGCTGCCGTTTCGTGCACGGCGATTTCTTCGAGCTCGCCCAGGGCGAGGCGACGGCGTTCGATCCCGCGCGGCCCGCGCAGCGTTACCACGCGGTGTTGCTCGATGTGGACCATTCGCCGCGCGAGCTGCTGGACCCGCGCAGCGCCGCGTTCTATTCGGCGGCAGGCTTGCAGCGCCTGTCACGCCATCTGCTGCCGCAGGGCGTGTTCGCGCTCTGGTCGAACGACCCGCCGGATGCTGAGTTCGTCGCGACCATGGAGAAGGTCTTCGTGCGGGTTACCGCTGAAGTCATCCGTTTCCCCAACCCCTACCAGGACCACGACGCGAGCAGCACCGTCTACATCGCGCAGGGGCTCATCGCGGGCTAGACTGGCCGCATGAACATCGAGCACATCGAAGTCCGCATCACCGAGAGCGATCAGCTCATCAAGGTGACCGTGTTCAGGAAATTCGAGGACAAGATCGAGATCGTGGTCGGTGAGGGCCAGCACAGCGTGCGCTGCGAGCTCACCCCGAACCGCATGGGCAACGCCTATGTGGGCTCGATCCGCGGTCGTGAGCTCGTGTACGAGCGCAGCCGGGCGGATGTGAAGCAC
>JANNEA010000081.1:0-34689 GCA_031388175.1 Gammaproteobacteria bacterium
CCGCCGATGCGCGCGCCGCTGCCGACCACCAACGAACCGTTCACGCTAGTGACACCGCCGGTTTTGACCTTGTCGGCAAGCGCGATCGAGCCATTGATCGAATCCAAGTCGCGCGAATGCGCGCCAGTTCCCAGCCGCACGCTGCCATTGACGGTGCGTAGGTCACCAACCACCTCGGCGGCGGCGCCGACCTCGATCCGGCCGTTGATCGTGAAGCCCCCGCTCGCATCCCGCACGCCGTCGGCGACCGCGATGTCACCGTTCAGGCCA
This sequence comes from Gammaproteobacteria bacterium, assembly GCA_031388175.1. GTDB lineage: Bacteria > Pseudomonadota > Gammaproteobacteria > Natronospirales > JANNEA01 > JANNEA01. The sequence goes on from JANNEA010000081.1 coordinate 271, forward strand.
CCGTCGCAAGCAGCGAGGCTGAGGCCGAGCGACAGCGTGACCAGCGCAGCGAAGCGCATGCGATCTCCATTTGGCGGGTGCGTCGCAACGACGCAGCGTTAGGCTAGCATGGCCGAACCCGCCGCCCTCCCCGGCGGGAAAGGCCGTGCCGCGTGACCGGTCAACACCGCTTCGACGGTCCCCCACCACCGCGCCCGCAAGGCGTCGCAGTCGGTGAGCGCGTTCCTGATCTGGTCCGTCACGACGCGGCTGGTCACCCTTGGTTCCTCTACGACCTCGCCGATGGCCGACCGCTGATGATCGCCGCGTTCCGAACGCTGGATTGTGCAGCGCTCGATCTTTGTTTCGCTACGACGTGTGCCGAGGAGCCCCTCGGACGGCGGGTGCGAAGCATCGCGATCGTCGCGGTATCGCCGGCCGAACTCGCTGCCGCCGGTGTGGTTGCTGATGCCTCGCGCCTGGTCCTGGCCGACGATGGCGCTGTGGTCGATTGGTTGCTCGGCGCGGCTGCACCTGGCGCCAGCTTGTTGCTGCTCGATCCGAACCAACGCGTGCTGGCTCGAGAAGCACTCGCGGGCGCCGACGCGAGTGCGGCAGTGGCGCGGCTCGCGCAGGTGGTCGACGCGGACGCCGCCTCGGCCCGTCCCAGCGTGATCGGCGGCGGCGCACCGGCGCTGATCGTGCCACGCGTCCTGGAGCCAGCCCTGTGCCAGGAGTTGATCGCGCTCTACCGTCGCGAGGGCGGCAACCCATCGGCGGTGCTCGAGTTGGCGGGCGGCAAACCGCGGTACAAGGTCGACCCGAACCAGAAGATGCGCCGCGACTACCAACGCTTCGATGCCACCTGGACCGCGCGGCTCACTGCGGTCCTGCGCACCCGTCTGCTGCCTGAAGTGGACAAGTGCTTCGGTTTCCGCGCCACGGCATACGAGGAACTGAAACTAACCTGCTACGACGCCGGCGAAGGCGGATATCACCGCCCGCACCGCGACAACGTCACTGCGGATGTCGCCTATCGGCGCTTCGCGATGTCGATCAACCTGAACACCGGCGAGTACGACGGCGGCCAGTTGCGCTTCCCGGAGTACGGCCCCGAGCTCTATCTGCCGCCTTGCGGCGGTGCCGTGGTCTTCTCGAGCTCGATGCTGCACGAAGCGCTGCCGGTCACGCGGGGACAGCGCTTCGTCCTGCTCACTTTCCTGAGCAACGACACGGCGCGCGGGCCGCACCTCTATCACGAACCACGCTGAACCTCAGCGCGAAGCGTCGTCAGCCTGCTCTTCGGGGATCACGACCCACGCCATCAAGTAGATCACCACGCCGACGAACGCCGTGAAGATGGTGGCGATGACGAAGACTATGCGCAGCAGCGCGACGTCCAGATCGAAGTGGCGGGCGATGCCAGCGAGCACCCCCGCGACCATTCGGTCGTGGCGCACACGGCGCAACGGCACAGCCACCGGCATCGCTCAGGACGCGCTGATGCCGGTGCGGTCGGCCGCAGCGAGCTGGGTCGACGATTGACCGATCATCGTCCGGTCCGAATCGAACAGCTCTGGAATCACGAACTCGAACTCGTGACGGTGCACCCGCACCATGTCGCCATGCTTGAGCGGGTGCTCACCGCTGATGCGCTGGTCGTTGACGAAGGTGCCGTTGACGCTGCCCTCATCACGCAACCAGAAGGTCTGGCCGCGACGTTCGATCGTCGCGTGCCAGCGACCGACCGTGCGTTCATCGACTACCACGTAGTCCATCGCCGGGTCGGTGCCGGAAACGCGACCGATCACGACCGGTTTGTCGCCGATCTCATGGCGCTTGATGTCTGCTGGGTCGTAGACGTCGTACAGCACCGCAGTGAGGCCATGGAGCGGCGCGATCGCCGCAGCACGCACCTTCGGCAGCAGCGTCGCCAGATAGTCGCGGGCGCGCCAGGCGAAGTAGCCGCCGATTGCGAGCACCGCGATCGCCAGCGTCCACCACCAACCGTTGCCACCGGTCGCCGGCGCAGCGCCGCTCGGCTGCGTGCCATCGGTCGTCGGCGCGAACACCACGCGTTCGCGTGCGGTCCCACTGTCGGTGCTGGTAGGGCCGCTCACGCTCGGCGAAGGCGCGGGGGCTGGGCCCGCGATCACGCCGAGCGTGGCGTCGATGCGCCGCATCGTGCCATCGAGGTCGTCGGCGCGCAGCGCCCTGAAGTACTCGCCACTGGTCGCGACCGCCAGCGACTGCAGCAACTGGTAATCGGCGCGTTCGGTGAACGCCAAGCCATAGATCTGCACGCCTTCGCGTGCGGCCTGCGGCGCCAGCGACCCGCGCAGCCATTCATACAGACCGGCATCGCGCTTGGCGTCGCCGGTGTCGATGATGCCGTCGGTCATCAACACGATCGCGCGTTGCGCATCGGGCCGGCCGTTGGCGTGCAGCTCGTAGAGCGCCCGCTCGATCGCACCGGCGGTCTGGGTCCAGCGCCCGATGTAGTTGAGCCGCGACATCGCACCGGTCAACTCGGCGCGTCCGGCGTCGACCGAGGTCAGCGGCACGACCAACTCTGGTTCGTCGGCGAACATCACGATGCCGACACGCGTGTCGCCCGATTGCGCTTCGATGAACTGCGTCACCGCGCTCGGCGCCAGGCGGTTGGGATCGTTCTTGCGCATGCTGCCGGAGTTGTCGAGCACCAGCAGCACGTCGCGCGCAGCGAATCCCGTGCCGGCAACCAACACCACGGCGATGGCTGAAGCGCGAAGCAGCATGCTGAGACGAATCATCGTGCCCCCGGGGTTCGAACCGGCTCCATTCTAGACGCGTCGGCCGGGGCCTGCAGCGGCTGGACGCTGGCGTCTGCGCTAGGCATCCTCACCGCCATGACCCCTCTCATCGAGGTCCGCGACCTCATCAAGCAATTCCCCGGCGTACGCGCCGTCGATGGCGTGAGCTTCACGCTGGGCGCAGGCACGTGTTTCGGGCTTCTCGGCCCTAACGGTGCGGGCAAGACGACCACCGTCGAGATGATCGAAGGGATCACGCCACCCACCAGCGGCTCGGTCCTCTACAAGGGCGAGCCGCTCGGCCAGCGCTTCAAGCTCGAGGCCGGGATCCAGTTCCAGAGCACCGCACTGCAGGACTTCATCACGGTGCGCGAGAACCTGCGGCTGTTCCGCAGCTTCTATCCCCGCGGCATGGAGCTGGATGCGCTGATCGCGCTTTGTTCGCTCGGCGAATTCCTCGACCGCGACGCGCGCAAGCTCTCCGGCGGACAGCGCCAACGCCTGCTGCTCGCGCTCGCGCTGGTGAACGACCCCGACATCCTGTTCCTCGATGAGCCAACCACCGGCCTGGATCCGCAGGCGCGTCGGAATTTCTGGGACCTGGTGCGCGAGATCCGGGCGCGCGGCAAGACCATCCTGCTCACTACGCACTACATGGAAGAGGCCTATGTCCTGTGCGACCGGATTGCGATCATGGATCGCGGGAAGATCGTGGCTGAGGCCGCGCCAGACGCATTGTTGAAACAGCATGGTTGCGCGACGCTGGACGAGGTCTTCCTCAAGCTCACCGGCCACGAGCTGAAGGACTGATCCCATGGACCTGCGTCGCTACCTCGCCGTGCTCCACGTCCGCAACCTCGAGTTCCTGCGCGACCGTGGGACCTTCGGCTGGAACGTCGCGCTGCCGCTGGTGCTGGTGCTCGGAATCGCGTTCGTGTTCTCCGGCCAGGGCCGGCCGCTGTTCAAGGTCGGGGTGCTCGCACCGCCGGGCGTCAGCGCCGCCGTCGCGGCCGCGCCGCATCTCGGCGACCAATACATCCAATTCATCATGGTCGACGACGCCGCCACTGCGACCACCAAGGTCGAGCGTCACCAGCTCGACATGCTGATCGACGTGCGCGATCCGACCGCGTTGCGCTACTGGGTGAACCCGAGCTCACCGCGCGGCTACGCGCTCGAGCGCATGCTGGATGGCGGCCATCCGCCTGGCTGGGAGCGCGGTGCGATCAGCGGGCGCGAAGTGCGTTACGTGGACTGGCTGGTGCCAGGGATTCTCGGCATGAACATGATGTTCTCCTGCCTGTTCGGCGTCGGCTACGTGATCGTGCGCTACCGCAAATCCGGCTACCTCAAGCGGCTATACGCGACGCCGCTCACTGCGATCGAGTTCCTCGCCGCGCAGGTGACCTCGCGCCTGATGCTGACGCTTGCGATTACCGTCGTGGTGTTCGTCGCCACCGACCTGCTGCTCGACTTCTACATGCTCGGGCGTTGGATCGACCTGCTGGTCATCACCGCGCTCGGCGCGATCTCGATGATCTCGCTCGGCCTGCTGGTCGCCTCGCGCGTCACCAGCGAGGAGCTGGCCGGTGGCCTGCTCAACGTCCTGACCTGGCCGATGATGCTGCTGTCGGGCGTGTGGTTCTCGATGGAGGGCACACCGCAGGTGTTGCAATGGGCCGCGCAGATGCTGCCGTTGACCCACATGCTCACGGGCGCGCGGGCGATCATGCTCGATGGCAAGTCCCTGCTCGACCTGTGGCCACAGGTCGCGGCGCTCACCGCAATCAGCGTGGGCTCGCTCAGCCTCGGCGCCTGGTGGTTCCGCTGGCGCGTCGATTGACGCTCAGAGATCGCGCAGTCCGGTCGTGATCGGCTGGCGCGCGGCGTGCCAGGCCGGCAGGGCACCGCCGATCAGCCCGAGCACCAAGGCCCAGCGGATCCCCTGGGCGAAGAGCTCCGGCGTCACCGCGAATGCAAACGACACCTGGGTGAAGCTGCCGGCGAAGTTGAGCGTGCTCGCCTCATAGCCGTTGAACGCAAGCCAGGCGAGCGCCACGCCGAGCAGGCCGCCGGCCACCCCGAGCAGCGCAGATTCCAGCAGCACCGAGACGAACACTGCCCAGCGCCCGAAGCCGAGCGCGCGCAGCGTCGCGATCTCGCGCGAGCGCGACGCGACTGCGGTGTACATCGAATTGAGCGCGCCGAAGATCGCACCGAGCGCCATCAACGAAGCCACGGTGGTGCCGGCGATGGTGATGAAGGCGTTCATCGCCTGGGTCTGGAGGCGCAGGTACTCGTCCTGACGCTGGGCCTGGATGTTGAGCGTCGGGTTGGAGGTCAGCGAGTCCTTGAAGGCGTCGAACGCCTTCTCCGTCTCGAGCCGCGCGTAGACGGCCTGGTAGGAGTTGCCGCGTGAGTAGGCCTGCTGGACCATCTTGGCGTCGGCCCAGAGCTCCGACTCCTCGAGCCCGCCGTCGGCCGCCATGTGCCCGACCACTGTCCAGCTCACGCTGCCGGAGCGGACCGTGTCGCCAACATCGAGTCCCGCGAACTGTCCGACCGCGCCGATGCCTACGACCAGCTCGTTGCGTCCGGGCTCGAAGGCCCGGCCGGCCACGATGCGCAGGTTGCCGCGCACTGCGTAGGCGCGCTCGGTGACGCCGCGCAAGGGCACATTGGCGTCGTTGCCGTTGCTGCGCTTGCGCACGTCCATGATCACCAGAAGCTCTGGCGAGGCGATTGGCCCCGCCCCGTCCTGAGCCACGCCGGCGCCGGCGCCGATGGTCCGTGACTCCTCGAGCGTGATGCCAGAGCCGAGCTCGCTCGAGGCACCGCCGCGCAGCACGATCACGTTGTCAGCGCGGCCGTTGCCGCGCATGGTCTTGGCGAAGCCCTCGCGGATCGAGAGCATGCCGGTTAGCACCAGCACGACGCCGGCGAAGCCGGCCAGTGCGACCAGCGCAGTGCCGCGCCGCTCGGGCAGGCTCGAGATGCCGAGCCGTGTTGCGGCAGAGACCTCGAGGATTGAAGCGACGATGTTCATCGATCGGCCCTCACGCGCGCCGCAGCGCGTCGACCACGCGCAGCCGCATCGCCTGCACCGCGGGCCAGATCCCAGCGAGCGCGCCGAGCACGAGCGCCAGCACGAAACCAAGTGCCACCGGTTCAGCGGTCAGCTTGAACGCTGGCATGAAGCGGGCCAGCGCCGGATACAGGCCGGTCACCAGCAACCAGGCCAGACCGAGCCCAAGTGCCGCACCCAGCACCGTCACCAGCACCGACTCACCGAGCACCATCGCCACGATGCGGCGCTGGTCGAAACCGAGCGCCTTGAGCACCGCGAGCTCGGCGGTGCGCTCGCGCACGGCCTGCGCCATCGTGGTGGCGGTCACCAGCAGCATCGAGAACAGCACCGCGATGCCGACGTAGGTGACGATAGCGCCGACGTCGCCGATCTGCGAGGCGAAGCTCGCGCTGAACGCCTTCTCGGTGGCGGTCTTGGTCTGGGCGCTAGAGTTGGCGAACAACGCGTCGACCGCGCCCGAGACCGTGGCGCCTGCCGCCGGGTCCTCGAGCTGGATCAGGTACCAGCCGGCGCTGCCCTTGCCGTAGGTACGCGACTCGTCGAAGTAGTCGTAGCGCGTGAGCAGCGAGCCCTGGTCATAGGCAGCGTTGTTGGAGGTGTAGATGCCGACGATTGTGATCTCCCAGGTGTTGGTGCCGTCCTGGTTGCGCCAGATGCCGGAGCGCATCGGGACCTTGTCGCCGACCTTCCAGCCATAAACCTTGGCGAGGTCGGCGCCGATGACTGCGGCGGTGCGTTCCGCGCCCCACCGGCGGCGCGCCTCGGGCGTGATCACGATCTCCTCGAACATGTCGAGGTAGGCGTCGTCGGTGGCGACCCAGGGGATGAAGTTGCGCTGCTCCTGGTAGTAACCCTGGATCCAGTTCGCCTTGCCTACGCTCTTCACGCCGAGGACCGCCGCGATCTTGCCCTGGTAGGCCAAAGGCAGCGGTTGGGTGAAGCTGACCTTGTTCATCGCAATCAGTCGGCCATCGCCGACCAGATCGATGCCGCCGACGAAGGCGTAATGCGTCGCGGCGAGCACGCCGAACAGCAGGAACGCCGACAACACGCTCAACAATGTGAACACTGTGCGGGTACGACGCCGCCACAGGTTGGCCCACAGCAACCGGCCCCAGCTCATCGTGCCTGCTCCGATTCGATCAGGCCGTCGTTGAGGTAGAGCGTGCGCTTGGCGCGAGCTGCAGCGTGCGGGTCGTGGGTCACCATCACGATGGTCTTGTCGAAGCGTCGGTTGAGCTCGGCGAGCAGCTCGAGGATCTGGTCACCGCTCTTGCGGTCGAGGTCGCCGGTCGGCTCGTCGGCCAGCAGGATGTCGGGGTCGGTGACGATGGCGCGGGCGATGCCGACGCGCTGCTCCTGGCCGCCCGAGAGCTCGGCCGGTTTGTGGCTCATCCGATCGGCAAGCCCGACCAGCGCTAATGCAGCCGCCGCACGCTTGCGGCGTTCGGCGGCCGACAAGCCGGTGAGCAGCAGCGGCAGCTCGACGTTCTGCGCCGCGGTCAACACGGGCAGCAGGTGGTAGAGCTGGAAGATGAAGCCGACGTGACGCGCACGCCAACCCGTGAGCTGGCCGTCGCTGAGCTGGTCGATGCGCGTGCCATTGATGTCGATGCTGCCCGCAGTGGGCCGGTCGATGCCGCCGAGCAGGTTGAGCAGCGTTGACTTGCCGGAGCCCGAAGGGCCCATCAGCGCGAGGAAGTCACCGCGCGGGATGTCGATGTCGACGCCCTTGAGCACACCGATGGTCTCGGCGCCGCGGGTGTAGGTGCGCTCCACGCCGCGCAGCGTGGCGAGCGTGGCCGAGGTCGGCGCTGCCGTCCCCGTCGTCGTGTCGGTCGTCATGCCCATCGTCGTCTCCTCCGACTATTCCTTCGCCACGATGGAGCCGCCGTCGGCGAGCTCCGCCGGCGGCGCGACCACCACGCGCTCGCCTTCCTGCAACCCGGCCTCGACCTCGACCTCGCCGCGGTTCGGCCGGCCGACGCGCACCGCGCGCCGCTCGACCGTATCACCATCGACCACGAACGCCACCGCCTGACCGTCGCGCTCGACCACCACGTCGGCCGGGACCAGCAGACGCGGACGCCGTGCCGCAGCACTCGCGCTCGGCGCCAGCTTCGGCGCCTCAAAGAAGCTCACCTGCACGCCCATGTCGGGCAGGACCCGCGGATCGAGCGCATCGAACTCGATGCGCACGCGCACCGTCGCCTTCTGGCGATCGGCGGTCGGCACGATGCGCGAAACCTGCGCCGGGATTCGCCAATCGGGATAGGCGTCGAGCACGGCCTCGACCCGCTGCCCCGACACGACGCGGTTGATGTAGGACTCGTTGACGTCGACCTCGATCTCCAGCGAAGACATGTCGACGATGGCGCAGATGCCGGTGCGGGTGAATCCGCCACCGGCCGACACCGGCGAGATCATCTCGCCGACCTGCGCGTTCTTCGACACCACCACGCCGCTGAAGGGCGCGCGAATCGTGAAATCGGCGAGGTTCTGTTCGGACAACGCAGCGCTACGTATCGCCACTTCGACCTCGCCGCGCGCGCTCGCGAGCCGTGCTTCGGCGGCGGCGTACTCGGCCTCCGCGGTGTTGAGCGCCGCTTCGCTGGTGAGGTTCTGGGTACGTAGCGAACGGTTGCGCTGCAGCGTGCGTTCAGCCTCGGTGTGGCGCGCCTGGCTCTCGGCCACCGCCAGTCGCGAAGTCTGCAACTGGCTCTGCGCCAGCGCGAGCTGCTTGCGCGCGGTCGAATCGTCGAGCCTTGCCAGCACCTGCCCCGCCTTGACCTCCATGCCCTCGTCGATCAGCACCTCGCGCACCATGCCGGTGACCTTGGACGAGGCGACCGTCAAGCGCTCGGCGATGACGTAACCGCTGGCCGAGAGCACCGCGCCGCCGACGGCAACCGCGCCCGCGTCGCCGCGGTCGAGCCGCACCGTCGCGACCCGGACCTCGATCGCAGCGGGTCGCAGCACCAACCAGGCGCTGAGCGCAGCGAGCACGACCAGGACTGTGGCACCGCCGATCACCCACGGCCGAGCGCGGCCCTGTGCCGCAGCATCGAGCTTGGTGCGGTCCATGCGCAGGGAATCGAGCGCGTCCTGGTCCAGAGCCATCGTGATCCTCGGCAACTAAGGGGCGGTCGTGCGGCGGCGCGGTATCTTACAGGAGGCCCGGCGACGGAGAGCTCTATGCTCGACATCGGCATCAACCTGACCCACGGCAGCTTCGACTACGACCGCGACGCGCTGATCGACGCCGCGCGCGAGGTCGGTGTCGTGGGGATGATCCTCACCGGCACCTCGCTCGAGGTGAGCGCGGCCGCGATTGCGCTGGCGCGAACGCGCCCTGGGTACCTGTGGTGCACGGCCGGCGTCCATCCGCACCACGCCGAGGCGTGGGATGCCGCGAGCGCGGCTCGCCTGGGGCAGTTGCTCGCCGAGCCCGAGGTCGTCGCGGTCGGCGAATGCGGTCTCGACTTCTTCCGGAACCTGGCGCCGGTCGCCGCCCAGGAGCGCACCTTCCACGCCCAGCTCGAACTAGCGACCGCGAGCGGCAAGCCAGCATTCCTGCACCAGCGCGCAGCGCACCAACGCTGCCTCGCCATGCTGCGCGAACACGCGATAGGACACGGCGTGGCGCACTGCTTCACCGAGGGGCCGGCGGAGGCAGCGGACTACCTCGCGCTCGGCCTGCACCTCGGCATCACTGGTTGGCTCTGCGACGAGCGCCGCGGCGCGGCACTGCGCGAGGCGGTCCGCACGATCCCGCGCGATCGGCTGCTGGTCGAGACCGATGCGCCCTACCTGCTGCCCCGCACGCTGCGGCCACGACCCGACTCGAACCGCAACGAGCCGCGCCATTTGATCGAGGTGGTGAACACGCTCGCCGCGCTACGCGACGATGATCCGGCTGAAGTCGGCGCGTACACCACGCGCAATGCTTGCGCGCTGTTCGGCATCGAGCTCTAGCTAACGCGATACGCCTCAGGCCTTGAGCTTGCGCAACGCAGCCTTCGCCTCAGCGTGCTCGGGGTCGAGCTTGAGCGCCGCCTGGTACTGGGCGCGGGCATCGCTGGTGCGCTTCATCTGTTCGTAGAGCATGCCGAGCCGCCAATGCGCCGCTGCCAACGGTGGGTCCTGCAGGGTCGGTTTCGAACCGAGGTAGCGCTTGAGCGCGGCCTCGCCGTCGGCATGGCGCGCGTTCGCCAGCACCGCAGTGCGACCGAGCTGGTACCAGGCCGGCATCGCCTCCGGCGCGCGCGCGATGATGAGCTGGAACTGGCCGAAGGCCTCGTCCCAACGTTTGAGCTCCTGCAGGTAGATGCCGAGCTGCAAGCCGAGCCGCGCATTGTCCGGGCGCGTCGCATAAGCGGCGCGGTACGCGGCGAGCGCGACCTCCGGCTTGCCTTCGAGCCGCGCCACAAGACCTTCAGCCACCTTGCCACGCACCGGGTCGCGCTTGCCGATCTCGACCGCCTGCGCCTTGGCCTTGTCGATGCCACCCCCAGCGACCGCGGGCACCTGCGCGTAGAACTGGATCAGCGATTCGCGATACTCGATCTCGTCCGGCGCGAGCGCGACCGCGCGCTCGAACTGATCCTTGATCTTCCCGGCCAGCCGCATCTTGGCGAACATGCTGCCGGCGCCGGCCTGGCGCCCGTAGGTGGCCCCGAGCAGGTGATGGGCGGCGGCATCGTTCGGCGCGAGCTCGACCGCCTGCTCGAAGGCTTCGGCGGCCTCGTCGAGCTTGCCCTCGCGGAACAGCGCCTCGCCCTGCTTGCGCAGTTCGTCGGCTGGCGCGGCATGCACCGCCGCGCTGACGAGGAACGCGATCAGAATCGGGATGGTGCGCAGCATGTTCGCCTCGGGGCTTGGGTTCGGTGAATGTTGGACGCGAGTCTGCGTCGCTGCGTTTGAACGGTCGCTGAACGCGCGGCCATCGCCTCAGGCCGGTGCGCCGAACCTGCGCCGATAGTGCGCGTTGGCCCAGGCCATCGCCGCCAAGCCGACCACGGTCGGCGCGAGCCATGGCACCAGGCCCCAACTGCCGAGCTCAAGCTCGGGGAACAGGCGGCGCACGCCGAACACGGCGAACGCGGTGTGTGCCGCGATGCCGGTGCCGATCATGTTGCCGAGGTGGAAATACCACCAGTAGCGCCGGTCATCGGGCGGGTTGCGGAAGAAGGTCCAGGTGCCATGGGCGCCGAGGAACCCGATCACCGAGAAGCCGATGAACAGCGCGCGCGAACCCTGCTCATTCGGGCCGAATACGCCGAGCGCGAGGATTGCGACCGCGGCGACGCCGTTCAGCACGCCGATCGCGGCGTGGCCCGGTGTGCGGAACGAAACCGCCGAGGCCTTGTGACGGAAGACCATGATGCCGCTCCACAGCCCGGAGCCCGTAATGACCGCGAGGTAGCTGAGGAAGGCACCGAAGAACCACTGGCCACGCATGAAGAACATGCCGGCCAGCACCGTGCCGGTGCAGACCACCGCCCACATCGCCCACAGGTAGGCCTTGCCGGCAGTGCGATGGAGCTTGCCACCCTTGGCGCTCAACGCCGGGATCCAGAACAGCAGCAGCGCGCTGACGCCCCCGACCATGTGCCCCCAGCGCAGCACCTCACGCATCGATTCCATGTTCATCCTCCTTTCTGTGCTCGCGGGTTTCTATCCGCCCAATCGATTCCTCGGCCCACGCCAGTTGTGCGCTGAGCTTCTTCAAGCCGAGCGCGAGCGTGAGCTGGGGATGGAAGTCCTCATCGGGAAGCGCGTCGGGGTAGCGCGGGTCCGCCCGCCAACCTTGCTCGATGGCCTCGAGCTCCGCGAGCCGGGTCGCGAAGTGGTCGCGCAACTCACGCATGAAGCGCAGGGTCGCCGTGGCATCGCGGCTCTCATCGAGAAAGTAGACCTGTGAAAGATAGGTGAGCCGTTCATCACCCAGCTCCGGGCTGGTGAGCCAAAGGCGCAACCGCTGGCGTCCACGCGCCGTGGTCTGATAGACCCGTTTCGCGGGACCCTTGTCAGACGACTCGCTGCGGCTGCTGAGCAAACCGGCGTCGTCCATCCGGCGTAGCGTGCGGTAGATCTGCGAGAGCTCCGCAGCCCAGAAGTGGCGGAACACCTGGTCGAAGTGCGCCTTCACCGCATAGCCCGAGGCCGGAGTGCGCAAGATGCCGAGCAGGATGTGATCGAGTGCCATCGAGGGGTGTCCGAGAGTTTTCATAGCGTCTATATGACTAGTGCCATAGCACTATAGCACTAGTTTCATACTAGTCAAGAGCGGTCGGCGCGAAGCCCGCTTGGTATAGTTCCCGCCCCGCCCGACCTTCGGCTTGGAGCCTCGATGGACCCGCATCGCCTGCAGCGCTTCGCTGACCAGCTCTGGATGGACTCCATCTTGCCCACGCTGACCGAGTACGTCCGCATCCCGAACAAATCGCCCAACTTCGACCCCGACTGGGCCAAGCACGGCTACATGGACCAGGCCGTGGCCTTGGCCGAGAAGTGGTGCAAGGCGCACGCACCCAAGGGGATGGCGCTCGAGGTGGTGCGCCTGCCCGGCCGCACGCCGCTGATCTTCATCGAGGTGCCCGGCAGCGGCGACGGCACGATCCTTCTATACGGCCATCTCGACAAGCAGCCGGAGTTCACCGGTTGGGAGCCCGGCCTCGCGCCGTGGACCCCGGTGCTGCGCGGCGACAAGCTCTATGGCCGCGGCGGCGCCGACGACGGCTACGCGATCTTCTCGTCGCTCGCCGCGATCGGCGCATTGCAGGAACAAGGCGTGCCGCACGCGCGTTGCGTGCTGGTGATCGAGTGCTGCGAGGAGTCCGGCTCCTACGACCTGCCCTACTACATCGAGCATCTGGCCCCGCGCATCGGTCAGGTCGACCTGGTGATCTGCCTTGACGCCGAATGCGGCAACTACGACCAACTCTGGGCCACGACCTCGCTGCGCGGCAACCTGGTGGGCACGCTCACTGCGCGGGTGCTGACCGAGGGCGTGCACTCCGGCATGGCCAGCGGCCTCGTCGCCTCGTCGTTCGACGTGCTACGCCAGCTGCTCGACCGAGTCGAGGACGCCGCCACCGGGCGCCTGCTGCTCGCCGCGCTCAACACCGCGATCCCCGATGACCGCGCGCTGCAGGCCCGCGAGACCGCGCGCGTCCTCGGCGAGGACGTGTGGTGCAAGCTGCCGTTCGTCGAGCGGATGCAGCCGATGGTGCGCGATCCCTACGAGCTGATGCTCAACGGCACCTGGCGACCAACGCTGTCGGTGACCGGCGCCGAGGGTCTGCCCGAGCTGGGCCAAGCCGGCAACGTGCTGCTGCCCTACACCACGCTCAAGCTTTCGTTCCGCTTGCCGCCGACCTGCGATCCCAAGGTCGCGGAAGCCGCGATCAAGCAGGCCTTCGAGCAGGGGCCGCCGCACGGCGCCAGCGTCGAGTTCACCGTCGGCTCGTCGATGGGGGGGTGGAACGCACCGCAGGTCGCGGATTGGCTCGACGATTCGATGCAGCGCGCCTCACAGGCGCACTTCGGCAAGCCTGCGATGTACATGGGCACCGGCGGCAGCATCCCGTTCATGGGCATGCTCGGCGAGCGCTTCCCGGCGTCGCAGTTCCTGGTCACCGGGCTGCTGGGACCGAAGTCGAACGCGCATGGACCGAACGAGTTCCTGCACGTGCCCACCGGACGCCGGCTGACTGCCTGCGTCGCGCAGGTGATCGCCGACCATCGCGCCCGCGGTTAGCGCCGCGGCTTCACCCGTGTGCTGGTGCCCAGCGCCGTGAGCCTGGGCCAAACTGCTTCGACCGCTGGCACCAACGGCGCGTCAGCCGCACCGAGTGCTTCAGCGAGATCCACCGCGAGCCCGCGCAACGCGACTGCGCGCGGCGGGATGCCCTTGGGGAAGCTGGCGCGCGACGAGAACACGATCCGCCCTTCCACCTCGACCTCGTCGCCGAGGTGATGGCGCAGCGCGTTGACCCGGTCGTGCAGCGACACCAGCGGGTTGCGGAAGGTGAAGCGCTTGACGCCGTCGAGCACGGTCCACTCGTCCATCTTCTCGGCACCGAACACCGCGCCGCGCACGTCGCGTAGGTCGAGCACCACCAGCGCCCGCGCACCGACCAGCACACATTCGATGTAGAACGGGCCATCGAGGCCGTCGGGGACCACCACGCCGCGCACCGCGTCGTGCGCGATGCCGCGCAGCGTGCGTTCGACCTCGCGGGTCGCCGCCGTTGCCCGCCACCACAGGACCCCGCCCACCGCAGCGGCGACCGGGATTGCGGCGGCGCTGGCGAGCCAAAGAATGAGTTGGGTGTCGGTGCCAGCGGTCATATCGGGGCGCGCACTGTACACGAAGGTCTATTACCTCGACTGGTTCATCCCAGCGCTGGTGCTGCACAGTTCGCGATGGTCGCCGGCGCCGCGCTGCGCGGCGCGGGCGATGTGAGGTTCGCCTCGCTGGTGCAGGTCGCGACCGTGGTGATCACCGTCGCGATGCAGATGCTGCTGGTGCTGTGGTTCGTCAGTCGCGAGATGGGCGTGAGGCTCGCGGGGATGGGCTGGAACGGGATCCGACCGACCCGACGGGTTCACCTCGCCGGGTGAATGGGACTAGAATGGTCCCCTATGCTGAAGCTCTCACGCCTGACCGATTACGGCACCGTGGTGCTGGCCCACATGGCCCGCAAGCCTGCCGAGCGCCACCGCGCCAGCGACTTGGCGCTCGCCACCAAGCTGGGCGAGGCGACGGTGCGCAAGCTGCTCAAGCTGCTGGTGCGTGGCGGGATCGTGGTGTCGCAGCGCGGTGCCGGTGGCGGCTACTCGCTGGCGCGCCCGCCCGAGCGCATCAACGCGGTCGAGGTGATCGACGCGCTCGAAGGTCCGGTCGCGTTGACCGAATGCAGCGGCGAACACCACAGCTGCGAACTCGAACGCAGCTGTGCGCTCAACCACAACTGGCAGCAGATCAACCACGCGGTCCGCGATGCGCTGCGCGCGATCACGCTGGCCCAGCTCGCGCGTCCGGGCAGCACAACCGCTCCGCTCCGTTTCCATCCCACGGCCAGGCGCTGAGGCCCCGATGTCCACCGGCAACCGCGAGGTCGCGGCACTCATCGGCAAGGAGTATGCACACGGCTTCGTGACCGACATCGAGTCGGACACGCTGCCGCCAGGGCTCGACGAGTCGGTGGTGCGCGCGATCTCGCTGCGCAAGCGTGAACCGGCCTTCCTGCTCGAGTCCAGGCTCAAGGCATTCCGCCACTGGCTGACGCTGCAGCCGCCTGCCTGGGCCAAGCTCCGGATCGCGCCGATCGACTACCAGGCGATCTCCTACTACAGCGCGCCGAAGTCCAAGAGCGACGGCCCGAAGTCGCTGGCCGACGTCGACCCCAAGCTGCTCGAGACCTACGACAAGCTCGGCGTGCCGCTGCACGAGCGCGCCCGACTCGCCGGGGTCGCGGTCGACGCAGTGTTCGACTCGGTCTCGGTCGCGACCACCTTCCGCGCCCGGCTGGCCGAGGTCGGCGTGATCTTCTGCTCGTTCTCGGAGGCGGTGCGCGAGCACCCGGAGCTCATCGAGCGCTACCTCGGCTCCGTCGTGCCCTACACCGACAACTTCTTCGCCACGCTCAACACCGCGGTGTTCTCCGACGGCTCCTTCGTCTACATCCCCAAGGGCGTGCGTTGCCCGATGGAGCTCAGCACCTACTTCCGCATCAACGCCGCCAACACCGGCCAGTTCGAGCGCACGCTGATCGTCGCCGACGAAGGCGCGACCGTGTCCTATCTCGAGGGCTGCACTGCGCCGATGCGCGATGAGAACCAGCTGCACGCCGCGGTGGTCGAGCTGGTGGCCTTGGCCGACGCGAACATCAAGTACTCGACGGTGCAGAACTGGTATCCGGGCGACGCCGAGGGCAAGGGCGGCATCTACAACTTCGTCACCAAGCGTGGCGAGTGCCGCGGGCCACGCTCGCGCATCAGCTGGACCCAGGTCGAGACCGGTTCGGCGATCACCTGGAAGTACCCGTCGTGCATCCTCAAGGGTGACGGGTCGGTCGGCGAGTTCTATTCGGTCGCGCTGGCCAACAACCTGCAGCAGGCCGACACCGGCACCAAGATGATCCACATCGGGCGCGACACCCGTTCGACGATCGTGTCCAAGGGCATCTCGGCTGGCCGCGGCCAGAACACCTATCGTGGGCTGGTGAAGGTGCTGCCCGGCGCGACCGGCGCGCGCAACCACACTCAGTGCGATTCGCTGCTGATGGGGCCACGCTGTGGCGCGCACACGCTGCCGACGCTCGAGGTCGCGGAACGCGACGCGGTGGTCGAGCACGAGGCCACCACTGCGCGCATCTCCGACGACCAGCTGTTCTACCTGCAGAGCCGCGGCATCGGCACTGAGGACGCGGTGAGCATGATCGTCAACGGCTTCTGCAAGACGGTGTTCAAGGAGTTGCCGATGGAGTTCGCGGTCGAGGCGCAGAAGCTGATCGGCGTCAGCCTGGAAGGAGCGGTCGGATGATGCTGCAGATCGAAGGCTTGCGGGTCGCGGTCAAGGACCGCGAGGTGCTGAAGGGGCTCGACCTCGAGGTCGACGCCGGCCAGGTGCACGCGGTGATGGGGCCGAACGGCTCCGGTAAGAGCACGCTGGCGCACGTCCTCGCCGGCCGCCCCGGCTACGACATCCTCGCTGGCCGCGTGCTCTACCAGGGCCGGGACCTGCTCGCGCTCGCGCCCGAAGCGCGCGCCCGCGCTGGCGTGTTCCTCGCCTTCCAGTACCCGGTCGAGATCCCAGGCGTGAACAACGTCTACCTGCTCAAGGCTGGCCTCAATGCCAAGCTCCGCGAGCTGGGCGAGCAGGAGCTCGACGCGATCGATTTCCTCAACCTCGTGCGCGACAAGATGCGCCTGATGGAGATGGACGACTCGTTCCTCTCGCGCGGCGTGAACGAGGGCTTCTCCGGCGGCGAGAAGAAGCGCAACGAGATCCTGCAGATGCTGGTGCTCGAACCTGCGCTGTGCCTGCTCGATGAGACCGACTCCGGGCTCGACATCGACGCATTGCGGGTGGTGGCCCGCGGCATCGAACGTCTTCGTTCGCCGGCGCGCGCGATGCTGATGGTCACGCATTACCAACGCCTGCTCGATCACGTGAGGCCCGACCGGGTGCACGTGCTGTCGGACGGCCGCATCGTGAAGAGCGGCGGTCCGGAGCTCGCGCTCGAGCTCGAGCAGCGCGGCTACGACTGGCTGCGCGAGGGCCACGCGGCGTGAGCACGCCCCGCCCCGCCATGCAGCCCTCCATGCAACGATGGCTCGATGCGTTTGGGGCCGCGGCCTGCCTCGAGCGCAGCGCGCCCGGCGTGGCCGAGGCCCGTGCCGCCGCGCTGGCCCGCGCGGCCACATTCGGCCTGCCGACCCGGCGCGACGAGCGCTGGCGCTACACCGACCTGCGCCGGCTCGATGCGGCCGCTGTGACCGCCGCCGCACCGGAATCACCTGCGCTGCCCACCGCGTTGCTGCGCCTCGAGCTGGTCGATGGCGTGCCGCAACCGGTGCCCGGGGCTCTGCCGCGCGGGCTCACGCTGCGCGCCGTGGCACCGACCGACGCCGATGCCGCAGCACAGCTCGCGCTCGGTGCGCCCGGTGTCGATGCGTTCGTCGAGCTGAACGCGGCGTTCGCCTGCGGCGGTCTGGTGCTCGAGGTCGAGCCCGGCGCGCGCTTCGACACACCGCTGGAGATCGTGCACCGCACGCGCAATGCCAACTCCGCAGGTGCGCATTCACGTCTCACGCTGCAGCTCGGCGCCGGCGCCAAGTTGCGTGTGGTCGAGCGCGTGGCGAGCGATGGCGGACTGGTCAACAGCGTCGCGCAGGTGGCGCTGGACGCGGGTGCCGAGCTCATCTGGCTCCGGCTGTCCGAGTCCGCCCCCGGCGCGCGCAACCTGGCTTGGTTCGATGCGTCGCTCGCCGACGATGCGCGCCTCGAACTGCATTCGCACCTGGGCAGCGCCGAACTTGACCGCTTCGCTGCACGCGTGCGGCTCGAGGGGCGCGGCGCGCGCACCGACCTGTACGCACTGTCGGTCGTGGACGGCCGCACGCGCGCCGACCAGATGCTCGCGGTCGAGCACCTGGCACCAGCAACCGTGAGCCGCCAGACCTACCGCGGCATCGCGGCCGGCCGCGCTGCTGCTGCGGTCACCTGCCGGGCGCTGATCGCCGCCAACGCCGCCGGCGCTGATGCGCAGCAATCGCTCGGCAGCCTACCGCTTTCTGCCCATGCCGAATGCGATGCCCGCCCCGAGCTCGAGATCCACTGCGACGACGTGATCTGCCGCCATGGCGCCACGGTCGGCCAGCTCGATGAGCAGGCCATGTTCTACCTTCGTTCGCGCAGCCTCGACCCGCAGGAGGCCCGCGCCCTGCTGGTGTTCGCCTTTGCCGACGCCGCGCTTGCCACGCTGCCGCGCGATGTCTTCCGCGCCGCGCTCGAAGCGCGCCTCGGCAGCAGCTTGGCCAGCGTATGACCGCGCTGCTGCTTGATGTGATGCGACTGCGCGCCGAGTTCCGGATCCTCGCGCGCCCTGTGCGCGGCCATCCGCTCGCCTACCTCGACAACGCTGCCACCACGCAGAAGCCGCGCGCAGTGCTCGAGGCGATGACGCGCTACTACGAGCAGCACAACGCCAACGTTCACCGTGGCGTGCATTGGCTGTCGGAGCGCGCGACCGAGGACCACGAGGCGGCACGCGAGGCGCTGCGCGTGTTCATCAACGCCGCCAGCGTCCGTGAGCTCGTGTTCACCCGCGGCACCACCGAGTCGATCAACCTGGTGGCGCAGAGCTGGGGGCGCGCCAACCTCAAGGCTGGCGACGAGGTGCTGATCACGCACATTGAGCACCACTCCAACTTCGTTCCGTGGCAGATTGTCTGCGCCCAGACCGGCGCGGTGCTCAAGGTCGCACCCATAGACGAGCGCGGCGAGCTCGAGCTCACCGCGTTCGAGCGGCTGCTGAGCCCGCGCACCAAGCTGGTGGCGCTGGTCCACGTCTCGAACGCGCTCGGCACGGTCAACCCGGTCAAGCACATCGTCGGGCTGGCGCACGCGGTCGGCGCCAAGGTGCTGATCGATGGCGCCCAGGCCGCACCACACATGCCGATCGATGTGCAGGAGCTCGGCTGCGACTTCTACGCGCTGTCGGCGCACAAGATGTACGGCCCGACCGGCATCGGCGCGCTGTGGGCGCGCGAGAGCCTGCTCGAGGCGATGCCGCCGTGGCAGGGCGGCGGCGACATGATCAAGGCGGTGAGCTTCGAGCGCACCGTGTACAACGATCTGCCCTATCGGTTCGAAGCAGGCACCCCGAACGTCGCCGGCGCGGTCGGCTTCGGCGCCGCCATCAAATGGCTGAGCGCGGTCGGCCGCGAGCGCGTCGCCGCGCACGAGGCAAGGCTGCTCGCCCACGGCGAGCGCCGGCTGCGCGACGTGCCGGGCCTACGGCTGATCGGCACCGCACGCGAACGCGCTGGCGTGCTGTCGTTCGTGCTCGACGGTGTGCACCCGCACGACATCGGCACCATCCTTGATGGCGAAGGGATTGCGGTACGCACCGGCCATCACTGCGCGATGCCGGTGATGGAACGCTTCGGCGTACCCGCCACGGTCCGCGCCTCGCTTGGCGTCTACAACACCAACGATGAACTCGACCGACTGGTGCTCGGGCTGGCGCGTGTGCGCGAGCTGCTCGGCTGATCGCTGCGGAAGGGACGATGGACCTGCGCGACCTCTACCGCGACGTGATCGTGGACCACAACCGGGCGCCGCGGAACTTCCGTCGCTTGACGCCGTCCGACCGTGAGGCCGATGGCTTCAACGCGCTCTGCGGCGACAAGCTCACCGTGCAGCTCACGCTCGACGGCGACCGACTGCGCGAGGTCACGTTCACCGGCAGCGGTTGCGCGATCAGCGTGGCCAGCGCCTCGCTCATGACCGAACGCGTGGTTGGCTTGACCGTCGCCGAAGCGAATCTGTTGGTCGCCAAGCTCCAGTCCGTGCTCACCGGCGCCGCGGTCGGCGACCCTGCCGCGCTCGGCAAGCTCGCCGCGCTGGTGGGTGTGCGCGAGTTCCCGGCGCGGGTGAAGTGCGCGACGCTCGCCTGGCACACGCTCGCCGCTGCGCTCGATGGCGCGGTCCAATCTGTTTCCACCGAATGAGCCCAGAGGCATGAAGGAAGACCGATGCGAAGCGCTGCCCGCCTGCTCCTGCCCATCGTCCTGCTGCTCGCCGCCTGCAGCAAGGTGCCCGGAATGACCGCCGCCACGACGCCGGTGCCACCGGTCGCCGAGCAGCGCGCCTACCAGGTGCCGTCGGCGAACGGGCCGCGGCTCGATGAGTACTACTGGCTGCGCGATGACTCGCGCAAGGACCGGAAGATCCTCGAGTACCTCGCCGCCGAGCACGCCTACAAGGAGGCGATGTCGGCGCATGCCAAGCCGCTCGAGGACCGGATCTACGGCGAGATCATCGGCCGCATCAAGCAGGACGACAGCTCGGTGCCGGCACGCAAGAACGGATACTGGTACTACACGCGGTTCGTCGAAGGGCAGGAGTACCCGGTCTACGCGCGACGCAAGGGCACGCCCGACGCCGCCGAGGAGGTGCTGCTCGACGGCAACGCGCTGGCCAAGGGCCACAACTTCTTCCAGATCGGCAACTACGAGGTCACGCGCGATGGCCGGCTGATGGCCTATGCCAGCGACACCGTCGGACGTCGCCAGTGGGTGATCAGGGTCAGGGACCTCGCCAGCGGCAGGCTGCTCGCGGACGAAATCGTGAACGCCGAGGCCGACATCGCCTGGACCGCCGACGGCAAGGCGTTCCTGTGGATCGAGAAGGACCCGCAGACGCTGCTCGGCAAGCGCGTTCGCCAGCACGTGCTCGGTACCGATCCGGCCAGGGACCCGGTGGTCTACGAGGAGAAGGACGACGCCTTCTACCTCGGCGTGTTCACCGGCCGCAGCGACCGTTTCATCTACATCGTGTCGGAGAGCACGGTCAGCAGCGAATGGCGCTATGCCGACGCCGCTGATCCGGCGCTGATGTTCAAGGTCATCGTGCCACGCGAACGCGATCACGAGTACCAGGTCGAGGACATCGGCGAGCGCTTTGTCATCCGCAGCAACTGGCAGGCGCGCAACTTCCGCCTGGTCGAGGCACCACTCGCCAAGGCCGGCGACCGCGCCGCCTGGAAGGATGTGCTGGCGCACCGTAGCGATGCCTACGTCGAGGACTTCAAGACCTTCGACGGTCTCGTCGCGGTCAACGAGCGCAGCGGCGGCCTGCTCAAGCTGCGTCTCATCGACTGGAAGAGCGGCAAGCAGACGCTGGTCGCGGCCGGCGAGTCGACCTACACCATGGAGCTCGGCGACAACCCGGAGCAGATCGGAATCACGCTGCGCTACAACTACGGCTCGCTGACCACGCCGAACACGGTCTACGACCTCGACGTGCAGAGCGGCGCACGAACGCTGCTGAAGCGTGATCCGGTGCTCGGCGACTTCGACCCGACGCACTACCAGAGCGAGTTCGTCTGGGCACCGGCGCGCGACGGCAAGAAGGTCCCGATCTCGCTGGTCTACCGCAAGGGCACCAAGCGCGACGGCAGCGCCCCGCTCTACACCTACGCCTACGGCTCCTACGGCTCGTCCACCGACCCGGTATTCCGCTCATCGAAGCTGTCGCTGCTCGACCGCGGCGTGGTGTTCGCGATCCTGCATGTGCGCGGCGGCCAGGAGCTCGGCCGCGACTGGTACGAGGACGGCAAGCTGCTGCACAAGCGCAACACGTTCAGCGACTACATCGACGCCACCGAGTTCCTGGTGCGCGAGAAGTACGGCGCCAAGGACAAGGTCTTCGCCTCGGGCGGCAGCGCCGGCGGTCTGCTGATGGGCGCGATCCTGAACCTTCGACCTGATCTGTATCGCGCGGTCGTCGCGCACGTGCCGTTCGTCGACGTGGTGACCACGATGCTCGACGAGACCATCCCGCTCACCAGCAACGAGTTCGACGAATGGGGCAACCCGCAGGACAAGGCGTCCTACGATTACATGCTCGGCTACTCGCCCTACGACAACGTCACGGCGCAGCCCTACCCGGCCATGCTGGTCACCACTGGCCTGTGGGACAGCCAAGTGCAGTACTTCGAGCCGGCCAAGTGGGTCGCGCGGCTGCGTCGCCTCAAGACCAACAATGAGCCGCTGCTGTTCCACGTGAACATGGAAGCCGGCCACGGCGGCAAGTCGGGCCGCTTCCAGCGCTACCGCGAGACCGCCATGGAGTACGCGTTCATGCTTGATGAGATTGGCGTCACCACCGACGCGGAGCCACGCTGAGATGTACGACCGGGAACCCATCAAGCTCGCGCGCGACGTCGATGCGGTGATGATCCCGCACGGCCACAGCGTGGTGCTGCCGAAGGACACCGAGGTCAACGTGGCCCAGGCGCTGGGCGGCTCGTTCACCGTCTACGTCGGCGGCAACCTCGCGCGCATCGCCGGCAAGGACGCCGACGCGCTGGGCCGCGAGCTGGCGCGCGTGCCGGCGCTGCCGGATGGCGCGACCGACGCCGACGTCGAGGCGCTTGCCTGGGAGCAGATGAAGACCTGCTTCGACCCCGAGATCCCGATCAACATCGTCGACCTCGGCCTGGTCTACGGCTGCCAGCTCGTGACCCGGGCCGATGGCGGCAAGCAGTTCAACGTGCGCATGACGCTCACGGCGCCGGGTTGCGGCATGGGCGGCATCCTCGCCGCCGATGTCAAGGAGAAGCTCGAGGCGATTCCCGGCGTCGCGTCTGCGGACGTCGAGCTGGTGTTCGACCCACCGTGGAGCCAATCGATGATGTCGGATGCGGCGCGGCTGCAGACCGGGATGTTCTGATGAGCGAACCCAGATGAGCTCCTGGACGCGGGTCTGCACGGTAGCTGAACTTGCCCCCGGCACGCGCCGCACCGTCGATGTCGACGGCGCGCTGGTGTTGGTGGTGAACGTCGCCGGCGAGCTGTTCGCGGTCGAGGATGTCTGCACCCACGACGGCGCCCCGCTCGGTGATGGCAGCGTCGACGGCGATGCCGTGGTCTGCCCGCGCCACGGCGCCAGGTTCTGCCTGCGGACTGGCGCCGTGCTCGCGCCGCCGGCCTACGCACCGATCGCGACATTCCCGTTGCGCGTCAGCGACGGCGTGGTCGAGGTTCGCGACCCGCGCTGGGACTGACCCCGACCACCTGACGAGGACGCAGATGGAACACAAGACCGCGACGACCAGCGTGCCGATCCACCCGCTGCTTGCCAGCCGCTGGAGTGCGCGTGCCATCGACCCCACCAAGGTGGTCGACCGCGAACAATTGGCCGCGGTGCTCGAAGCGGCACGCTGGGCGCCGTCCTGCGGCGGAGACGAACCCTGGCGCTTCATGTGCTGGGACCGACAGCGCGACCCCGCCGCCTGGCGCCGCGCCCTCGATTGCCTCGAGATCGGCAACCGCGAATGGGTTGAACATGCGCCGGTGCTCATCGCCAGCTTCGGCGCGACCCAGTCGCGCCGCGACAAACCCTCGCGCTGGGGCCCGCACGATGTCGGGCTTGCGACCGAGAACCTTCTGTTGCAGGCGACCGCCTCCGGCCTGGTCGCGCATCCGATGGCAGGTTTCGATGCGGCAGCGCTGTCAGCAGCATTCGCGGTGCCAGAAGCGTTCGTGCCGCAGGCGATGATCGCCCTGGGGCAACCCGGTGAGCTGAAGCTGCTGTCCGACAAGAACCAAACGCGCGAGATCGCCGCGCGCGGGCGTCGACCGCTGGCAGAGAACTTCTTCGAGGGGGCCTGGGGTCGCGGCTTCACGCGCTTCGCGCCCTGACCGCGCCGACTACTGCTGCAGGTGCAGGGTCCGCGTGCGGCCGAAACGCGGCGCAGTGACGATGTAGATGTGGTCGTACTCGGTCTCGGGGAACTCGTCCGGCGCCGTGCCACCGAACGCCTGCACAATCTTGCCGACCGTGTTGCTGTGCCCGACCACGAACACAGTCTGACCATGATTGTCGGCGAGGATCGTGGCCACCAATCCGGCCACGTCCTTCGGATCAGTGGTGATGACTTGAAGGCCCGCCGCGGCCGCGATCGGCGCAGCGGTATCGCGGGTGCGGTGATAGGGCGTGGCATACACCGCGGCAAGGCCGGCTGAACCGAACTGTTTCGCCAGGTGCTGGGCACGCGCGATGCCGGCCGCGGTGAGCAGCGGATCCTTGCCAGCGTCGAGTTGTTTCTCGGCGTGCCGCACCACGATCACCGTGGTGGTGTCCTGGACCGTCCATAGCACCGCGAGCACGCCGACCGCCGCCGCGAACAGCAGCGCCGGCACCGCCAGCGATGCAAATAGTGGCCGCCGCCGCAGTGCGCGGAGCTCGGGCCGCGCCGCCGGGTTGGCGCCCGCCGGCGTTGGCATCACTGGCCCGCGAGTTGGTTCAGGTTGGCGTCGCCGCTGCGGGCCGCGGCAAGCTCCTTCCAATACTTGCGCGCTTCATCGTGGAACTGCAGTTGGTCGAGCCAGGCGGCATAGGTGACACGCTCCGACAGCGGCGAGTTGGCGGCCGGGCGCACCGCCTCGACGTCAGCGCGCAGATCGGCCGCGGCGACCGTGAAGTCACCGGCGTTGGAATATTTCTTGCCATCAGCCAGCGTGGTGTCGAGCAACCAGGTGTAGGTGGCGCCATCCTTCAGCTGGACCGTGGCCGGCAGACGGAAGCTGGAGCCGCTCACCTTCTGCTCGAGCATTACCGCGCCTGTGTCATCGGACAGCTCGAGGTTGTAGCTCAGGTTCTCGCCCGGACCCTGCCAGCGGAACTCGGGGCGCTGCTCAAGAACCCGCGTGCCGGCGAGCGATTCGAACTTGATGCGCGAGCTCTCCTTCGCGCCGCGCATCACGACCGCGGCCTGGATTTTGCCGACCGGTTTGATCTTGCCGGCACCGGCGACCTTGCCCATCAGCGGATCGCGGGTCTGCGGCGGGGCGCCAGCCAGCATCTCCGGCCCGGTCGTCCCGAAGCGCACCGTGGCCGGGCCCTTGAGCGCGAACTCCTTGCCCGAGCCGAAGTAAACGACCACCAGGTTGCCGCCGTCGGCGACGTGCAGCGTCGCGCCAGGGTTGACGCTGGCGAGGATCGACGGCGCAGTCCCGCCGCTGCTCGACTCCACCTTGCCCTGCAGGTCGGTGATCATCGCCACCGGTTCCACGGCGGGGCCGGCGCTGACACCCAGGGCGACCGCAGCGGCGGCGAACATCGACAGGATCCGGATACGCATGGTGAGCACCTCTCTCTAACTTACCGTTCGATTCAAGATTTGTTGGTGTCGGCGTCGGGCCGCCAACCGAAGACTTCCACGGGCTGATGCCCCTTGATCGGCCGTGCGCCGAGCGCCCGCAGGCCCTGCGTCCCGTCGCCGCCGATCGCGTCGGCCACCGCCCGCGAACACACCAGCGGGAAGCCGACTTCCTTGGTCACGCCCTCGAGCCTGGACGCAACGTTGACCGTGTCGCCGATCGCCGTGTACTCGTGGCGCGCGGTCGAGCCGATGTGGCCGACCACCGCGTCACCGACATGCAGGCCGACGCCGATCTCGATCGGCGACTGGCCCTCAGCGGCCAGCGCCTGGTTGAGCGTGGCGACCCGCTGCAGCAGCTCGCGTGCTGCGGCGAAGGCCGGCACGGATGGGTTGCCGAGGTCCTGCGGCGCGCCGAAGAAGGCCATGACGCCATCGCCGAGGAACTTGTCTATCGTACCACCGTGCTGATGGATCACCGACGTCACTTCCTCGAAGTAGCGGTTCAACAGCGAGATGACGCCTTCCGGCGGCAGGGTCTCGCTGCGCGTGGTGAAGTTGCGGATGTCGGCGAACAGCACACATAGGTTGTGGCGTGCACCGCCCAAGCCGCTGCCGAGCCGACCAGCAAGTATCTCCTCCATGATCGCCGGGCTGACGTAGCCACCAAACGCCTGCTTCAGCGCCAGGCGTTCGCGCGCCTGCAACAGACCCTCGAATGCGATGCGTCCGCCAAGCGCCAGCACCACACAGGCGCCGAAGCTCGCGACCGGGATCAACACGCCGTTGAACAAGGCCACGGTCGAACCTGCGACCAAGGTCCCGCCCAGGGCTGCGGCGACGACGAAGCTGCGACCGCCGCCCGGACGCACCTGCCACAACAGCGCGATCATCAACACCAGGCCCAGCGACTGCCAGTG
Source organism: Gammaproteobacteria bacterium (assembly GCA_031388175.1). Taxonomy (GTDB): domain Bacteria; phylum Pseudomonadota; class Gammaproteobacteria; order Natronospirales; family JANNEA01; genus JANNEA01. The sequence goes on from JANNEA010000081.1 coordinate 26,453, forward strand.
GCTGAGACGCTGGACCGTACCGCCGGTCATGAACGAACGCAGTGCCTGGACATGGAGGAACACGCCCGGCGTGTAGCTGTTGTTGTCGTAATTCTCCTCCCAAGCCGCGAGGTTCACCGGCATGAAATGCCGATCGTCGAACCGATACACGCCTCCGACCAGCACCGGATGACCGGCGAAGCGGGCGCGCAGCGGCTCGAGCGCGCCATCGCGATAGGCCTGCACGATCGTGTGGATCGGCACGTACTCGATGGGCGCGCCACGGCTGAAGTCGATGTACCCGGCGGTCGGCTCACGCTTCAGGCGCCGCGCCATCTGGCCCGCGAGCGTGGGTCGCCATGAATCGTCCGCACCGAGCCGCTCATCGAAATAACGCGCGACCTGATCGGCTGAGACCGCCGGGTCGTTGCTGATGAACACGTAGCCGGTGGCATCACGGCCGGCGACCGACAGGAACGGCGGGTAGATCCGCCGCGTGTTGCCATCCGGGTCGACGGTAAGCCCGAACACCAGTGGGACCTTGCCGCGCGTCGCCAGCATCCCCTCGAGCAGGCTGCGGTCCGCGCCCGGCAGCACCGGATCGTAGGATCGTTCCGGCAGGATCAGATCGAAACCGACCACGCTTGGGCCAAGCTCAGCCATCGCCTTGAGGAAATCGCCGAGGTGGCGATGCCAGAGCGACATCGGTTCCGGGAACGCGGTGGTGGTGGCGTCGTCCATCCCGACCAGCACCACGTCACGATCGACCTCGCGTGGGCGATGGTCGCGCAGCCATTGGAACTGTGCATCGAGCACCCGCATGTCGGACAGCGCCAGGACGTGCATGTCCACCAGCACGGCGCCGAACAGCGCGACCAGCAACCAGCCCCAGCGCCGCAGCCTTGCCGCACCTGCTTCCGAACGTGCCGCCATCAAACTTGTCATCTCAGCCACCGTACAGGATGAACGGTGCCCAGAACAACGCCGCGTCGAAGCGTCGCTCGGGGTCGTTGATGAACCCGCGCTTGACCGCGTTCAGCGCCTGCACCTGGGATTCGCCGGCGCGCAGCCGGCGGAAGAACTCCGACATGAACAGCGCGGTGCTCTCGTCGACCACCGGCCACAACGACAGCAGCGTGTTGCGATTGCCGGCCACGTAGAGCGCGAACGGCAGACCGGTGACGCCCTCGCCCTGCACGATGCGACCGACGCCGGTCTCGCAGGCTGAGAGCACGATCAGATCGGACTGCAGGTCGTAGCGCGTCCATTCGCTGGCGGTGATGTAACCGTCGGTGTCGGGCGCGCGTCCAACCTGGGACAGCACCACCGCCGACAGCGCTGGCTCGACCGTGCTCAGGTAGCCATGGGTCGAGAACAGCAGGTAGCGAAACTGCGCGAGCTCGCGGGTGGCGTTGCGTTCGATCAACTCGCTCTCGCTCGCGGCATCACCGGTCAGCACCACCACCTGCTCCGGCGGGAACAGCGCTGCGATCGCCGCGACCTCGCGCTCCGAGCCGGGCAGTTCTTCCCAATGGATCTGCAGCTGCTCGAAGGCCTGCTCGATCGCGCTCGCCGCTACGGCGCCCCCTTGGGGGGGCGCGCCGCCGCGTACCTGGCCGGCAGCAGGCACGCGGGCGGGGTCTGCGCCGTAGCGCGCCCCGCCTACCGCGAACAACTCGCGGCGCCCGCCGAGCTGGGCGTAATCGTGCTCGCGTGTGCGCAGCAGGCCGAGCATCGAGAGCGACTGCGCGTAGCTGAGGTCGTGGTCGAGCACCAGGCGGCTGCCATCGTCGATCAGGGCCTCGAACGGCAGCAGCGTCAGCGCGCCCTCGGGCGAGACGATCCAATGCCGCTTGCCGGCGAGCTGCGGCCGCAACGGCGCGATCAGTTTCTCGCCGAGCAGCTTCGCCAGTTCGTCCGGGTCCTTGAGCCACACCGCGCCCTTGACTGGTGCAGTCGGCGCCACCGCGTAGCCGCCGGCCGGCAGCCGCCAGACGCGCTTGCCCGCAGCAGCCAGCCCGGTCGCGCCATCGGGGCTCGAGATCATCAGGCGGAAGGCCTCCACCGCGCGCGCCAGATCGGGGATCGAACCGAGCACACGACCGGTCGCCCTGCCGCTGGAATCCACGACGAAGCCGACGATGTTGTCGCCGAGCGTGAGGTAGGAGATGAAGGCCGCGTCGGCCGCGACCAGCTCCTTCGCCGCGGCGGGTCCGAGCAGCTTCACGTCGGTGAGCGAGGCGTACTTCGGGTACTTCTGCGTCAGGCGCCGCCGCAGCTCGCCGAGCTGCTGGATCAGGCCGTTCTTCTCGCTCTCGAGCTGCAGGCGTTCGTCGGGCCGGTCGAAGGCCGACGCGACCTTGTCGCCGAGCGCTGCAATCCTGAGCTCGAGCGACTGCACCGCGGCGGACTCCTCAGGGTCGAGCACGCCCGACTGGTTGGCGCGCCGTACCGCGCTCGACTCGAGCAGCGTGCGTGCCTTGCTGAGCTCGGCGACCTCGAAGGCGCGCTCGACCTTGCCCTCGACAATCAGCACCTGCACGTAGTTCTTGTAGGCCGCGACCCAGCGCGCGAACAACGCCTGGCGGTTCTCGGGCGACAAGTCGCCGGTGGCGCGCAGCTTCTCGACCGCGGCCAGCATCCGCTCGTACAGCGCGAGTCCTTCGGCGCGACGGCCACCGGAGTAGTAGAGCGCGGCGAGGTTCGGCATCACGCCGATCGTGTTCGGATGCAGCTCGCCGAGCAGCTGGCCGTAGCGCGTCAGCGCCGACTCCCACAGCGGCAGCGCCAGCGTGGGCTTGCCGAGATAGAGATAGAGCGTGGCCAGGTTGTCCTGGGCCCGCACCGTGTCCGGATGACCGGGTCCGAGCAGTTTGGTGTAGGCCGCGCTCGCCTGCTCCGCGTAAGGCAGCGCCGCATCGTAGCGCCCGACCGCGAACAGCGCCGAAGCAATCGCCGATCGAGTGGCGAGCGTCGAAGGGTGGTTGGGTCCGAGCGTCTCGCTGCGCACCTTGAGGATCTGCTCGAGCAAGGCGATGGCCTCGCTGCCACGCCCAGCCTTGCTCAATGCCTGGGCGTAGTTGCTCATGCTGGTGAGCGTGTCGGGATGGCGCTCGCCGAGCAGCACGGTGTACGACGCCACCAGCTGGCGGTGGAGCGCCAGCGCGTCGTCGCTGCGGCCGAGGTACTCGTAGGTCGCGGTCAGGTTGTTGAGCGACTCAAGCGTCTTTGGATCGCGCTCACCGAGCACCTCGCGCCGCAACGCGTAGGCACGCTCGTGCAATGGCAGTGCTTCGGCGTAGCGTCCGAGCGAGACCAGGTCCTCAGCCAGGTAGTTCAAGCTGCGCAGCGTGTCCGGGTGCTTCTCGCCCAGGACCCGGCTGCGCCCGTCCAAGGCCTGCTGATCGAGCGCCAACGCGCCGGCGAAATCGCCGAGCGCACCGCGCACCGCAGCGCACTGCGCAATGCTGGTGAGAGTCTCGGGGTGGTCCGGTCCGAGCATCTCAGTGCGCAAGGCCATCGCGCGCAGCGCCAGCGGCAATGCACCGCTCGCATCGCCAGACGCGAGGCGACCGCTGGCGACGTTGCCCATCGCAGTCAGCGTGCTCGGATGCAGCTCGCCGAAAGCCTCGGTCGCGAGCACCAGGATCCGTTGATGGGTGGCCAGGCTGTCGGTGGCATGACCCGCGGCGCTTTGGGCCAGCGCGAGCTTGTTCAGCGCGGCGAGCGTGCCGGGACCGGTCGCGCCCTGGTTCGCCTCGAACAGCTGTGCAGCACGCTCGAGCAGTGCGACGGCCTCATCGCTGCGCCCTGACTTGAGCGCACCCTCGGCATCCGCCTGAAGTTGCGTCGCTTCGCGCTCGCTGCCGGCGTCGTCGGCACGCACGCCGCTGAGCGCGAGCGCCAAGCTGCAGCTGAACGAGAGCACGACCAGGAACGGTGGCAAGCGATTGAATTGCAAGGGACTGGGCACCCGGAACACTTACCGGAGACTAGCAGAGCGGTTATCCTGCGGCCCGTCCGGAGAGGTGGCCGAGCGGTTTAAGGCACCGGTCTTGAAAACCGGCAATCCAGAAATGGGTTCGTGGGTTCGAATCCCACCCTCTCCGCCATCACCCGTTCGTGTGCTGCTCGATCCAATGCACGAACAACCGGTGGCCAACGCCGAGCAGCACCGGGCCGACGAACAGGCCCACGAACCCGAACTGCAGCAGGCCGCCGATCACGCCGATGAAGATCAGCGACAGCGGCAACTTCGCGCCACTGCTGATGATGTACGGACGCAGGAAGTTGTCGACCAAGTTCACGACCAGCAGGCCCCAGAGCGCGAGGCCGACCGCCGCAGCCGTGTTGTCGCCGAGCCCGAGCCAGACCGCCGCCGGCGCCCAGACCAGGAGCGTCGGCAGCTGCGCGACCGCCGCAACGAAGGCGACAAAGCCGAGCACCGCAGAGCCGGGGACGCCGGCCACAGCGAGACCGGCTGCCACCAGCAAGCCCTGCAGCAGCGCGGTGCCGACCACGCCCAGGAACACGCTGCGCACTGTGCGCACCACGAGGTCGATCAGCGCCGCGCCCTCGGCGTCGGCGATGCGCGTCGCGAGCCTGGCGATGAACGGGGAGATCTGCTGCTCGCGGAACAGCATCACCAGCGCGGCCACCAGCGCGGCGATGACCGCGAGCAGCGCGACGCCGGCCAGCGCCACCGACTGCAGTAGCCAGACACCGATGTCGCGCAGCACGGGCACCAGTTCGCTGGCGGCCGACTCGAGGTCGCCGCGGACCATCTCCCACTTCTCGACCAGCCAATGGCCCGCGACCGGGAGCCCTGCCAGCCAATCCGGCGCCGCCGGCATCGTCAACGACGACTGGTCCAGGTCGCGCACCCAATCGAGCGCATCGACCGCGGCCGCCGCGAGCTGCACCACCGGCACCACGACCAATGCGGTCAGCACCAGGCTCGCGACCACCAGCGTCAGCCAGCGCCGCAGTCCCAGCAGCCGGTCGAGCCTGCGGTACACCGGCGCCAACACGATCGCGAGGATCGCCGCCCAGGCCACCAGACCGAGGAACGGCGCCAGCACCCAGAGGCAGGCGGCGCACAGCGTGACCAGAAGCATGCCGCGCAACATCTGGTCGCCGAACGCTTGATTGGTCGCCATCAGATCAGCTCCGCGTTCATGTAGGACTGCAGCGCCGTGGGGATACGGATCGTGCCGTCAGCCTGCTGGAAATTCTCGACGATCGCGACCAGCGTGCGACCGACCGCAAGGCCTGACCCATTGAGTGTGTGCAGAAGTTCGGGCTTGCCGGTGGCCGGATTGCGCCAGCGCGCTTGCATGCGGCGTGCCTGGAAGGCCTCGAAGTTGGAACAGGACGAGATCTCGCGGTACCGCTGCTGACTCGGCAGCCAGACCTCGAGGTCGTAGGTCTTGGCCGCGCTGAACCCAACATCGCCGGCGCAGAGCGCAACCCGCCGGTACGGCAACTCAAGCCGCTCGAGCACGGTCTCCGCGTGCGCAGTGAGCTCCTCGAGCGCGGCGTAGGACTTGTCCGGCTCGACCAACTGCACGATCTCGACTTTCTCGAACTGGTGGACGCGGATCATGCCGCGCGTGTCCTTGCCATGCGAGCCAGCCTCGGAGCGGAAACACGGCGTGTGGCAGACCCAGCGTCGCGGCATCGTCGCCGCCTCCTGGATCGCATCGCGTGCCAGGTTCGTGACCGGCACCTCGGCGGTCGGTATCAAGAACCAGTCCTGCTCGCCCTTTCCATGAGGCTTGAGCGCGAACAGGTCGGCTTCGAACTTCGGCAGCTGGCCGGTGCCGCGCAAGGAAGCGCGGTTGACGATGTAGGGGACGTGGACCTCGGTGTAGCCGTGCTCGCGCGCATGCAGGTCGAGCATGAACAGGATCAACGCACGCTGCAGCCGCACCAGCGGGCCTTCCAGCACCACGAAGCGCGCACCCGTGATCTTCGCGGCCTGCTCGAACGACAACCAACCACGCTGCTCACCCAGCGCGACGTGGTCGAGCGGCGCGAACGCGAACTCCGTCGGCGTGCCCCAGCGCTTGAGCTCGAGGTTGGCGCTCTCATCGCGGCCCTCAGGCACGCTCGCATGCAGCAGGTTCGGGATGCCGAGCTGCCAATCCTCAAGCTCGCGTTGCAGCGTGGCCAGCGCCGCCTCTGCTGCCGCGAGCTTCGCGCCGAGGTCCGCGACCGCCGCCAACAGCGGTGCTGCATCCTCGCCCTTGGCCTTGGCTTGCCCGATCGCCTTCGACTTCGCGTTGCGCTCAGCCTGCAGCTGCTCAGCCTCGATCTGCGCCGCCTTGCGCTGGTCCTCGAGCACGCGATACGCCGCGACATCGAGCACGAAGCCACGGCGTGCGAGGTTCTTGGCGACGGCATCTGGGTCGGTGCGTAGGAGCTTGGGATCGATCATCGGTCTCTCTCTGTGTCTCTTATATCAAGCGACGGGCCAACGCGGCGCCGAGCCAGCAACCGCCGAGGCAAACCAACACGGTCGCGGCGACGTAGAGCGCTGCACGCGCGGGGTACCCGGCCTCGGTCAGGCCATATGTGTCGAGCGCGAAAGCGGAGAAGGTGGTGAAGCCGCCGAGCACACCGGTCATGAGCAGCGCGCGCAGCGCCGGCGCGGACGGGTGCTCATCGATCGCCACGAACACCGCGCCGATGAGCGCACAGCCGATGACGTTCACAACGAAGGTCCCCCAGGGGAAGGCTGCGCCGAACGCCTTAGTGGTCGCGAGCGACAGCCCATGCCGCGCCACTGCGCCGAACGCACCGCCGACCGCGACCGCCAACCATTGCATCACTTGCTGCCTGTGTTGCGCCGCCGGAGCTCGGCGAGCCTGGTCGCGATCTGGGCCTCGAGCCCGCGATCGACCGGCCGATAGTAGCGTCCTTCCGGCATCGCCTCGGGGAAGTAGCGCTCGCCGGCGGCGAAGGCGCCGGGCTCATCGTGGGCGTAGCGGTAGTCGCGACCGTGACCCAAGCCCTTCATCAGTGCGCTAGGCGCGTTGCGCAAGGCGAGCGGCACGTCGAGCGAACCGTGGCGCTCGACGTCGGCGCGGGCCTCGGCCAGCGCCACATAGACCGCATTGCTCTTGGCCGCGACCGCGAGGTAGAGCACCGCCTGGGCCAGCGCAAGCTCTCCCTCAGGGCTGCCGAGCCTCTCGACCACGTCCCAAGCGTCGAGCGTAATCGCGAGCGCCCGCGGGTCGGCGTTGCCGATGTCCTCCGACGCCATCCGCACCACGCGCCGCGCCAGGTAGAGCGGGTCGCAGCCGCCATCGAGCATCCGCGCCAGCCAGTAGAGCGCGGCGTCGGGGTCAGAGCCGCGCACCGATTTGTGCAGCGCCGAGATCTGGTCGTAGAACGCGTCGCCGCCCTTGTCGAAGCGGCGGTGGCCGCCGGCGACCACATCGGTGACGATTCGCGCATCGATCGTGCCACCCTCGCCCGCCAGGTCGCTGCCGATCTCGAGCAGGTTCAGGGCGCGGCGCGCATCGCCGTCGGCTGCGATCGACAACGCGTCGCGCTCGGCAGCGCCGACCGACAGGCGTAGTCCGCCCAACCCTCGCTCGCGATCGTCCAGGGCGCGATCAATGACCTGGCGCAACGCAGGCGCATCGAGAATCTTCAGCACCCAGACCCGCGCCCGCGACAGCAGTGCCGAGTTGAGCTCGAACGAAGGGTTCTCGGTGGTTGCGCCGACGAAGGTCAGCGTGCCGTCTTCGACGTGGGGCAGGAACGCGTCCTGCTGCGCCTTGTTGAAGCGATGGACCTCGTCGATGAACAGCACGGTGGCGCGACCAGTCGCAGACCTTTCGGTCTGCGCCTTCTCGACCGCGGCACGGATGTCCTTCACGCCCGACATCACCGCTGACAGCGCGAGGAACTGCGCATCGCCCGCGTTCGCGACCAGCCGCGCCAGCGTGGTCTTGCCCGAGCCCGGCGGGCCCCACAGCACCATCGAATGCAGGCGACCGCCGGCGAGCGCGTTGCGCAGCGGTTTGCCTGGGTCCAACAGGTGGGCCTGCCCGACGACTTGGTCGAGCGTGCGCGGCCGCATGCGGTCAGCGAGCGGAGCGTTCTGCACAGCGGAACGGTGCCACGCCGATGAGCCGCACCAGCACCCAACCGCTGGCGACTCCGAGCGCGTCGGCGACGAGATCGAGGGCCTCCGCACGGCGCCAGCCGGTCGCGCCCTGCGCGAGCTCGAGCGCCGCGCCGAGCGC
>JANNEA010000101.1:0-10409 GCA_031388175.1 Gammaproteobacteria bacterium
GTCCTTCCCCTTGGCCTTCTGGTCCTCGAGCAGCATCGAGTGTTCGACTGGCCCGTGCCGTCGGCGGAAGAACGCACGCGCGCGGTCACGGACCGTGACCTGCAGCGGTCTGTTGGGCACGAGCGCGTAGACATCGAAGCCGGCGAGGCCCTGGAGCCCGACGATCATGATCGGCACCCACAGCACCGGCGCCACGAGCAGCACGGCCTTGGCGACCCAGACGCGGTGCGCGTGCAGTTGCTCGATGGTCTGCTGCACCTCGGCCACCGGCTTGCTCGGGTCGATGGCGTAGAGCATCGCGAGTTGCTTGATCACGCTCGCCAGCACCGCGATCGCGCCCACCGCGAGCACGGCCGCCGGCAGCAGGTAGCGGAACTGCGCGTCCCACGCCGCGGCAGTCATCTGCCCGTCAGCGAGGAGGCGGTTGCCCACGAAATAACCAAGAAGGAACACCGCGAGGCCGTCGATGGCGAACTGCCACCAGAGCAGCTTGAACACACCGTCGAGCGCGCCGCGGGTCTTGTCGCGTTCCATCGCGCTCAGCATCCGCTGGTTGAGCGAGAGCACCTGGTCCAGCTTGGCGTCCTGGGACTGCCAGCGCTGCTGGAGGGAGTCGAGATCGAGAGTGGTCATGGGGGTCTCCGGGTGTTTGGTTGAAGAGGTGGTCACAGGTGGCCCGCCGCGCGGAAGTCGTCGCGCAGCCGGTCCTTGAGGCGACCAAGCTTGGTCGCGGCGTTGGTGGCGGTGATGCCGAGCACCGACGCGATGTCCGCGTGGCTCTGGCCGTCGAGGTGGAGCATCAGGAGCGCGCGGTCGAGGTCGGCGTAGCGCGCGATGCAGGTGTAGAGGAGTGCCAGGTCGTCGTGTTCCGCTTCAGCGGCGCTCGCGGCGGCCAGGCCCTCAAGCAGTTCCCCGCCGTCCGGCCGTAGATGCTGCGTTTGGGTGCGCTCGCGCCGGCGCCAGGAGATCGCCACATTCAGGGCGATGCGATACATCCAGGTGGAGAACTTGAACGCCGGGTCGTACTTGGGGAAGGCGCGCCAGAGCTGGACCACCGTCTCCTGGACGATGTCCTCGCGGTCGGCGGCCGAGCGCCCGTAGCCGCGGGCGACCTTATAGAGGATGCCCCGGTGGGGTTCGAGCGCGGCCAGGAACCGGGTGTCGGGGGCGGCGGTCATGGTGGCTGCGATGCTACTCATGCCCCTGTTATTCGCAGGGCGGGGCCGAATATCACACGGTGGCGAGGCGGCCCACCGTGTCCGGGTACCGCGCTACCAGCGCGATTAATAGAGCCGCCTGAGCGTTGGGTTTGGCCCGGCCCTGCTCCCAGTTCTCGAGGGTGCGCGGATTGGTACGCAGGTAGGCCGCGAACAAGGCTCGGGAAAGGCGCAATCGCTCACGCAGGCGCACCAGTTCCCGTGGGCTCAGGTTCGGCGGCGGCTTGATCTCGACCGTGACGGTACGGAGCGTGCGCTTGCCGAGGCGATGGTCACGCAGCGCTTCCATACCTTCCACCAGTTCAGCGTACAGATTCCGGCCCTTCGTGCGCTTCTTCCTCGTCTTCGTCGTCATGGACTTTGCCTCGCTGCGAGTTCGTTCTTGATCATGTCGCGGAAAGCGCTCCGTTCAGCTGCGGTGACGTCTGAGAGCTCGTCTTTGTCGTAGAGCGTGAACATCCAGAACTGTGGACAATCGAACCACCAGTAGTAGATGACCCTCATGCCGCCCCGCGTCCCCTTGCCTCGCCGAGCGTCTGGGAACCGCAGCTTTCGAAGTCCTCCGGCGCCCACGATCACGTCGCCAGCCTCGGGATTCGCCATGAGCTTGACCTGAAGCGCGCAATACCCGTCATCGTCCAGGTACTCGTCCCGATGCCGCGCGAAGCCCGGCAGTTCCACGAACACCGCGTTCACGGCGCGGCCCAATCATACGCAGATAGCGTATGTACGCAAGTACCGTATGGATGCCTGTCCCTGGCGTGCATCGGCGACCTCCTTGTCGCGGATCTAGGTCTTCAGGAGGTCGAGGATCGCGGTCGCGCCTTCGGCGATGGCCTCGGTGATCTTGCGCGGTTCGTTCGCATCGCCCACCACCCGCACCCGCGAGCAGATCCCGCGCAGCACGCCGACCAGACCCTTCACCGAGCGCGCGCCGAGGCAGGTAACCAGCATGTCGGCGGGCAACTGGATGAACCCGCGCGGGGTGATCGCCTCCACGAACTCGCCGCGCACCGAGGCCAAACGCGTGTCGGGCATGAGCGTCACGCCGCGGTGCGCCAGACGCTGGAGCAGCAGCGCGCGCTCGTCGATTGGTGCATCCGGGGCAAGGTCTGGCCCGGCCTCGATCAGCGTGACCTTGTGGCCGCGGTCGGCCAGGAACTCGGCGGTCTGGGCGCCGTGGCAGTTGCCGCCGGCGACCACGATGCGGCCCTGATGCGCGACCTTCCCTTCCAGCACCTCGCGGCCCGTCACCATGCGCAACAGTGCGTGTTTGGAGACCGGCGGCTGTATCGGCTGCGCCCCGGTCGCCACCACGAACGCGTAGACATCGTTCACGCCGCGACGCGCGGGGTCGTAGCGCTCGCCGAGATGCAGCGTGACCTTCAGCCGCGCGAGCTCGTCCACCAGGTGCGCGCGCAGATCGCCCCAATCCTCGCGATGCGGCGCGGCGGACGCGGCCTGCAGCTGCCCGCCCAGTTCGTGATGCTCGTCGTAGAGCTCAACATTGAACCCAGCGAGCGCACCCCAGCGTGCGGCGGACATGCCCGCGGGTCCGCCACCGACGACGACCAGCCGGCGTCCTCCGCCGCCCGTGAGCTGCGCGAACTCCTGCTCGCGCCCCACCTCCGGGTTCACGGTGCAACGAATCTCGCGCTGTGCGAACAGCCGCGAGATGCAGCCTTGGTTGCAGGCCACGCAAGGGCGGATCTCGCGCAGCCGTTCCTGCTGGACCTTGAGCGGCCAATCGGGATCCGCGAGCAGGCTGCGGCCCATCGCCACGAAGTCGCACATGCCGGACTCGAGCGCGGTGTTGATGCGTGTGGGCGTGCGCAGCTTGCCCACCGCGATCACCGGGATGCCGACCGCGCGCTTGATGAACGCCGCGTTCTGCAGCAGCAGGCCATCCGGCATCGCCATCGGCGGGATCATGCGGCCCTGCGCGTAGGTGGCGTAGCAGCCATCCGAGAGGTGCAGCGCCGCCGCACCCCACTTCTCCAGTTCGCGCGCGGTCGCTTCGGTCTCGTCGAGCGTGAGGCCGCCGGGGAGCGTTTCTTCACCCGAGAGCCGCACCGTGATCGGGCAATCGGGCGCCAAGGCGCCCTTCACCGCCGCGAACACTTCCTTGAGAAAGCGCCGGCGCTTGTCGGCGGTGCCGCCGTAGGCGTCGTCGCGCTGGTTGCTGAACGGCGAGAGGAACTGCGCGATCAGGTAACCGTGCGCGCCATGCAGTTCCACGAAGTCGAAGCCGGCGCGTTCGGCGCGCTGCGCGGCGCGACCGAAGGCCTCGACGATCTCCTTGATGCCGTCCTCGCTCAACTCGTGCGGCAGCTCGCCGACCACCGGGTCCGCGATCGCCGAGGGCGCCACCGGCACGCCGCCCGAGCACTTCTCCGAGGCCTGGCGCCCGCCGTGGAACAACTGGATGCCCATCAAGGCGCCGTGCATGTGCCCGGCATGCACCAGTTCGCGCAGGCCGGGGAGCACGAGGTCATCGTGGATGCCGAGCTGGTTGCGGAAGCCCTTGCCGCCCTGCAGCACATAACTGGCTTCGACGATGATCGTGCCCACGCCACCGGCCGCGATGCGCGCAAGGTGCGCCACATAGCGCGGCGTGGCACAGCCGTTGAGGTCCGCGTAGTTGCGGACCATCGGCGGGTGGACCAGGCGGTTCTTGGCGTGCAGCCGCCCGATGCGCCCGGGGCTGAACATGGTCACGGTCATGGGGTGCCACTCACGACCCTATAAGAGACTTCCGTCAGGTCTGCCGCCATGACGCAGGTCAACGGTATCCTGCGCACATGCTGCAGTTCCTGCTCACCGTGATCTTTGCCGTGGCGCTGTTCTACGCCGCGCTGTGGGCATTCCAGCGCCGGTTCATCTACTTCCCGCGCCATTACCTGTTCGCGCTCGAGCGCTTGCCGCCGCCGCTGCAGGCGCTGCGATCCACCACCGCCGCGGGCGAGCAGTTCTCGTTCTACCTGCCGGCGCCCAGCGGCGTGCGCCAACGCGTGTGGGTCGTGTTCGGCGGCAACGCCATGGCGGCGCTCGATTGGCGCGACTGGGCGCTCACGCATCCGGATCCTGACGCCGCGTTCCTGCTGATCGAATATCCGGGCTACGGCTACTCGCGCGGCAAGCCGTCGCGCAAGGCGATCGCGGCGGCGAGCGATGCGGCGTTCGCGGCCCTCGCCGTGCATCTAAGAGTGTCGCCGGAAGCGCTCGCCAAGCAGACCTTCCTGCTCGGGCACTCGCTGGGCGCGGCGACCGCGCTCGAGTTCGCCTGCCGGCGCGCGTCACAAGGCGAGGTGCAAGGGATCGTGCTCACTGCACCGTTCACGCGCTTGCGCGATGTGGCGGTGAAACTGTTCGGGCCGCCGGTGGGGCCGCTGGTGCACGAGACCTACGACAACATCGCCCGGCTCAGCGAGCTCTCCAGTCGCGGCTTCCCGGCCGTGATCCTGCATGGCCTGGACGACGAGATCATCGCCTTCGAGTTGGGCGATCGTCTGGCACGGAGCGCGCTGTGGGTGCGGTTCGAGCCCATCGCCGGCGCGCACCATAACGACTTGTATCAAGTCGCGGAGCGCGAGATCAGGGCGGCGATGCTGGCGGTGTCAGGCTGACTCGTCTGTCTAGAATCGCCCGGCCAGGTCCATCGCCATGTCCACCGCCATGATCGACGAGGCGCGGTGCAATTCTGATTCGAGCAGCTTGCCGCCGTCCTTGGTCCAGCGCGACAGCATCATCTTCGTCAACTGCTCCTTCTCCCATGGCGTGGGCTCGGCGCCCTCCTCCAGGGGTTTGCCGGGCAGCGGGAACTTGGGCGACTCGTAGACGAAGCGGTTGCGGTAGATGGGCGACTCGAGTTTGTCACCGGCGCGCATCACGGTGGCCTCGGTCTGCACCTGCAACTGGCGCAGGTCACTGGTGAGCGTGTACTGCGTGAACAGCAGCAGCATCGGCTTGCCGCCGGGCGCAACGCCCTTCTGCAGGATCGTGAGCGGCCACTCGTTGGAGATCTCGCGCGCCGAGAACTTAACGCCCAGGGCGTTCTTGAGCTCGCGCGTCTGGTCCTCGCGGAACATGGCGCGGACCTTGACCCTCGTCATGGCGAGCCGCGCCGGCGCCACGCGCGCGTACGCGGCCTTGCCGGAGCTCTGATGCTCGCTCGACTCGGTGGCGCGCAGCACCGGCGCCAGCGCGATCTTGGTCGCGAACTGGATCGCGTTGCTGGGATCCAGTGCCGACACCACGCCCGGCATGTCCTGGATGCCCGAAGGAACATAGTCGCTGGTGTCGAACCACGGCGTCATCGAATCCGGCGCCGGCCCGATGTAGAGCACGCCCTTGGTGGTGAAGGCCACGCCACGGATCTGCGCGGTGTTGAGCAGCTTCGCAGTGGTGCTGCGCGTGTGGTACTGCACGCCGAGCTCGTCCTGCACCACCACCGTGATCAGGTGCACGGGCCCGAGTTTCTTGCGCAGTTCCGGCGAGAGGCCGCGCTCGTAGGGGATGTCTTTGGCGCAGGCGCCGAGCAACGCGGCCCCGAGCAGGCCTGCCGCGATGATCAGCGCATTGCACCCGCCACGCCGCATCTCGATCCTCCTAATCACCCGTCGGAACGATCCCCGCGCCTTCGACCATGAGGATAATCGTTCGGGTGGGTGCGCGCGTGCGGTGCATCACGGCTTTGGGCACCGTGAAGCCCTGCATGGGCTTGAGCGCCACGCTGCGGCCTTCGAGGTCGATGTGGAACTCGCCCTCGACGCAGTAGAAGAACTCGTCGAGGTCGTCGTGCTTGTGCCAGTGGTACTCGCCCTGCATCACGCCCAGGCGGACCACCGAGTCGTTCACCTTGCACAGCGTCTGGTTGAACCAGGGGTGCTTCACCGCGCCGATCACCGCGGGCAGGTCCACGACCTCGAGCGGCGGGAACTTGATGTCGAGGCGGGTCTCGTAGGGATAGGTCTTGGCGTTGCTCATGCAGCAGTCCTCGTGGCGGATTCCTTCGGCGTGTCGAGTGTAGCCGCGCGCTTCTGCGCCGCGCAGGCCCCCGTCGCAATGGTGGGGGATGGGAAGTTGGCACTGCGCCAAAGCGCATGAGCCTAGCGCTACACGGCGCGCATCGAACGCTCTGCTCTGTCAGGAGATCTCCCGCACCTCGCTCGCGCGCAGTGCCGCGATCGGGGTGGTGCCCTCGGTCAGCGCCTGCACGTAGCGGTCGTAGATGAACTTGCGGTTGCGCGTGTTGCCCGTGATCTCGCGCAGGATGCCGAGCCGGACCAGGTGCTCGAACGCCTTGTTGAGCGTTGGGTTGGACATGTCGAGGACCTTCTCGGCATCCGGCACCCCCAGCACAGGATGGCGCTTGCACAGCTCGTGCAACGCCAGCGCGGAACGCGCGCTGCGCTTGAGCCCCGCGATGCGCTCGCGGTCCTGCTCGAACAACGCCGCCATGCGCGCCACCGCGGTCACGGTCTCGCCTGCGACATCCTCGACGCCACGCAGGAAGAACCGCAGCCACCCCTCCCAATCGCCGTGGCTGCGGACCCGGCCCAGCCGGTCGTAGTACTCGGCGCGGTTGGCCTTGAAGTGCAGACTGAGATAGAGCAGCGGCTCGCGCAGCGCACGCTCGTTGCACAGCAGCAGCGTGATCAGCAGCCGGCCGAGCCGCCCATTGCCGTCCAGGAACGGGTGGATCGACTCGAACTGGACATGCGCCAAAGCGGCCTTCACCAGCACCGGAAACGGCGCGCGGTCGTCGTGCAGCCAGCGCTCGAACCGGTCCAGGCACTCGGGGAGCTGCTCGGGCGGCGGCGGCACGAACACCGCGTTGCCAGGTCGCGTGCCGCCGAGCCAGACCTGGCTGCGTCGGAACTCGCCGGGTGCCTTGCCCTCGCCGCGTGCGCCCTGCAGCAGCTCGAGATGCATCTCGCGCAACAGGCGCAGCGAGAGCGGGAACCCGCCGCGCAGGCGCGCCAGGCCATGCTCGAGCGCCGCGACATAGTTGGAGACCTCGCGCACATCGTCGAGCGGCACGCCCGGCGTCTCGTCGGCCTCGAACAGCATCAAGTCCGAGAGCGAGGACTGGGTGCCCTCGATCTGCGAGGACAGCACCGCTTCCTTGCGAACGAATTGGTAGAGGAACAGCGCGGTGTCCGGCACGCGGTCGGCGATGGCATCCAGCTTGGCGAGCGACCGGGTGGCGGCCTCCAGCGCTGCGAGCAGCGCGTGGTCCAGCGCCAGGGGTGGATCCGGGGGGAGCGGCATAGGCACGAACGCCCGGTAGCTCTCGCTTCCGGTCGCACGCGGGAGGTATTGGCCGGTGATGCGGTCCATGGGGGCCTCGAAACTTGCCTAAGGCTAGCGCCATGAGGGCTTTTAGGCAAGATTGAGTGCTGAATACTGCCTATATATGCAGGTACACGCTATTTAGGCAGGTCTTATGGCCCTAGGGGTAGGGGATGAACTCGGTCTCCCCCGGCACCTGCGGGAAACGCCCCGCGTTCCAATCGGCCCTCTTCCAATCAGCAATGGCCTGTTCCAGGCGTTCCTTGCTCGAGGCCACGAAGTTCCAATCCAGGTAACGCGGGCCGTCCAGCGGCTCGCCGCCGATCAGCAGCAGCTGCGTGCGGCCGATGGCTTTCATGTCCACCGTGGCGCCCGCCTCCAGCACCAACAAGCGGTTCGCGTCATGGCGCTCGCTTCCGATCTCGAGGCCGCCCGACACGATGTACACGCCGCGCTCGGAGTGGATCGGCGGGAAGGCCAGGCGTTCCTTGGCGTCGAGGTTCACCTCCACGCACAACGCCGGGTGCGGACTCTCCTGACTCGGGAACGCCACCGGCGACTTCGTACCCTGCCACTCGCCCAGGATCACGCCGTTCGTGATGGCGTCGGCATCGTGGTGCGCGAAGGCCGGGGCGCAGTCCTCATGCGACTTCGGCAGCCCCAGCCAGAACTGCGCACCGTGCATCCGGTCGCCCAGCTGCAGGTTCGCCTGCGAGGCGCGCTCCGAATGCACGATGCCGCGGCCCGCTGTCATCAGGTTCACCTCACCGGGGTGGATGATCTGGACCGAGCCCAAGGAGTCGCGATGCATCAGCCCGCCCTCGAACAGCCAGGTGAGCGTGGCTAAGCCGATGTGCGGGTGGGGCCGGACCTCGAGCTCGAGGCCGGTCTTGAGGATCAAGGGGCCCATGACATCGAAGAAGACGAAGGGGCCAAGGGAGCGGCATTCGAGTGCGGGCAGGACGCGGCGGACGGAGAAGCCGCCGAGGTCGCGGAGGTGGGGCGTGATGGGGGTCATCGAATCTCCCGCTCTGCGCTGGCGCGCAGCTCAAATGCGGACTTCAGCGGGGCGGCGAAGTACGCGCCGAGCTCGTCGACGACCTCCGCGAGCGGCGCGTTGCCCAATCCGTTCTTCCGAAGGAACGCCAGCCACTGTTGTTGCTTCTCAGGGTTCTCGGCGAACGCCGCCGTCAACCCCAGCGGCAACCCTTCCGGGATCTCCGTTGCACGACGCGCGAAGGTCGCCGCAATCGCTTGAGCCAGCACACCGCGATCGATCGCGCCTTCTTTCACCAGCGCTCGCAGGTCGTAGAAATCCTTCATCCGGCTGTTGTTGATCCCAAGGAGCGCAATCGCTTCGAGCTTCTCGGCGACCGCGGTCTCCCGTGGATACACCTTGAGACGCGGGATCGGGACATCCTCCAGCAGCGTCGGGAAATCCACGTCCTGGGCGCCGGGCGTCACGGCGTCGCCATAACCCACATCGAGCTGCAGCTGGCACTTGGCGTTGCCCAACCGGCCTTTCACCATGGCGCGCAGGCCGCCGTAGCGCGCTTCCTCGCGGATCGCCTCGACGGTCACCGACCCCGGGTCGAAGACCATCCCGTCATCGATCTCGAGCATGCTGATCGACTTGATCGCGGTGGTCAGCGCGTCGGCATCGATCGCGCCAAACCCGAGGAAGTCCGCATCGCGCGTGGGACGATGGGGCGCATCGAACCAAAGATGGAACAACATCGCACCCTTCAGACAGAAGCGCTCGCGCTGGTCCGACACCGAGAGCCGGTACAACCAGCGCTCGACCGCGTAGTGGTTGAGCATCAGGTTGAAGTCCTGACCGCTGGACTTGGCCAGGTTGAGCAGGCGCGCTCGTATCGACTCCGCACGACCGGCGTTCATGTCAGCGCCGCCAGGTAGGGCTGCATGACCCGCGCCACACGGCAGACCTTGGCCTGGCGCCCCATCTCATCCATCGTGAAGCGGCGCGCGCGCCAACCCTCGCGCAGCGCCTCGAGCGCCACATCCAGACCGATCTTGTGGCGGTACTTGAAACAATCGGCGATGGTCTTGGCCACGCTGTAGATGCGGACCTGACGCCCCTCGATCTCATGCGTCTCGACCCCCGAGTGCAGCGCCTGGCCGCTGTAGCGGACGATGCGCAGCGGCGGGTACTTGAGCGTGGGGCGACGCGCGCGACGGTCGAGCGCCAGCCAGACCTCGAAGGGCAGCTGCGTGCCAACACCGTGGAAGCTGAGTGCGGACACCAGGCACACCACTCCTTTGGGCACCACGGCGGCGGCGATCGCGAGGCCGTGGTGTTCGGTGATTGGGGCCTCTGCCAGCCGGTACTGGCCGCGGGCGATGCGCTCGAGCACGCCCTGCTCCACCAGACGGCTCAGGTTCTGGGTGTGGATGCCGGCACCGGCGGCATCACGCGCGCTGACCCCGCCCTTGCGTCGGGCCAGCCGGGTGAGTCGGTAGTGGGCGCTGGTCTCGGACATGTGGCGAAGTGTAGACAGTTATATATATCTGTCAACGGTTCGCCACATCGGCTAAAAACCCCTATTGCCGCCGAGGTCGCGGGGTTGAGGCACCACCAACTTCAAGGCCACCAGCCCAGCTCGGCGACCCGAGTTCCGAAGACGCGCGCCGCATCGAGAGTGTAATGGCCGTAATCGTAGTACGCCTTGTGGAAGTCCTCGGTCACGCCCAGGCAGGTCTTCGCCACCGGGTCGCACATGTAGTCCTCCTTCACCAGCAGCGGCACCCCGAGTTCGGCGGCGAGCGCATGGAGCCGCGCGTTCGTCACCTTGATGCGCTCCTCGAAGCCGGCGCGGGTGTTGCGCAGCGCGTAATGGCGCTCATCGACCTTGCGCTTGAGCGCGGCGCGATCGGCGG
>JANNEA010000132.1:0-13882 GCA_031388175.1 Gammaproteobacteria bacterium
GCGCCGAGGTCGAGCGCAACATCGCGACCCAGCTCGACGTCGGCCGCGAGGTATTCCGCGCGCAGTTCGACGCCCGCCTGCGCCACCTCGCGGTGTACTCGCGCCTGCTCGGCAAGGACTTCGGCCTGCTGTCGACGCTACACGACGACCCCAAGAGCCTGCTGGTCGCGGTCAACAACCACCGCGGCCGGGTCGGCGCTGACCTCGCGATAGTCACCGATGCCGACGGCCTGATACTCGCCGACACCGCCCAGCCCGAGCGCGCCGGCCAGCGCTTCGCCCTCGCCGCCGCGATGCACGAGGACCTTCCCGCGTCGAGCGTGTTCGTCGACGCCGGCGACGGCGTCTATCAGCTCGCGGCTGCGCCACTGCAGGCGCCGAACACGATCGGTTGGATCTACCTCGGCTTCGTCGTCGACGACGAGCTGGCGCGCCAGTTCGAGCGCATCACTGGTCTGCAGGTCAGCTTCCTCGGCCCGGACGGCGCCGGCGGTCTGCGCGTGATCGCCTCGACGCTGGACGCTGCGCGGCGCGCCGAGCTCGAAGCCGCCGGCAGCGGCGCCACGCTCGAGCAGGTGCACGACGCGCCGCTCGCGGGCGAGGACTTCATCGGCCTCGGGCTCCGCCTGCAGGCAGATGGTGGCGCGTTCGCAGTGCTGCACCGCTCGCGCGACGCCGCGCTCGCCGCCTACCAGCCGTGGTGGTTGCGCATCAGCGAGGTGGTCGCCGGAGCGCTGCTGCTCGCGGTGCTCGGCGCCTGGGCCGTGGCACGCGGCATCGCCCGTCCGATCGGCCTGCTGGTCGAACAGGCGCGCGCGGTAGGGCCCGGCAACAACGCCCAGCCGATCGCGCTGCGCGGCACCGGCGGGCTCGGCGCGCTGGCCGACGAGTTCAACCAGATGCAGCACGCGATCGTCGAGCGCGAGCGCTCGATCCAGCACAGCGCCTGGCACGATGCGCTCACCGGCCTGGTCAACCGCGGCCGGCTCGAGTCCTTGGTCGACGAGCGCATCCACGCCGCGCCGCGCGACGAACGCCGCCTGGCGCTGCTAATCGTCGACCTCGACCGCTTCAAGGACATCAACGAGACGCTCGGCTACCACGCCGGCGACCGCCTGCTGCGCGAGGTCGGCGAACGGCTGCGCACGGCGGTGCCCGCCGACGCGGTGGTCGCGCGCCTCGGTGGCGCCGAGTTCGGCGTGCTGCTCGAGGGCGTGGCGCTCGGCGAACTGCACCCGACTGTGGACCTGCTGTGCAACACGCTGATGCGCCCCTACCTCGCCGAGGGCCTCGAGCTCTACCTGACGGTCACGGTCGGCACCGCCGTGTCCCCCGACCACGGCAACGATGCCGGCGCGCTGCTGCGCCACGCCGATGCCGCGCGCTTCGCCGCCAAGGAACGGCGTCTGCGCCACGTGGTCTACGAGGGCACGCAGAACAAGTACAGCCTGCTGCGCGTCAGCCTGCTCGGCGAGCTGCGCTCCGCGATGGCGCGCGGCGACCTCACGCTGCACTACCAACCCAAGCTCGACCTCGCCAGCGACCAGGTGCGCACGGTCGAGGCGCTGGTGCGCTGGCAGCATCCGACCTACGGCGCGATTCCACCATCGGAGTTCATCCCGATGGTCGAGCACACTGGCAACATCACCATGCTCACCAGCTGGGTGGTGCGCACCGCGCTCGAGCAGCTCGCGGCCTGGGACCGTGAGGGCATCGCGCTCGACTGCGCGGTGAACGTCTCGGCCTACGATCTGCGCCACGCCGAACTGCTCGACACCATCGAGCAGGCGCTGGCCGAGACCGGTGTGGCGGCGACGCGGCTCACGCTCGAGCTGACAGAGAGCGCGATGGTCGAGGAGCTGGCGCAAGTGCGCAAGGCGCTGGCCCAGCTCGACGCGCTCGGCTGTCGCATCGCGATCGACGACTACGGCACCGGCTACTCGTCACTGGCCCAGCTCAAGCGCCTGCCGGTGGATGAGCTGAAGATCGACCAGTCGTTCGTGTCGGTGGTGGACCGCAACCCGGACGACGAGACCATCGTGCGCTCGACCATCGACCTCGGCCACAACATGGGGCTGAGCGTGGTCGCCGAGGGCGTCGAGACGCCGCAGGTGTTGCGGGTGCTGCGGCGGCTTGGCTGCGACATCGTGCAGGGCTACCTGCTGAGCAAGCCGGTGTCCGCCGAGCAACTCGTGCTCTGGCTGCGCGCGCGCAGCTGGCGGACGCTGGAGGAAGGTGCTGCATGACGCGCCTTGCGCACCTCGCGTTCTTGTTCGGTGCGGGCCTGCTCGTGGCGGCGGCGAGCGCCGCCGAGCAGCGGCTGGTCGGGCTCGTCGAGGTCCAGGCCACGGCCTACGACGCTGAACTCGGCTGGCCCGACAACGGCATCGGCAAGCTGCGCGGCGAGGACGGCGCGCTGCGCGTGGCAGCCGAGCACACGCTGCAGCTCGGCGCCGGGTTCTCGACGCACCTGGTCGCCGAAGCCTATGGCGGCGCGCATGGCACGCTCGGCATCACCGAGTACTGGCTCGGCTACGCGCCAGTGCCGACGAGCGCCCTGCGCCATCGCCTCAAGCTCGGCGCGTTCCTGCCGCCGGTCTCGCTCGAGAACGGCGGCACTAGCTGGAGCACGGTGTACACGCTCACGCCGTCGGTGCTCAACGCCTGGATCGGCGAAGAACTGCGTACCACCGGCCTCGAGTACGAACTGCGCTGGCTCGGCGCGCAGGCCGGCTCGGCCCACGACTTCAGCCTGCGCGGCGGCCTGTTCATGTACAACGACACCGCCGGCACGATCCTGTCCTGGCGCGGCTGGGCCGCGAACGACCGCGTCACGCCGATCAACCACACGCTGCCGCTGCCGGTGCGCGCGGCGTTCCTGTCCGGCGGGCAGTACGCCGGAAAGACACTCATCACCGACCCCTTCCTCGAAATCGACGACCAGGCCGGCTTCTATCTCGCCGCGGAGTGGCGCTTCCGCGATGCGTTCCGCGCCAGGCTGGCGCACTACGACAACCAGGCCGACCCGATGCTGTTCGCCGAGAACCAGATCGGCTGGCTCACGCGCTTCGACGCGCTCGGCGCGCAGTGGCAACTGGACGAAGCGACGGTGCTGATCGCGCAGTGGCTCTACGGCGACACGCTGGCCGGTGACCCGAGCTCATCCTATGGCGTCTACAACGAGTACGACGCCTGGTTCGTGCTCGTCAGCCGCCGCTTCGCCTTCGGTCGCCTGAGCGCGCGCTACGAGCGCTTCGGCGTCAAGGACCTCGACGGGAACAACGACGATGACAACCGCGAGGACGGCAGCGCGTTCACGCTCGCCTGGCTGCGGCCGCTGGGCGAGCGCACCGAGCTCGGGCTCGAATTTTTCGCGATCAGCAGCTTACGACCGGACCGGGACGAGCTCGGCCAGCCGATGGACCTCGATGAGGTCCAGCTGCGCCTGATGTTCCGCCGCGCCTTCTAACGCGCGCGCCGCCGGAACGGGTGCAACAGCTGGCGACCCCAGCCTTCGGGCACCGGATGGCCCTCGATGCCATAGGCCTCAGGCCACAGTTCGCGCGCGCCGTCTCGCGGCAGATGCTGGGTGCCGAACAGCGCATCGAGTAGCGGCAGGTGCACGGCGAAGTTCCGGTCGATCGGCGTCACCGCGTGGTGCCAATGGTGTGCGCGCGGCGTGGCGATCACGAAGTCCAGCGCGCCGAAGCGGAACCTGACGTTGGCGTGGATGAACACCGCGTGGAAGGACACGAACACGAGGTAGGCATAGAGCGCGGGCTGCGCGAAGCCGAGCAGGAACACCGGCACCAGGATGAGGCCGCGGGTGCTGAGCACGTCGACCACGTGCAGGCGCGAGCCCGCGAGCCAATCCATCGCCCGGCTCGAATGGTGGATCGCGTGGAAGCGCCACAGCGCGGGCACGCTGTGGAAGGCGCGGTGGATCCAGTACTGCGTGAGATCGGAGATGAACAGGATCTCGAGGAACTGGAGCCAGAGCGGTTGGTCGCGGATCGCGTCCTGCAGCGCCGCGGGCTGCCAGAGTCCGGCGAGCGCGGTCGCCGGCAGCAGCGTCATGAAGGTCAGCGCCTGCACCGCGAGGTGCGAGACCATGAAGTGCGCGCCGTCGGTGGTCCAGCCGAAGCGGAACGCGCTCTGTTCGGGCAGTCGCGCGAACGCGCGTTCCAGCGGCACGAACACCAGCGTGAGCAGCAGCAAGTTGAGCGCGAACCAATCGAGCCCCAAGGTGAAGCTCTGGTCGAAGTCGCTCTGGATTGGGACCTCACCGCCGCCGGCGAGCAGCGCGACCAGGCTGAGCGCCATGCCGGTGAGGCCGAGCACCTTGCGCCGGCGCAGCAGCGTGGCCAGCGCACCGAGCACGAAGGCGAGCGCGATCACCGCCTCGAGCAGCGTCCGCAGCAACGGAATCGGGTAGCGCGCGCGGAACTCGGCGGTGGTGAACACGCCCGGGAACCAGAACGCGAGCACGCCGAGCACCGCCAGGCCGCCGAGGAACACGCTCGAGGTGCCGGAGATCCAGCCCGTGCCGAAGGCAGTGCCCTCGCGGTCGCCGAGCGTGCGGTAGAACCAGCGTTCGAGAGCGGGGCGATCGCTCACGCGAGCCCGCCGCCCGCGACCATCACGCCACCCACAGCGCCATGAAGTCGGCGACCGGCATCTGCTCGAGCGTCTTCTGGTCGGCGGTCGCCGCCAGAATCGCGTTGCAGCGCTCGCGCGGGAACTTGGCGGCAATCGCCCCCTCGAACTTCGCCTGCAACAGCGGGATGCCTTCCTTGCGGCGCTTGCGGTGGCCGACGGGGAAGTCGATGGACACGCGTTCGGTCTTGCTGCCGTCCTTGAAGAACACCTGGATGGCGTTGCCGATGTAGCGCTTGTCGGCGTCGTAGTAATCCTTGGTGAACTGCTCGTTCTCACGCACCTTCATCTTGGCGCGCAGCGCATCCACCCGCGGATCCTTGGCGACTTCATCTTCGTAGTCCTCGGCCACCAGGCGGCCGTGGATCAGCGGGATCGCGATCATGTACTGCAGGCAGTGGTCGCGGTCGGCCGGGTTCGCCAGCGGTCCCGTCTTGTCGATGATGCGCACGCCCGGTTCCTGGGTCTCGATCTCGATGCGCTCGATCTGGTCGAGCTTGCCGTGCACGTGGCGGTGCAGCTGCATCGCGCACTCGACCGCGGTCTGGGCATGGAACTCGGCCGGGAACGAGATCTTGAACAGCACGTTCTCCATCACGTAGGCGCCGAAGCCCTGGGTGAACTTGAACGGCTGGCCCTTGTTCAGGACATCGTAGAAGCCCCACTTCGACGCTGACAGCGCCGAGGGATAGCCCATCTCGCCCTTGATCGCGTTGAGGCCGTGGCGCACCGCGCGGCTGGTCGCATCGCCCGCGGCCCAGCTCTTGCGCGAACCGGCGTTCGGCGCGTGGCGGTAGGTGCGCAGTGCGCCACCGTCGAGCCACGAGTTGGAGACCGCGTTGATGACTTCCTGCTTGCTGCCGCCGAGCATCCGGGTCACCACCGCGGTCGAGGCCAGGCGCACCAGGATCACGTGGTCGAGGCCGACGCGGTTGAAGCCGTTCTCCAGCGCGTACACGCCCTGGATCTCATGGGCCTTGATCATCGCCGTCAGCACGTCCTTCATCACCAGCCCCGGCTTGCCCTCGCGCTCGGCCTTGCGCGACAGGTAGTCGGCCACGGCGAGGATGCCGCCGAGGTTGTCGGAGGGATGGCCCCACTCCGCCGCGAGCCAGGTATCGTTGAAGTCGAGCCAACGCACCATCGCGCCGATGTTGAACGCGGCCTGGATCGGCTCGAGCTCGTGCCTGGTGCCGGGCACGCGTGCGCCGCCCTTCATCTCCGCGCCCAGCACCGTGGGGCCGAGCAACTTGGTGCAGGCCGGATAGGCCAGCGCCATCATCCCGCAGGCCAGCGTGTCCACCAGGCAGTGGCGCGCGGTCTCGTAGGCCTCGGCGCTGTCGATGGCACGATCGCAGACGTAGTCGGCGATGTCGACCAGCGCCTGGTCGGGGGCAGGACGCTTCGCGCTCTTGGAATCGTGATGCGACATCAGGCGCGCGCTTCGATCGGCACCCAGGTCTGGCGCTCGGGGCCGGTGTAGTCGGCGCTGGGGCGTATCAGGCGGTTGTTGGCACGCTGCTCCATGATGTGCGCCGCCCAGCCGGTGGTGCGCGAGCAGACGAAGATCGGCGTGAACAACGCGGTCGGGATGCCCATGAAGTGGTAGGCCGAGGCGCTGTAGAAGTCGAGGTTCGGGAACAGTTTCTTGTCGTCCCACATCACCTTCTCGATCGCCTCGGAGATCGGGAACAGCTGCTTCTTGTCGCCCGACTCCACGCCGAGCTTGCGCGCCCATTCCTTGATCACCACGTTGCGCGGGTCGGAATCGCGGTAGACGCGATGGCCGAAGCCCATCACCAGCTGCTTCTGCGCCAGCATCTCGCGCAGGCCCTTGGTCGCGGCCTCCGGCGTCTTGAACTTGCGGATCAGCTCGTAGGCCGCCTCGTTGGCGCCGCCGTGCAGCGGGCCGCGCAGCGTGCCGATTCCGGCGACGATCGCCGAGTGGAAGTCGCTGAGCGTCGCAGCGCAGACCCGCGCGGCGAAGGTCGAGGCATTGAACTCGTGCTCGGCGTAGAGGATCAGCGACACATCCATCGCCCGCACCTGCAGCGCGTCGGGCTTGTTGCCGTGCATCAGGCGCAGGAAGTGCGCCGCGACCGAGGTCTCGTTCGAGTCGGTGTCGATCTTCTTGCCACGGTGCGCGAAGTGGAACCAATAGAGCAGGATGCCCGGCAGCAATGCGACCAGACGGTCGGCGACATCGCGCTGGTTCTCGAAGCCACGCTCCGGCTCGATGTTGCCGAGGAAGGACACGCCGGTGCGCAGCACGTCCATCGGATGCGCCTTCTTCGGGATCGTCTCGAGCAGCCGGCGCAAGCCTTTCGGCACTTCACGCAGCGACGCCAGGCGCTTCTTGTACGCCTTCAGCTCCTTGGTCGTCGGCAGCTTGCCGTAGTGCAGCAGGAACGCGACCTCCTCGAACAGCGCGTGCTCGGCGAGGTCGTAGATGTCGTAGCCGCGGTAGGTCAGGCCGGCGCCTTCCTTGCCCACGGTCGCGATCGCGGTCTCGCCGGCGGTCACGCCCGCCAAGCCACCCGGTTTCTTCACTGCTGCCTCAGCCATTTCATTTCTCCTTCCCAGAGTCCTTGCCGAAGAGTTCGTCGAGCTTCTGCTCGTAGCTGTGATAGTCGAGCGTGGCGTAGAGCTCGTCGCGCGTCTGCATGATCGGCACCGCGGCTTTCTGGGTGCCGTCCTTGCGGATGGTCTCGTACACGGTCAGCGCGGCCTTGTTCATCGCGCGATAGGCGCCGCAGCAGTAGAGGACGATGTCCACGCCCTGCGCGGCGAGCTCGTCCTTGTGGAACAACGGGGTCTGCCCGAACTCGGTGATGTTGGCGAGGATCGGCACCTTCACCGCGCTCTTGAACGTCTTGTAGTCGGCGAGCGTGCGGATCGCCTCGGGGAAGATCATGTCGGCGCCGGCCTCAACGCAGGCCAGCGACCGCTCGATCGCGGCATCGAGGCCCTCGACCGCGATCGCATCGGTGCGCGCCATGATCACGAAGCCCGCGTCCGTCCTGGCATCGACCGCAGCCTTGATGCGATCGACCATCTCGCTCTTTGAGACAAGCGCCTTGCCTGGACGGTGGCCACAGCGCTTACTGCCGACCTGGTCCTCGAGGTGCAGCGCACCGGCGCCGGCCTTGATCAGTGCACGCACCGTGCGCGCGATGTTGAACGCACCGCCCCAGCCGGTATCGACATCCACCAGCAGCGGCAGGTCGCAGGCGTCGGTGATGCGGCGGATGTCGGTGAGCACGTCTTCGAGCGTGGTGATGCCGAGGTCGGGCACGCCGAGCGAGTTGGCGGCGACCCCGCCGCCCGAGAGGTAGATCGCCTTGAAGCCCACGCGCTTGGCCTGCAGCGCCTGGTAGGCGTTGATCGTGCCGACGACCTGGAGGGGGCGCTCTGCAGCGAGCACGGCACGGAAGCGGGCACCAGCGGAGGTGGGAACCATGCGCGTCCTTCGGCGGGGCGCCACGGGGACCGCGGCGCGGGGGCGCATTCTATCTGAGGCGAGTATCCGAGGCAGCAGTCAGGCGGAGTCGGGGCCCGCGTCCGGCCGCAGCAGCCGCACGATCACCCATGCCGCCAGTGCCGTCATGAAATAGACGGCGACGCCCGCGAACACCACATCGGACAGGAAGTGAGTGCCCGCCGACATGCGCGTTGCGCCCATCGCCAGGCCGAAGGCCGTGCTGGCCAACAGCCAATCGCGACGGCGGCGCGGGAACAACCAGGCGAGCGTCATCAGGTAGAACGCGATCGACGCGTGGCCGCTCACGAATGAAGCGCCACGCGCCGTCGGCGGCGGCACGGTGAACGCCGGCACGAAAGCCTGCGGTCCGCCGAACTCGACCACTTGGTACGGCCGTGGCCGCTCGACCTCATCCTTGAGCACGAGGTGCACCAGCAGACCCGGGCCGAGTGCCAGCGCCAGCCAGAGGAAGGCGAGCCGCGTGCGCCAGGCGCGCAGCCCGGGCGCGCCGAGCAGCGCGCCGATCGCAGCGAAGCTCAGGCTCACGTACAACAACTTGCCGCCGGAATCGCCGAGCCGATAGAAGATCCCGTTCACGCCCAGCTTGGCCGGCGCGAAACCGTCGGGGCCGAAGAACGCGCGCGCGACGCTGAGGTCGAGCGCGGGCACGAACCGGAACAACAACGCGAGCAGCACTGCCGCGCCGAGCACGATCTGCAGCTCGCGGCGCGGCGTCTCAGTAACCAAGGAAGCGCTCCGCCTCGTACACCCTGAATTCAACCGTGCGGTCGCTGCGCACGGCGACGCGGATCGGCTCGATCGCGGTGACGTTCTCGAACGCCGGCACGAGGTCGGCCATCACAAGCTTGCGCGTGACGATCAGGAAGCGCGTGCGGTCGGTGGCCGCAAGGTCGTAGAGCAGCCGGTAGTGGTCGCTCACCTCGCGCTCCGGGTTCCACGCGGCGAGCGTGGGGTGAGCGTCGCGCGCGTAGTAGGCGAGCTCGGACAGCACCTCGCGCTCGTCGGCGACGAGCGCTGTGCCCGGGCGTGCCGCGAGCAGCTCGGCGACCGCCGCGCCCACGGCTGGCCAGGGCCGCATGCGCGCGGTCATGTCGAGACTGCGCGGCGGCTCGTAGCCTGCCGCCGCAAACGCCTGCCCATGGTGGTAGACGATGGCGGCGAACACCAGATGCAGCGCGAACGACGCCACCAACCAGCGCCGCGCGCCGCGCTGCATCAGCCACGCGATGACCGCGATCGTGAGCGGCACATAGGCGGCCTGCGCCCAGTTCGCGAACGCGCGCGCAAGGAAGGCCTGGGTCAGGATCAGCGCCAGCATCGGCAGGCCGAGCCACAACAGCAGCTTGAGCCGCGGATCGGCGCCGCGGCGCAAGCCGACGAGCAACACGACCAACGCCGCCATGAGGATCGGGCCGAACACCGCGAACTGGCTGCTCGCGAACTCGAGCAAGGGCTTGAAGTGGAACAGCGCGTCGTCGAGATGCGCGATCTCAGCGGTGTGACGCACAGTGGGGAAATCGTGAGCCGCGTTCCAGATGATGTTCGGCGCGACGATCACGGCGGCCAGCGCCACCGCCGCCCAGGGCTTGGCGCTCCTGAGCAGTGCGCGCTGCTCGAGCAGCAGCCAGACCGCGGCAGAGGCGCCGAACACCAGCATCGCGTACTTGGCCAGCGTGCCTAAGCCCACCGCGGCGCCCAGCAACAGCCAATCGCGCCAGCGGCCGCCATCGCCACTTCGGCGCCCCCCTGGGGGGCTGCGCACACATATAAGAGCGTAAGTGCCGAGCGCCCAGCACAGGATCAGCAGCGCATCGGTGGTCGCGGCCCAGCTATAGAAGGACACCGTCGGCAGCGTGGCGTAGGCCGCGGCGGCGACCAGCGCGATGCGTTCACCGCCGTCTTCGTCGCGATAGAGGCGGCGCGCCGCGAGGAAGATCAGCAGCGCCGACGCCGGGTAGCACAGCAGCGTCGGCAGCCGCACCGCGAGCATGCCGTCGCCGAACAGCGCCGTGCTCGCGGCAATCGCCCAGGCGATCAACGGCGGCTTGGAGAAGTAGCCGAAGGCCGGGTCCTGCGCCCAGAACCAGTACTGCGCTTCGTCGAAGAACAACGGCGGCGCGGCCAGCGCCAGCGCCGCGAAGCGCCAGAGCGTGAGCGCACCGAGCAGTACCGCGAGCGCGAGCAGCGGCCGACGTTCGGCGAGCTCGCGCATCAGTCGTGGACGTTCTTGAAGACGTTGACCACCAGCGCCAGCACCGCGAGCAGGATTGCGATCGACGCCACGCCGAGCACTGGGTCCACCGCCGCGTTGCCACGCAGGAACAGGTACAGCATCGCCGCAAGGATCGGCAGCGCGACGACGTTGAGCCAGAAGTGGACCTTCGCCAGGGGCGAAACCGCGGCGGCCGGGTAGGCCTTATAGATGAGCGCGGCGAGCGTGAGCGAGACCCAGCCGATCAGGTTGATGTGGGCGTGCACCGGCGCAATCGCGAAGTCGCTGGTGATGGCCATGTAGATGCCGAGCGAGACGCCGGTGATGAAGTAGAGCGTGGCCCAACGCAGCAGCGCGGCCGGGGTCGGTTGGAACATGCAGAATCCTCCAGACGAACGGGTGGTCTCAGCCGATCTTCACGATCGCGCGACCGGTGACCTGGCCGGCGAGGTAGGCATCGAAGGCCGCCGGCAGCGCATCGAACGGCACCGTGCGGTTGGCGATGAGCGCGAGGTGCTTGGGCTTGAGGTCGGTCGCGATGCGCCCCCAGACCTTGAGCCTGAGCGCGCGTGGCGTCGCCATGCTGTTGATGCCGAGGATGCTCACGCCACGCAGGATGAACGGCATCACCGTGGTCTCGAGCTTGTGGCTGCCGGCCAGGCCGATGCTCGCGATCGAGCCCCACCAGTCGGTGCTGCGGGTGAGCCAGGTGAGCAGATCGCCGCCGACGCTGTCGATCGCGCCCTGCCACTGCGCGCGTTCGAGCGGGCGGTGCCCCAAGTCGATCTGCTGGCGCAGCAGCACGGTGTGCGCGCCGAGCTTGCGCAGGTAGGGCGCGGCGTCCGCTTTGCCAGTGACCGCGACCACCTCATAGCCCCGACCGCTGAGCATGTCGACCGCGAGCGAGCCCACGCCGCCGGTCGCGCCGGTGACCACGACCGGACCGCCCTTGGGGTTGAGGCCGTTGTGCTCCATGCGGTGAATCGCGAGCGCGGCGGTGAAGCCGGCAGTGCCGATCCCCATCGCCTTGGTCGCATCGAGGCCGCGCGGCATCGGGATCACCGATTCGGCACGGACCCGCGCGTACTCGGCGTAGCCGCCGTCGTAGTCCTCACCGAGGCCGCTGCCGGTCGCCAACACCTTCTGGCCCTTGCGGAAGCGCTTGTCGCTGGACGACACGACATCACCGGCGAGGTCGATGCCCCCCACCAGCGGGAAACGGCGCAGGATCTTGCCCTTGCCGGTCGCGGCCAGCGCGTCCTTGTAGTTGATGCTGGACCGACGCACCCGCACCACGACCTCGCCCGCGGTCAGGTCGTCCAGCCTTAACTGTTCGAACAGCGCGACGACGCCGCCCGCGGCGTCCTTGTGGATGCGGAAGGCCTTGAAGCGCTGGAGCGTGGACATGGCGATGCCCCGATCAGAGTGCGTCGCGATTCTCGCACGGGGGTCGAGGTCAGCCGGTCAGGTGCGAGACCGTGACGCCCACAGCTCCCGCCGCGCGCGCCGCTTCGAGGGCGCGGGCGATCTGGCGGGCATCGGTTGGAGCAGGGGCGACGACCTGGACGGACATGCCGGGGCGCAAGGCCACCAGGGTCTGGAGCCGGGGGGTCAGGTCCTCGAACCGCACGGCCCGACCGTTCACATCGAAACCGCCGGCCTCATGGACCCAGACCACGATTCGGGTCGGCGGCTCTTCCGCCGGCACCCGGGCCAGCGGCACGATGGATTCGAGCGGAATCTGCAGGAAGGACGCGGCAGCCACCACGAACAGGAAGGTGACGAAGGCGGCGTCGAGGATCGACAGGGAAGCGGGGGCGACGGGGGCGACCCGGCGGGTTCGCAGCATCGGACGTTTATCCATGCGTGAAGTCTAGCCCTTGGGGTCTGAATGTCCAAGGAACCCAATAGGTTGTGTTAGAGACTTCGAGTGACATATGTCGATGGATATGCAAAGGAGATTTGAGATGTCTGGTACCGGCCTCGCAACGCAGACCCCCGCACCGCCCTACTACGCGGCGATCTTCACGAGTCTTCGCACGGAAGCGGACGAGGGCTACGGGCAGATGGCCGACCGTATGGTCGAGCTCGCCGCGAGCCAGCCGGGTTTCCTCGGTGTCGAATCTGCGCGCGGCCCGGACGGACTCGGCATCACCGTCTCGTATTGGAAGGATGAAGCCTCGATCAAGGCCTGGAAGGCGAACGCCCAGCATCAGGTGGCGCAAGCCACCGGCAAGAAGGTCTGGTACGCGGATTACATGTTGCGCGTGGCGAAGGTCGAGCGCGCGTATGGGAAAGCGGCCGCGACCGAAGCCTAGGCGGCGTGCGCGTCAGGCTGCAGCACGCCGAACACGTTGCCCTCCGGGTCCTTGCAATGCGCGAGCCAGCCCACGCCTGGTACGGGCGTTTTGGCCACCACCACCGTGCCGCCGCTGGTGGTCACCCGCATCAGATAGCGCTCGAGGTCCTCGACCGCGACCGTGCACACGAACGCGATCACCGCCGCGCCGTCGACCGGGAGCTTGCGCCGGATCAATCCGCCATCGATGCCCGGCTGGCTCGACTCGCCGGTGCTCACCAGCCAGTACTCGAACGCCTCGAACGGCGTGAAGGTCCAGCCGAACACGGAGTGATAGAAGCGGATCGCCCGCTCCGGGTCATCGGCATGGATCTCGAAATGGACGACGCGCGGCATCGGGCCCCCAAACCGCCCCAGATGCCCTGAATATAGCCTGCGCGCGCGCTCAGAGCGCCGGGCCGGTCGGTGCCACGCAGGCCGGATCGTCGTTGCGGGGTGCGTTCACCCTGGGGTCCACCGGGTGGACCACGAGATCGCTGCCCCCATACGCCCCGCATAGCGCGGCGACCGATTCCGAGGGCGTGCCCGGATCGAGGAATCGCATCCGCTCAGCGGCCGACACCAGCACTGGCATCCGATTATGGACGCGTGCCGCCAGTGCGCTCGGCGCGGTGGTGAGGATCGCGCAGGTTTCGGCGGTCCACAGGCCGCCGATCGTGAACGGCGCGTCGTGGTCCAGGTGGAAGAAGTACGGCCGCTTCGGTGCCGGCCCGGGCATCCACTCGTACCAACCGTCGGCGACGATCAGGCAACGGTTGTGCTTCCAAGCACCGCGGAAGAACGGTTTCTCGGCCGCGGTCTCGCTGCGCGCGTTGATCTGCACCCTACTTGATGACGAGCCAGCGTCCTTCAGCCACTTCGGCACGAGACCCCAACGCGCGAGCTCGGCGCGTGGTTCACCGTCCACCAGCCGCAGCACCAGCACTTCCTCCGACGGCGCGATGTTGTGGCGCGGCGGCACCTGTGGCCAATGCTTGGAGAATTCCGGGAACGGCGCCGGGTCCGGATTACGACGGGTGAAGCGGCCGCACACGGGGTCAGGTCGCGGCACCCCCACAGCCCCCTCGCGGGTTGATGGGTGTGCCAACCGAGCACACACAGGCGGGCGGTAGGGGCGTGGGGGGAGCGGGGGGGGGGCAGGGGGGGGTTGAGG
>JANNEA010000163.1:0-1828 GCA_031388175.1 Gammaproteobacteria bacterium
CTTGAGCTGCACGTGGCCGCGGGCACCGCCAAGCGCAACCCACAGCAGAGCCGCCAGCAGAGCCGCGGCACGGGCGCGGTGCGGGTCAACTACCGGGCCGGCCGCGCATTCTAGGCGCCGACCGCGCCGATCGTGCGCGAGGTCTCGATCCCCGAGACGCTGACCGTCGCTGAGCTCGCCGCCAAGATGGCGGTGAAGGGTGCCGAGGTCGTCAAGGTCCTGTTCAACAACCTTGGCGTGATGGCCACCATCAACCAGACCATCGACCAGACCACCGCCGCGCTGGTGGTGGAGGAGATGGGGCACACGCCGAAGCTGTTGTCGGCGAACGAGCTCGAAGAGCAGGTGCTGGGCACCGGCGAGGCCGCGGTCGAGGGCTCGACCCGTCCGGCGGTCGTGACCATCATGGGGCACGTCGACCACGGCAAGACCTCGCTGCTCGACTACATCCGTACCACCAAGGTGGCCGCGGGCGAGGCCGGCGGCATCACCCAGCACATCGGCGCCTACGTGGTCGAGACCGCAAAGGGCAAGATCACCTTCCTCGACACCCCGGGCCATGCCGCGTTCACCGCGATGCGCGCCCGTGGCGCCAAGGTCACCGACATCGTGGTGTTGGTGGTCGCGGCCGACGACGGCGTGATGCCGCAGACGGTCGAGGCGATCAAGCACGCCAAGGCGGCCGGCGTGCAGATCATCGTCGCCATCAACAAGATCGACAAACCGGGCGCCGATCTCGATCGCGTGCGCAACGACCTGTCGCAGCACGAGGTCATCGGCGAGGAGTGGGGCGGCCAGAACATCTTCGTCCAGGTCTCGGCCAAGACCGGCCAGGGCGTCGACAAGCTGCTCGACTCGATTGTGGTTCAGTCCGAGGTGATGGAGCTCAAGGCTCCGGCCACCGGACCGGCCAGCGGCGCGGTCATCGAATCCTCGCTGGAGAAGGGCCGTGGCGCGGTCGCCACTGTGCTGGTGCAGAAAGGCCTGCTGCGCAAGGGCGACCTGGTCCTTGCGGGCACTGAGTGGGGAAGGGTGCGCGCGATGTACGACGGCACCGGCAAGGCGGTGGATGAGGCCGGGCCTTCGGTGCCGGTGCAGATCCTCGGCCTGTCCGGCGTGCCCGCCGCGGGCGACGACATGGTCGTGCTCGCCGACGAGCGCAAGGCGCGCGAGGTCGCGAACCGCCGTGCCACCAAGCTGCGCGAGAGCAAGCTCGCCAAGCAGGCGACCAAGCTGCACGACGCCTTCGCCAACATCGGCCAAGACGAGGCCAAGCTGCTCAACATTCTGGTCAAGTCCGATGTGCAGGGCTCGGCCGAGGCGCTGACCGACGCGCTGAACGCGCTCGGCAGCGACGAGGTCAAGGTCAAGGTGATCTCGAGCGGCGTCGGCGGCATCACCGAGTCCGACGTGAACCTGGCCGCGACCTCGAAGGCGATCATCATCGGCTTCAACGTCCGGGCCGACGCCACCGCGCGCCGCATGCTGCAGGAGCTGGGCCTCGATGTCCGCTACTACAGCATCATCTACGAGGCGCTCGACGACGTTAAGCAGGCGCTCAGCGGCATGCTCTCGCCCGAGACCAAGGAGCAGATCGTCGGCCTGGCCGAGGTCCGCGACGTGTTCCGCTCATCGAAGATGGGTGCGGTCGCCGGCTGTCTGGTGGTCGATGGCTACGTCAAGCGCAACAATCCGATCCGCGTGCTGCGCGAGAGCGTGGTGATCTTCGAGGGTGCGCTCGAGTCGCTGCGCCGCTTCAAGGACGACGTCAATGAAGTTCGTGCAGGCACTGAGTGCGGCATCGGCGTGAAGAACTACCAGGACGTGC
>JANNEA010000166.1:0-7471 GCA_031388175.1 Gammaproteobacteria bacterium
GTCGCAAGGTCGATGCCGCCGAGCGGGGGGATCGCGCGGCGCAGCGGCCACAGCAGCGGGTTCGTGACCTTGACCACCAGTTGGGCCAAGGGACTGGCGAAGTCGGCGCGGGCTCGCGCCAGCGCGAAGCGCAGCCACAGCGCGCCGAGGTAGAGCCCGAACAGCGTGTTGAGCAGGAAGTTCGCGGCGACCAGGACGTTGCCAGTCATTCGGCGAGCTCGCGCCCGCGGTCGCGGGCCGCGGTCAGGGCGCGCGCCACGATCGTGGCAAGCGCATCCCGCTCGAAGCTGGCGAGCGCCGCGGCAGTGGTGCCGCCGGGGGAGGTCACACGGCGGCGCAGTTCCGCCGGGTCCACGCCGGACTCAGCCGCCATGCGGGCGGCGCCGAGCGCGGTTTGCACCGCGAGCCGTCGGGCGCTCGCCTCGGGGAGGCCCAGACCGACCGCGGCCAGCGTCATCTGTTCGATGAGCATGAAGTAGTAGGCCGGGCCGGATCCCGACAGCGCAGTGACCGCGTCCATCAGTGCTTCGTCGTCGATCCACTCGACCGTGCCGACTGCCGTCAGCAGCCGCTCGGCGCTGACGCGCTGTGCCGTGCTCACGCGGGCGTTGGCGCACATCCCCGTAGCACCGACGCCGAGCAAAGCAGGCGTGTTCGGCATGCAGCGCACCACGGCATGCGCACGGCCGAGCCAGTGCTCGATGCTGGCGATGGTGGTACCAGCCGCGATGCTGACCACCAACGGCGCGCTGTCGGCCGCCAGTGCCTCGGCGATCGAGCGACAGGCGGCCTCCATCACCTGCGGCTTGACCGCGAGCACGATCACGGCGGCACCCTGTGCCGCGGTGGCGTTGTCCTGCGTTGCATGTATACCGAGCGGCGCCAGTGGCTCGAGCACCGGATCGGCGACACGGATGGATGCTGCCGGCGCGCCGGATTTGATCAGGCCACCGATGAGGCTGCGCGCCATGTTGCCGCCGCCGATGAACGCGATGTCGTGCATGACGCGAGTCTACCCGCGCGCCCCGAACAGCGCGGTGCCGACGCGGACGATGGTCGCGCCCTCGGCGACCGCCGCCTCGAGGTCGTCGCTCATGCCCATCGAGAGCTGGTCGAGCGCGCCGATGCCCGGACCGGGCTCAGCGTACAGACCATCGAGCAGTTCGCGCAGCACCCGGTACGGCGCACGCTGTGCCGCGGGATCGCGGCCCGGTGCCGGGATGCACATCAGGCCGCGAAGCGCGAGCCGCGGCAGCGCGGCGACCGCACGCGCCAGTGCGAGCAGCTCAGCGGGTTCGACGCCACCCTTCTGCGGTTCAGCGCTGACGTTGACCTGCAGCAGCACCTGGAGCGGCGCGGCGCCAGTGGGGCGCTGTGCGCTAAGGCGCTCGGCCACGCGGATCCGGTCGAGCGAATGGACCCAGTCGAAGCGCTCAGCCACCGCACGGGTCTTGTTGGCCTGCAGCTGGCCGATGAAATGCCACTCCAGACCGAGTTCAGCGCAGGCCTCGATCTTGGCCGCACCCTCCTGCGGGTAGTTCTCGCCGAACGCGCGCTGGCCCTTGCCGGCTAGTGCGCGCACCCGAGCTGCCGGCTGGGCCTTGCTCACTGCGAGCAGTGCTATGGCGCCTGGATCTCGGCCGCAGGCCAGGGCCGCGGCGGCGATCCGCGCACGGACACGGGCCAAGTTCGCCGCGAGTTCGTCGGTTGCAGGCATGCTACCCCCGCTATACCTTTACCCGGCCACCCGCACCGCGGGCGGCCCGTCCCGCCGTCCGTGCGGGGCGATCTTGCCCGGGGGACCCCATGGCCGTCGACATCGCACAGCTGCTCACGTTCAGCGTGAAGAACAAGGCCTCGGACTTGCACCTGTCCGCCGGCGTGCCGCCGATGATCCGCGTCGACGGCGAGATGCGTCGCGTCAACATGCCAGCGCTTGAGCACAAGGATGTGTTCGACATGGTGTACGACATCATGAACGATAAGCAGCGCAAGGACTACGAGGAGTTCCTCGAGTGCGACTTCTCGTTCGAGATCCCCGGCCTCGCGCGCTTCCGCGTCAACGCCTTCAACCAGAACCGCGGCGCCGCTGCCGTGTTCCGCACCATCCCGTCGAAGATCCTGTCGCTCGAGCAGCTGAACGCGCCGGCCATCTTCAAGGAGATCGCCGAGACGCCGCGCGGTATCGTGCTGGTGACCGGCCCGACCGGCTCAGGCAAATCGACCACGCTGGCGGCGATCGTCAACCACATCAACGAGAACGATGCCGGTCACATCCTCACGATCGAGGATCCGATCGAGTTCGTGCATGAGTCCAAGAAATGTCTGATCAACCAGCGCGAGGTCCATCGCGACACGCTCGGC
The DNA here is from genome assembly GCA_031388175.1 of Gammaproteobacteria bacterium. Lineage (GTDB taxonomy): Bacteria > Pseudomonadota > Gammaproteobacteria > Natronospirales > JANNEA01 > JANNEA01. The sequence continues at coordinate 2,365 of JANNEA010000166.1, forward strand.
TTCAACGAGGCGTTGCGCTCGGCGTTGCGTGAGGACCCTGACTGCATCCTGGTCGGTGAGATGCGCGACCTGGAGACCATCCGCCTGGCGCTGTCTGGCGCAGAGACCGGCCACTTGGTGTTCGGCACGCTGCACACTTCATCAGCGGCCAAGACCATCGACCGCATCGTCGATGTGTTCCCGGCGGCGGAGAAGGACATGGTGCGCGCGATGCTTTCCGAATCGCTGCGTTCGGTGATCTCGCAGACGTTGTGCAAGAAGGTCGGCGGCGGCCGCCAAGCCTGCCACGAGATCATGATGGGCACGCCGGCGATCAGGAACCTGATCCGCGAAGCCAAGATCGCCCAGATGTACTCGGCGATCCAGACCGGTCAGCAGTACGGCATGCAGACGCTCGACCAGAACCTGGCCGAGTATGTGAAGAAGGGCGTGATCACCAAGGATGAGGCTGCGAGCAAGGCTCAGAACAAGGACAACTTCAAGTAGCGGGTGGGACGATGGAACGCGATCAAGCAATCAAGTTCATGCAGGATCTGCTCAAGGCCATGATGGCCCGGCAGGGCTCCGACCTGTTCATCACCGCCGGCTTCCCGCCCGCGATTAAGGCGCATGGCCAAGTCACGCCGGTCACCGACAAGCCGTTGACCGCGGACCAGAGCGCGACCTTGGTGCGCGCGATCATGAACGATCGCCAGACCAAGGAGTTCGACGCGACCAAGGAGTGCAACTTCGCGATCGCCCCGCCGCAGATCGGGCGCTTCCGCGTCAACGCCTTCGTCCAGCAGGGCCGCACCGGCGCGGTGCTGCGCACCATCACCGTGGACATCCCGGAGTTCGACAAGCTCGGTCTGCCGGAGGTCCTGAAGGACGTGATCATGACCAAGCGCGGGCTCGTGCTGGTCGTGGGCGGCACCGGCTCGGGCAAGTCGACCTCGCTGGCCGCGATGATCGGTCACCGCAACAAGAACACCCGCGGTCACATCATCACCATCGAGGACCCGGTCGAGTACGTCCATCCGCACCAAGGCTGCATCATCACCCAGCGCGAGGTCGGCGTGGACACCGATTCCTGGCATGCGGCGCTGAAGAACACGCTGCGCCAGGCGCCGGACGTGATCCTGATCGGTGAGATCCGCGACCGCGAGACCATGGAGCACGCCGTGGCGTTCGCCGAGACCGGTCACTTGGCGCTCGGCACCTTGCACGCGAACAGCGCGAACCAGTGCCTCGATCGCGTCATCAACATGTTCCCGGAGGAGCGCCGTTCGCAGCTGCTGATGGACCTTTCGCTCAACCTCAAGGGCGTGGTGGCGCAGCGCCTGCTCAAGAAGCCCGACGGTCAGGGCCGGGTCGCGATACTCGAGGTCATGCTGAACTCGCCGTTGATCAGCGAACTGATCTTCAAGGGCGAAGTGCACATGATCAAGGAGATCATGGCCAAGAGCACCCAGCTTGGCATGCAGACCTTCGACCAGGCCCTGTTCAACGCCTACGAACTCGACCAGATCTCCTACGAGGAGGCGATTCGCAACGCTGATTCGCAGAACGAATTGCGGCTGCGAATCAAGCTCGAATCGAAGAAGACCAAGCAGGCTGGCGATGACGAAATCGCCGGACTCAAACTTCAGGAAATAGACAAAGGCGTGAAGCTCAAGTGAGCGTCGCGCGGAGATCTCGATGAACATCAGCCCCCTGCTCAAGCTCATGGTGGAGAAGAAGGCCTCCGACCTCTTCTTCACCACCGCGTCGCCGGTCAAGATCAAGCTCGAGGGCAAGCAGCACGCGGTCGGCAAGCAGGACCTCGACAGCGATACCGTCAAGGCCGCGGCCTACGGCATCATGACGCCGGAACAGATTCAGTTCTTCGAATCGAACATGGAGGTCGATTTCGCCATCGCCGAAGAGGGCGTCGGTCGCTTCCGCGTCAACGTGTTCCGCCAGCGCGGCAATGTCTCGATGGTGATGCGTTACATCCCGAGCGTCATCCCCGAGATCGAGAGCTTGAACGTGCCCGAGGGTCTCAAGGACCTCATCATGCACAAGCGCGGCCTGCTGCTGATGGTCGGTGCGACCGGCTCAGGCAAGTCGACCACGCTCGCGGCGATGATCAATCATCGCAACCGCAACTCGTCGGGCCACATCCTCACCATCGAGGATCCGGTCGAGTTCACGCATCCGAACCACAGCTGCATCGTCAACCAGCGCGAGGTCGGCGTGGATACCCACAGCTACCACAACGCGCTCAAGAGCTCGCTGCGCGAGGCGCCGGACGTCATCCTGATCGGCGAGATCCGCGACCGCGAGACGATGGAGGCGGCGATCGAGCTTGCCGGCACCGGCCACCTCGCAATCTCCACCTTGCACGCCAACAATGCGTTCCAGGCGATGGACCGCATCATCAACATGTTCCCGGAGACGCTGCACAAGCAGTTGTTCATGGATCTGTCGCTCAACCTGCGCGGCGTAATCTCGCAGCGCCTGGTGCTGGCCAAGGACGGCAAGCGTTGCGCCGCGGTCGAGGTGCTGATCAACACGCCGCACATCGCCGAGCTGATCCTGAAGGGCCAGATCGACGGCCTGAAGCAGGCGATGGCCGACAGCAATGAGAAGGGCATGCAGACCTTCGATGACGCGCTGTATCAGCACTTCAAGGCGGGCAAGGTCGAGCTCGAAGAAGCGCTGAAGAACGCCGATTCGCGCACCAACCTCGAAGCGCGCATCAACTTCGGCGGTTAGCCTTGGCCCCCACGGTCGACGCGCTGGTCGCGGCGGTGCGCGAGGCACGCGCTGCGGACCGACAGCTCGAGGCGCGCGACGCGCTGATGGCGGCGCTGCAACAGGCGCCGCGCCGCGCCGACCTGTGGGTGATGCTCGGTGAAGTACTCTGGACCATGGGCCTTGAGCACGAGGCGGCGGCGGCGAGCCGTCAGGCCCTAGTCCACGGCCCGAACGAACCAGCGGTGATTAACTTCACCGGCTTGCTCGAGAGCCGGCTCGGCGATGTCGCAGCAGCTGAGGCGACCTATCGCCGGTTGCTGGCTCGACATCCGCACTACTCGCCAGGGGCGGCGAACCTGGCCGTGTTGCTGGAGCACGGCAATCGTCATGATGAAGCTGATGCGGTCGCCCGCGCCGCTCTTCGCACCGCGCCGAATGAACCGTTATTGAACTTGGTTGTGGCGCAATGTGCGCTGCGTCGGCGCGATTTCGAGACTTGCGCGCTCTACCTTGACCGGATGAGTGCGCGTGCCGGCCAGGGGCTGCATGCGCAGCACGCCGCTTACTTGCTCGGCAAGATGCTGGACGCGCGGGGCTCGTTCGCAGCCGCGTACGCGGCGTTCCAGCGTGCAAACGTCGATGCACGCGAGTCGTGGCAGCGCATCCACTCTGGCCCGAACCGCATTCGTCTGCTGTTGCAGGATGAGCGGCGCCGATTCACCCCAGAGTGGGTCGCGGGTTGGCGCGCCTTGCCTCCGCCGGCGCCCTTGCCGTTCCATCCGGTCTTCTTAGTCGGCTTCCCGCGCTCCGGCACGACCTTGCTCGATCAGATTCTCGACGGTCACGACGAGATCATGACCTTGGAGGAGCGCACCTTCGCCGAGGACCTCATGAACGAGGTCGCGACGCTGCCGGATGGTTATCCGGCAGCGTTGGCGACGCTCGACGCGGCAACGCGTGATCAGCTGCGCACGCGCTACGCCACGGCGGTCGCGGCCGATAGGGGCCTGCTCAAACCGATTGTCGTGGACAAGTTCCCGTTGAAGATGACCAAGGCTGGCTTCATCCAGCGCGTGTTCCCCGAGGCTAGGTTCGTGCTCGCGCTGCGCCACCCCTACGACGTGGTGCTGTCCTGCTTCATGCAGGAGTTCCTGGTCAACGAGGCGATGGCGTCGTTCTTCTCGATTGACGAAGCCGCCGAGATGTACGACGAAGCGTTCGGCCTATGGCAGCAATACCGCGACGCCATGCCGCTCACCGTTCACGAGGTCCGCTATGAGCACCTGGTGACCGACCTCGAGGGCGAGGTGCGGCCGACGCTGGAGTTCCTCGGCGTCGAGTGGGACGCGCGCGTGGCGGAGTTCGCTGCGCATGCGCGCAGCCGCGGCCGGATCCGTACACCGTCGTACTCCCAGGTCAGCCAAGGGCTCTACACCAGCGCCCGCGGCCGGTTCGTCAACTACCTGCCTCACTTCAGTTCCAAGGCGCGTGCGCTGCTGGATCCCTGGGTGCAACGACACGGCTACCCGCCGGTCGAGTAGCAGAGTCAGGTTGCGACCGGGAACACGCTCCGCGCGTCGAACACCGGGCCATCGACGCAGACGCGCTTCATCTGCTTCGCGCCGTCGACCATGACCTCGACCGCGCAGCCGGCACAGCCGCCGACCGCGCAGGCCATGTACTCCTCAAGCGAGACCTGGCAGGGCAGGTCGAACTCCGCGGCGAGCGCGGCGACCGCCTTGAGCATCGGCGTCGGGCCACAACTGAGCACCTCGACCTCGGCGCGTTGCTTGGCGTCGAGCTTGGCGAGCCAGGCGCGCGCGAGGTCGGTGACGTAGCCGTCGAAGCAGCCGGGATAGCCCTGCCGGCTCGCCAGCCGCGAGGGGATGCCCCAGTCCTCGAGCAGCGGCATGCAGGCGGTCGCCGCGGGCGGCAGGCCTGCGACCATGAACTGCGACGGTCGCGGCGTGAACGGGAACGGCACCTCGGATCCCATGATCACGAACGATTGCCAGCGCGCGCGCTTGTCGTCCTTCAAAGTCTCGGCCACGAACACCATCGGCGGGATGCCGACGCCGCCGCCGATCAGCAGCGGCCGCGGGCGCTCGGGACGCAGCACGAACTCCTTGCCGATCGGCCCGAGCAACGAAAGCGTCTCGCCCTTGCGCCGCTGTGCCAGCAGTTCGGTGCCCTTGCCGACCACCTTGTAGAGCAGGTCGATCCAGCCGTCGCCGGTCCGCATGATCGAGAACGGACGGCGCATCGGTAGTCGCGGGTCGCAGCTCAGGTGCACGAACTGGCCGGGTTTGGCACGCGCGGCGGTCTCGGGCGCGCGCAGGCGGATCACGTGCTGCGCGCCCGGATGCGCCTGGTGCTCGAGCACCTCGGC
>JANNEA010000188.1:0-41805 GCA_031388175.1 Gammaproteobacteria bacterium
CCCGCAAACGGATGAAGAAACCCGTAAGCAAGGGCCCCAAGACCACTGCCTGGCGCGACATCGAGGACCTGCACGAAGCCCAGCGCTTGAAGCGCGCGTTGTCCGAGTTCTACGACGACGACAAAGAGAAATGAAGGGTTAGGTCTTGGAACTGTCATGCCGCCCACTGGGCGGCATGAAACTTTAGGGACCTGACCCCTTATCCTGTCCGGCATGCCTGCGGTCCCCGCCCGCCCCGCCACCCGCCTCCGGCCCCCAAAGCAGGTCCGCAGCCAGCGCACTCTCGAGCGTCTGCTGGCCGCCGCCGAGTCGCTCCTGGCCGACCGGCCCTGGGACGAGATCGGTGTCGCCGAGCTCTGCGCCACGGCTGAGACCTCGGTCGGCGCGTTCTACACCCGGTTCCCGGACAAGGATGCGCTGCTCGACCTGCTGGCCGAGCGCTACCGCGCCGACATGGCACGCTTCGCCGAGCAGCTCGGCGCGGCGGTGCGCGCAGCACCCCAGCGCGACCGCGAGCAGGCGCTGCGCAATTTCATCAAGTCGCTGGTCAAAGCGCACCGCTCGCGTCGTGCGCTGCTGCGCGCGCTGGCCTTGCGCGCGCTGCTGCGCGGCGCGCCGTTCCCGCAGCTGTCGGTCGGCGAGCTGGCCGAGCAGATCCGCTTCCCGGGCACCGACGCACGCAGCGCGGTGTTGTTCGTCGAAGCTGCGGTCGCGCTGCTGCGGGGAAGGATCGTGTTCCCGGAACTGTGGGAAGCGGGTGGCGACGATGACGAGGCGCTGGTGGCGCAGCTGATGGCGCTGGGCCGCGCGCTGCTCGGGACCTAGTGGAAGTCGCGGCTGCGCGTGAGCAGCTTGCCGAGCAGCCGGGTCTGGTCCTCGAGCCTGCCCGCGATCAGATGCACCACCTGCTCCTGTCGCTGCAGCACGCCTGACACGACCATCAATCGCGCGCCGAGCAGCACCTTGCGGCTCCGCTCGGCCAGGTCGCGCCAGACGATGACGTTGACGCTGCCGGTCTCGTCCTCGAGCGTCATGAAGGTCACGCCGCTCGCGGTGCCGGGCCGCTGGCGGTTGATCACGATGCCGGCGGCGCGCAGCGGCGTGCCATTGCGCGCGGCGTTGACCTCGGCGGCGGTGCGCACCGACAGGCGCATCAAGCGCTCACGCAACAGCGCCAGCGGGTGGCGGCCGAGCGTGAGCCCCAGCCGCGCGTAATCCTGGATGAGGTCCTCGCCCTCGGTCGGCTTGCTGAGCATGGGCACGCCCTCGGTGAAGGTCGGTGTGCCGAGCACCGGCAGCGCCTCCTCCACGCCGGCCACCGCCCAACGCGCGCGATGCCGGTGCCCGGCGAGGCTCGCGAGCGCACCGGCCGCGGCCAGGGCATCGAGCGCACCACGGTCGAGCGCGGCACGCGCCGCGAGATCGTCCACGCGGAGGTACGGCCCTTTGCTTCGCGCGGCGACAACACGCTGCCCGGCCTCGGCATCGAGCCCGCGCACCATGCGCAACCCGAGGCGCAGCGCGGGCCCGGAAATCGGTATCAGAGTCGATTTCGGGGAAATCGACTCTGATACCGATTTCTCCGATTTCTCGCGACGCTCCAACGCGCAGTCCCAGCCGCTCGCGTTGGCATCGGCGGCGCGCACCTCCACCCCATGGCGCTGCGCGTCCTGCACCAATTGCGCCGGCGCATAGAACCCCATCGGCTGCGAGTCGAGCAAGCCGGCGGTGAACGCCGCCGGCTCATGGCGCTTGAGCCAGGCCGAGACGTAGACCAGCAGCGCGAACGACGCGGCATGCGATTCGGGGAAGCCGTACTCGCCGAAGCCCTGCAGCTGGTGGTAGAGCTGCTCGGCGAACCCGAGCGGGTAGCCGCGCGCGAGCATGCCGTCGATCAGCTTGGTGCGGAACGGTTCGATGCCGCCCTTGCGCTTCCAGGCCGCCATCGCACGCCGCAACTGGTCAGCCTCACCGCCGGTGAAGCCGGCTGCGACCACCGCGAGCTGCATCGCCTGCTCCTGGAAGATCGGCACGCCGAGCGTGCGCGCGAGCACTGCGCGCACCGCATCGCTCGGGTAGCTCACCGGCTCCTCGCCGGTGCGACGCCTGAGGTAGGGATGCACCATGTCGCCCTGGATCGGTCCCGGCCGGACAATCGCGACCTCGATCACCAGATCGTAGAAGCAGGCGGGCTTGAGCCGCGGCAGCATCGACATCTGCGCGCGTGATTCGATCTGGAACACGCCGACGGTGTCGGCGGCCTGGATCATCGCGTAGGTCGCCGGGTCCTCAGCCGGGACCTCGGCCAGCCCCATGCGCCCACCGCGGAAGCGGTTGATGTGGTCGAAGGCGCGGCGGATCGCGGAGAGCATGCCGAGCGCAAGCACGTCGACCTTGAGCAGGCCCAAGGCATCGAGGTCGTCCTTGTCCCACTGGATCACGGTGCGCTCGTCCATCGCCGCGTTCTCGATCGGGACCAGTTCGCATAGCAGGCCGCGTGCGATGACGAAACCGCCGACGTGCTGTGACAGGTGGCGCGGGAAGCCGAGCAGTTGGCGCACCAACACCGCGAGGCGATGCACGATCGGGCTGTCGGGGGCCATGCCGGCCTCGGCCAGGCGCTCGGCGCTCATCTCCTTGCCGTCCCACCACTGGAAGGCGTTCGAAAGCCTGTCGACCTGGGCTGGATCGAGGCCGAGCGCGCGGCCGACATCGCGGATCGCGCTACGCGGGCGGTAGGAGATCACGGTGGCGGTCAGCGCGGTGCGCTCGCGGCCGTACTTGGCGTAGATGTACTGGATCACCTCTTCGCGCCGCTCATGCTCGAAATCCACGTCGATGTCGGGCGGTTCGTTGCGCTCCTTCGAGATGAAGCGCTCGAACAGCATGCTCATGCGGGCAGGGTCCACCTCGGTGATGCCGAGGCAGTAGCAGACCGCGGAGTTCGCGGCCGAACCGCGGCCCTGGCACAGGATCCCCTGGCGTCGCGCGAAGGCCACCAGGTCATGGACAGTGAGGAAGTAGGCCTCGTAGCCGAGCTCGCCGATGAGGCGGAGCTCGTGCTCGATCTGGGTCACGACCTCGAGGGAGGCACCGAGCGGCCAGCGCGCGCGCAAGCCCGCTTCGGTCAGGCGTCGCAGGTGCGTGGCCGGCGTGCTGCCGGCGGGAACCAGTTCCTCGGGGTACTCGTAGCGCAGCTCGTCGAGCGAGAAACGGCAGCCCGCGGCGAGCGCGACGCTCTCGGCCATCAGCGCGGGCGGATGAAGGCGCGCCATGCGTTCGCGCCGCCGCAGGTGACGCTCGCCGTTCGGCATCAGCGCCAGGCCGCAGGCCGCGACCGGCAGCTTCAGTCGGATCGCGGTCAGCACGTCGTGCAGTGCGCGCCGGCCGCGGGCGTGCATCACGGCGCCGCCGGTGGCGACGCAGCGCAACCCAAGCTCAACGCCGAGCGCGGTGAGCGCTGCCAGGCGCTCGCGTTCATCGCCGCTGGCGTGCAGCTCGACCGCCAGGCGCCCGGCGCCGCCGAACGCGCCCTTGAACCAACGCCCCCGTTCTCGTTCTTGATCTTCCCTTTCGTCTTTCCCCTCTCCTCTTTCCTCTTCCGGCACCCACAACGCATACACGCTCGCCCTCGGCACCCCTTCGAGGTCGGCGCGCGTGAGGTGGTAGCTGCCCTTCTCTGCCGCGCGCCGGCCGCGGGTGATCAGCTTGGCGAGCCAGGCGTAACCGGCGCGATCGCGTGCCAGCAACACCAGCCGCGTGCCGCAGTCGAGCGTGAACTCGCTGCCGATGATCAGTGCGAACGCCGCATCGCGCGCCGCGAGGTGGGCGCGCACCACGCCGGCCACCGAGCACTCGTCGGTGATCGCGAGTGCGGAGTAACCGAGCGCACGCGCGCGCGCGACAAGTTCCTCGGGTTGCGAGGCACCGCGCAGGAAACTGAAGCTCGAGATGCAATGCAGCTCGGCGTAATCGAGCGCCGCTGGCTTGTTCATACGAACGGCGTCATGCGAACAGACCGTGCAGGAACCACGCCGCAGGTTTCTGCCGCGTGCGGAACACCCAGAGCCGCGCGCCGTCCGCGGCCTGCGCCTGATAGTAGTCGCGGGCGATGTCGGCACCGTCCCACCAGCCGGACTCGATGCGCTCGGGGCCCTGCATGAGCTCGAGCGACGCACCGCGCCAACGCGGTCGACCGCGCAGCGTGGCGAGCGGTTGCGGTTCGGCCAGCAACCAAGTCGGTCGGGCGGAAATAGGTATCAGAGTCAATTTCGCCAACGCTGCCGGTGGGCAGACCTCGGCCGTGACGAAATTGACTCTGATACCTATTTCCCGCCAGGAGTATTCGGGTCGGTGGTCGGCGATGCAGCTGAGGCCGTGCACGCGCTCGGGCCCGAGCCGGGCACGCAGCGCGTCGATCAGCGGCGCCGGATCCGCTGCGACGGCCGCGCCCGCTGCCTGGCGTGCATCGAACAACGCGAGCGGTGCCGCGGCGAGCGGTTCGACCTCGAGCGCCTCCAGCCGGAGCGCGCGCACCGGCCCAGCCAGCGGTGTGCGGGCCAGGTTCTCGTAGAGCAGGCGGTCGAGGTGGCGCGGATCGCGGGTCGGTGCGAGCAGGCCAAGCAGGACGATCGTGGGCGCCACCGCCTCGATGCCGACGCGGTGCTCGAGCGTGAGCAGGAGCCGGCGCACGCCGTGGCCACGGGTGGCCAGGCTGCCACAGAGCTCGGCGGTCAGGTGCGCAGCGGCGGCGGCAAGCGACCCCGAATCGCTGTATTCATAGACAAGTTCGAGCGCGCCGCAGAACCGCAGCGGCGCCACGAAGGCGGTACGCGGCTCAGGCAAGCGGCCCAGCGCGCGGTCGAGCTCGGCGCGCAGCCGCGAGCCATAGCGCCGGCCGAGGTCGCCGCGCGGCAGCCTGAGCGCGTCGCGCACCTGATGCACACCGATACCGGCGAGCGCGGCGACCAGCTTAGGGTCGAGACCAATCGCCGCGAGCGGCAGCGCGCCGAGCGCACCAGGCAGCGCGCTCGCGTCATCCAGCCGCTGATCGACGCCCGCGCGCGCGAACCAGAGCGCGGCGCGCGGGGTGGGCGCGACCGCGAGTACCGCGCTGTAGCCGAGCGGTGTGAGCGCCACCTGCAGCCTGGCGATCAGCGCCGCCAGACCGCCGAACAATTTCAAACTGCCGCGCAGCTCGAGCAGCAGCGCATCGGGCGGCTCGAGGCTGACCAGCGGTGTGAACTGCTGCGACCAGGCAGCGAGTCGCGCCAGCGACGCGGCCTCGCGCTGAGGCGCGCGCGGCGCGAGCGCCAGCGTGGGGGCCAAGGCGAGCGCGGCGCTGATGCCATGCCCCGCACGCACTCCGAGCGCCGTGGCCGCGGCATTGGCCGCGACCACCGTGCGCTGCGCGCCCTCGCCCACAATCACCGCGAACGGCGCGGTCGTTGGACCGAACACCTGCAGCGCGAAGACCGGCAGGCGGAGCGCGAGCCAGAGCGGTGGCGGCGATGGTGGGCGCCCCGAGGCGCTCGCGTCCTTGCGCGCGCGTGGCGCCGTGGACGGCGATGACGCGGGGGGTAGCGGTCGGCGACGAGCGAGCGCCATCGGGCGATGGGTCCAGCAACAGGCCGGCTAGCGCGATCGACGCTTCGTCGCACCCGACGGGGTGCGGATCCGTGCGGCGGCCAGGTCGTGCGACGCTTCGTCGCGTCCCTGCGGACGCGACGAAACGTCGACCACGAACCTGCCCGCGCGGCCGCGACACTTGAGCACCGTGATGCGCAGGCCCGTGGTGCCGGGGCCGCGTCCCTGCGGACGCGCGGAAACCGCGAGCGCGAGCTTGAGCGCCGCCGGCGAGGCGCCGCTGCGTTCGCCCCAGCCGCGGAACACGACGCCGAAGCAGGCACTGGTCTCGGCCGCGAGCTGCAAGCGGCGCAGCGCGGCGAAGGAGACGCGTTGTTGATCGAGCCAGGCGACGACCGCGCCGCAACGGCCAGAGCGCAGCGATTGCTCCATCGCCCAGCAGCACTCGCGCGCGCTGGTGGCGCGCACGACGAGCAGTTGGGCGAGGTCGAGGCCCGCAGCGGCAAGCGCCGGGGCATAGGGGATGTGCGGGGGTGCGATCAGCGCGATCAGGCCCAAGCTGGCACGCGCAGCAAGGAGCGGCAGCAGGAGGCTGAGCTCACCGATGCCCGCGATCGCGCAGTGGACCTCGGTCAGCGCGGCGTCGGGGAAGCCACCCTCAGGCAGCGCAACGTCGAGTGCAAGCATCTTGCTCGGCAGACCGCGCGAGGCGCCCGCAGCGGTGGTGCGCCGTCCGCGCCAGACCCTGGGGTCGGCGAGCACGGCATCCAGTTCCTGGGTCGACACGCAGCACCATCCGTGGTTCGAAGAAGCATCTGATCGAAAGCATCTGTCTGAAAGAGTTGCGTCGGTGATGGGGCGTCCTTGCCACATCAGTCCATTGAACGATCACCGAACGCATCCATCCCTGCCGCCGTCCACCTCCGGGCTTCCCTGCCCACGTATCCTTACTGCAACGTCCTGTCGCGAATCACGCCGACCACCACGCCCTCGATCACCATCGCGTCCTGCGCGAGGTCTAGGTGGATCGGTCTGAAGTCGGAATTCTCGGGCAGCAGCCAGACCTCACGGCCGACCTGCCGGTAGCGCTTGACCGTGACCTCGTCGTGGTTCACCCGGGCGACGATGACCTGCCCGTTGCGGACCTCGGGCGTGCGGTGCACGGCCACCAGGTCGCCGTCGAGGATGCCGGCGTCGCGCATGCTCATGCCGGCGACGCGCAGCAGGTAGTGCGCGGAGGGGTGGAAGATCTTGGGGTCGATCGCGTAGCGCGACTCGACGTGCTCGACCGCCAGGATCGGCTGACCGGCGGCAACGCGACCGACCACCGGCAGCGAGTGCAGCGGCGGGGGGATATCGTCGAGGAGGTTAGAAGTGCTGCCCGACGCCGACCTTCTTCCTAGTACCGGATTGGGAGGATCGGTGATTCGGATTCCGCGGGCGGCGCCGGGCAGCAACGTGATGATACCTTTGCGAGCCAGGGTCCGGAGATGCTCCTCGGCGGCGTTCGGGGACTTGAACCCGAGCGTCCGGGCCAGTTCAGCGCGGGTCGGTGGAACGCCCTTTTCCTCGATAAGTGATTGAATCACCTCGAAAATCTGCTGCTGGCGTGCGGTGAGTGCTTTCATGGCTTGCTGTACCTATATCCAGTACTGATGATTTATACAGTTGGTTTTGAGGGAATGCAAGTCCCCCCACGCGATATCCCTAGAGCCGTCCCCGGGAGGGGTTCCGGTCGCCCCACCGCCCAGCCCTGGGCGTAGTCCACCCCGAGATCCCTGAGCTGTTCGAGGCAGGCCTGGTTCTCAACGCACTCGGCCACGGTGGCGACCCCGAGGGCTCCCGCGACCGCCTGGACCGCCCTGACCACCTCCCGGTCCACCCCGGCCGCCCCCACCCCTCGGACGAAGCTGCCGTCGACCTTCACGAAATCGAGCGGCAGGCGCTTGAGGTAGGTGAACGAGGCGAGCCCGGTGCCGAAGTCGTCCAGCGCCGTCCGGCAGCCCAGCCCCCGCAGACCACGCAGGAAGCGGGCCGCGGCGTCGAGGTCGGCGATGGCCGAGGTCTCGGTGATCTCGACGCAGAGCCGTTCCGGGGCCACCCCGGCGGTCGCCAGGGCCTCACGCACGAAGCCGTGGAAGCGCCGGTCGGCCAGAGCCTGACCCGAGAGGTTCACCGCGTACATCCCGGCCACCTCTGGCTGCGACGCGAGCCAGGCCAACGCCCGCGTCACCACCCAGCGGTCGAGCCGCGGCATCAGACCGTAGCGTTCGGCGGCGGCGACGAAGGCTGCTGGCGCGGTCAGCGTCCCGATCGCGTCCAGGTGCCGCAGCAGCAGCTCATGGTGCGCTGCGCGAGCGCCCTGCAGCGATACGATCGGTTGGCGCAACAACACGAAGCGCTCGCCCGGGAGCGAGACGTGTGCCCGCTCGAGCGTGGCGTCGATGCGCCGCACCCACTCCATGTCCTGGCGCCGGCGCGCGAGCTCGACATCGCCGGCCGCGCTCGCGTGCACCCGGTCCCGACCGGCGTCCTTGGCCGCGTAGCAGGCGGTGTCAGCGGCGGCGAGCACTTCGGCCGCTGACACCCGGTCCGTGCCGATCGCGACCGCACCGATGCTCACGCCGAAGCGGAATACGCGCCCGTCCCATTCGAAGCGCAATCCGGCCACCGCCGCGCGCAACTCCTCGGCGATGCGTGCGGCACGGCTGAACTCGCAATCGGGCAGCAGCACGCCAAACTCGTCGCCGCCCAGCCGCGCGATCGTGGCCGCGGGCGGCACCGCCTCACGCAGCGTGGCGCCGAGCCGCATCAGCAGCGCATCGCCGGCGGCATGGCCACAGCTGTCGTTGAGGATCTTGAACTGGTCGAGGTCGAGATACAGGAAGGCGTGCGCGCGCCCGTCGCGCTTGGCGCTCGACACCGCACGGGCGAGACGCGCGTCGAGCTCACGACGATTGATCAGGCCGGTCAGCGGGTCGTGGCTGGCCTGATGCGCCAGGCGCTCGCGCAGTGCACGGGCTTCGCTCACGTCGCGGAACACGACCACCACGCCACTATCGTGCCCGTCATCGACGCTCGCGCTGCGCGCCGCGAGCGGCGCGACCGTGCCAGCGACGAAGCGCACGGCGCCACTACCCACGCAGCCGAGCGGCGCTTCCGCCAACGGCAGCGCACTGCCGAGCAGCACGCAGCGTTCGAGCGCACGACCGAGCGTGGCACCGAGCGGCACCACCTCCTCCACTGGCCGGCCGAGGCTCTGTGCTGCGGTGGCGCCTATCAAGCGTTCGGCCGCCGAGTTGAGGTACTCCACTCGGCCACTGCCATCCACCCTGACCACGCCCTCGGCGATCGCGGCGAGCGTGGTGCGCATGCGCGCATGTTCGGCGGCGAGCTCGGCCTCGACCCGTTGCTGCGCGCTCACGTCCAGCACGGTGCCGACTGCGCGCTTGAGCTGGCCCTGCTCGCCGCGCGAAGCCTGGAAGCGGACCCAGGCCCAGAAGCGGCTGCCGTCCTTGCGCCGTGCGCGGAAGGTCTCGTCGAAGTGGTCGGTGGCGCCGTCGAAGTGCGCCGATATCGCGCGTTCCACTTGGGTGAGATCAGCGGGATCCACGAGGTCGTGCCACAGCGCGGCTTCCGGCGGATCGCCGGCCTGATAACCGAACAACGCCCGCAGCCGCGGCGACCATTCGATGCGACCGGCTTCCAGGTCCCATTCGAACCAGCCGGCAGCGGCGCCATGCACGGTGAGCGCCAGGCGTTCCTCGGCGCGGGCTGCGGCAGTGCGCGCAGCATCCAGCCGCCGTTCCGCGCCGATCCGCACCGCGGCCAGCGTGAGCAGCGCGCGTTCGGCCATGTCCGGGGCCGGCGCCGCGGCGTCGAGACAGAGCCCGAGCACCGTGGTGCGGGTCGAATCCAGGGCGACCACCGTGAGCCGGCCGAGGCCTGAGCGGGCCAGCAGCACCCCATCCTCGGTGCTGTCGCCGCGGGCCACGCTGGCCAGCCCGCAGCGCCTTAGCTGGTGGGCAAGCTCCGGCAGCGCATCGGCCGACCATTGACGGGCGTCGAGCAGCGCACCTGCACCGCAGGCGCTCATGACCACGCGCCAGGCTGCGGCCGGCGCGTCCAGTTCAGCGATGAACGCCGTCTCAGCCTCACAGGCCAGCGCCACGGCGTGCAGCGCCTCGGCCTGGGTCGCGTCGTGCTTCAGCGCATGCAGTCGCTGCGCCAGGCGCACGATGCGGGCGCGCCGCGGGCGCGGCAGTGCAGCGATGAGGGGTTCGGCCGCGAACGGCCGCGAGGCAGGCATCCTTGCCATGGTGACCTCCTTGTCACGACGACGGTCTGAACCTACCTGCAGGCAGCGGTCGACCGCAAGGCCCTACTTCCGAAAGAGGGTACTGGATGAATCAGCAGGCTCTGGCCGCGATGACAGCCCGTGGCTACAACCCGAAGAAGCGCCGCACCCGGTTCAACAGGTCGCCCGCCGACGCGTCGACCGCGCCGGTGACGCCGCGGCTGGCGAGCGCGGTCGCGACCGTGCTGCGCCGGCTCTCGAGCACCGGTGCGATGTGCTCGGCGAGCTCGGGGCGCGCCTTGATGATGCGGCCGAAGGCCGCACGGTCGAGCCGGTAGCACTCACAGTCGGTGCGGGCGACCACGGTCGCCGCGCGCGGTGCGCCGGTCATCAGGCCCATCTCGCCGAAGAACGCCGGCGCGACCAGCCCGCCGATCGGCGTGCGCCCGCCGCCGTCGTGCTCGACGAACACCTCGGCCTCGCCGACCACCAGCAGATAGAGCCAATGCGCCTCGGCGCCCTGGCGGGTGATCGTGTCACCGGCAGCGAACGGCGCGAAGGTCAGGCCCTCGGCTGCCAATGCCAGCTCGGCGTCGTTCAGGGCGCGGAACAGGTCGACGCCGTGCAGCGCGGCGAGCCGGCGCTCGGTCTCGCGGGCGCGCACCGCATCGCGATGGCTCTGGTCTTCGCTGACGGTGTGGACGTTGAACTCGGGCACCGCGATCCGGATGCCCCCGCGCTGCAGCGCGGCCAGCACGTGGATGCGCACGCGGGTGTCGGTGCCGTCATCGGCCTCGATGTTGGTCAGGAAGTAGCGCAGCCCGTAGTGGCCCGACCCCGCCTCGAGGTCGAGCAGCACGCAGCTCGGCAGCGGGATGCGCGCGACGCCGTCGATCTCGGCCTCGGCCACCGCGCGCTCGGTGATCTCGATCACGCGGCTCGGCGGGTGCTCGTAGCCGATGCGGAAGTGGATCCAGCGCCGCCATTGCACCGACTGGTTGCGGCGCCGACCGATGATGCTGAAGCGGGTCTTCACCAGCACGCCGTTGGGGATCGCCACGGTCTCCCAGTTGCGGGTCTCGACCTGGGTCGAGCGCCAGCCGATGTCGACCACGCGGCCCACCACGTCATCGATCTTTATCCAGTCGCCGACCTCGATCGAGCGGTCGGCCTGCAACGCCATGCCGCCGAGCACGTTGCCGAGCGTGTCCTGCATCGAGAACGCCAGGATCGCGGTGATCACCGCCGAGGTCGCGACCAGGCTGCCGAGGTCAAGCCCGGCGTAGCGCAGCCGCACCATCACCCAGGCGAGGTAGCCGATTGTGACGACCATGTCCTCGAGGAAGTGCGTCGTGTTGGTGCGCAGCAGCGGCAACAGCACGCGGAACAACACGAAGCCCCACAGCCGGATGATCGCAAGACCAGCGGCGAGCACCGCCGCCTCGCGCAGCATCTCCGGGCCGCGGGGCAGACCGAGCGCGTGGCCCACGCCGGCCGCGCACTGCGCAGCGAAGGCCAAGCCCCAGAAGATGAGCGTGTTGCGCACCTGCGGCCGCTCGCCGAGCGGCAGCTTGAGCCACAGCAGCAAGCTCAGGCCGGCAACCATCAGCACGGCGAAGCCGGTGCCGGCGGGCCAGGCGTGTTCGATCGCGGTGGCGAGGAAATCCTGCATCGGCCCAGTCTACAGCCGGTCGACGGCCTCAGGCCCGCAGGATCCCGCCCCAACGACCGAGCGACAGCAGGGCCATCGCGGCACCGGCGACGTAGGTGAAGGCCGCCGCGCGCAGGATGCTGCGCGCTGCCGGGTAGTCCGCGGATTTGAGGTCGCCGCCGGCCACCAGCAGCGGCAGCGCCTTGCCGAACGAGGCGTCGAGCTCGACCGGCAGGGTCGCGACATGGACCACGACCGCGAGCAGAAAGCCGAGCGCGCCGACGCCGGCCGCGACCAGCAGCACCATGGGCGAGCGCGCCACCAACGCCAGCAGCGGTGCAGCGATGAACAGCACGATGCCGGCACGCTGCGCGACCAGCGCCAGTTTGGCGAGCTCGATGCGGAAGCCGAAGCCGACCTCTTGCGCCGCGTGCTGCATCGCGTGGCCGACCTCGTGGGCCGCGACCACCACCGCGGTCAGCGACCGCGATTGCATGCGCTCGGGTGCCAGCCGCACCGCCTGTGCCAGCGGATCGTAGTGATCGCCCTCCGGACCGGCCTGCTCGACCTTCACTGCCGGCAGACCGACGCGATCGAGGAAGCGGCGGGCCGCTTGTGCGCCGCTGATGCCGTAGGTCTGGTCGCGGCCGTGGCGCGCGAGCACGCGCCGCACCCACAGGCCGGGCAACCCGGCGGCCAGCAACAACAGGAGCAGGAACAGAGCCGCGCGCATCGCTCAGCGCCAGAGCTGGATCGCGTCGCGGAACCGGGCAGCCGAGAAGCGGTTCTCGTCCGCGGTCGCGGCGTAAAGCGCATCGAGTGCGACGGTGCGCTTGGCGCAGGACAGGGTCGCCGCGTCGTTGCACAGCAAGGCCAGGCCCAGCACCACCTGCTCGGCCAGCGCGTAGTCGGTCACGCCGCTCTGCAGCCCGAGGTCACGCAGCGCGCGCTCGAGCGCGATCACCTGCGTCGGCGTGACCGGCGCCACAGTGAAACGCGCGGTGCCGCGCTCGATGCGTTCAGCCAACGCTGCCGCAACCGCGCCAGCCTTGCGCCGATTTGCCTGACTCGCGGCGTGCAGCTCGACGATGCCGTTGAGCAGCGCGCCACCTTCGCCAGGCTCGAGCGCACCGAACAGCGCGCGCGTCATCACCAGCGCCGAGTCGTCGATGCGCACGCGTCCCGGCGCGAGCAGCGTGAGCTCAGGCCTGGCGCGCGGCCGGTGGTCGTTCATCGGGTGATGGCAGGCCTGGCAGTCGAAGCTCGAGAGCTCCGGGAACGGCGCATCGCTCTCGGCGTCAGTCGCGAGGATGTCGAGCATGCGCACCGCTGCGGCCGCCTGGCCGATGAGCCAGTTGTTCACCGGTGACGTGATCGTCTTGCGCCTGGCGTAGGCCTCGTCCGGACGGTGGTGGTAGGGCTCGAGCACCATGAAGGTGTCGATCTCGAAGCTCAGGCGCGGATGCCCCGCCGCCATCATCGCGTGCGTCGCACGCCGGCTGTCATCGCCGCGATGGCAGTCGAGGCAGCGCTCCACGCGTTGGCGCGGGTCCACCATGTCGGCCATGCCGGCGGCCAGGTTCGCCGCATGTGCCCGACCCGGCTGGGCATGGCTCTCGATCCAGCGGCTCGCGCCGCCATGGCAGGCCTCGCAGCCCACGCCATCGCTCAGCTGGAAGGTCGGGCCACGCTGCTCGGACGAAACGTTGTCGGTGTGGCAGTCGAGGCAGACCTTGGCCGTGGACGCGTCGGCCAAGCCCATCACCAGTGCCATCGCCTTCGCCTTGTCGCCAGCGAGCGTCTCGAAGGCCTTGGCGTGACGGTCGCGCGTGCTCCAGACCACATACTCGTTGAGCGGCACCGCCGGCGTGGGGTTCGCCACCACCGCGCCGTGGCAGACGCTGTTGGCGCAGCTGCCGACGCCGAGGTGGCGATCGACGGCCCCCGTCGCGCCGCGCGGAAGCGCGGCGAGCACCAGCACCAGGATCGTTGCGCGCATCATTTGCCGCCGCCGGCGCTGCGTGCGCCCTTCGCCGGTGCTGGAGCGTCGTCGGTGAACCATGGCTTCATCATGCGATCGAGGTAGATGCGCCTCAACTCATCGCCGCGCAACGGCCGCGCGCCCAGGCGGCCGAACAGCGCGATCTGGTTGCCGGACTCATCCGCGCCGCGGTCGCGCTCGAGGCCCTCGGACAAGGCCAGCGCCGGATAGCGCGTCTTGCGCCAGGCGATGAGCTTAGGCGCAGGCGTGGGGCTGAAACCGTAGAAGTTGGGTTGCGTGTCGGGCGCCGTGAGCTGCAGCACCTTCAGGCCCGCCGCGCCGTCGGCGACGTAGGCGAAGGACGAGGCGTTGGTCGCGCCGAGCACCACGTCGCGCACGTCCTTGAGCGCGCCGTCGGCGGTGTAGAGCGTGAGCAGCCGCATCTTGCGTGGCGTCTCGATATCCACGATCGCGAGTCCATCGGGTCCATCGGCGACGTAGGCGTAAGTGCGTGCAAGGTAGATGCGCCCAGCGTGGGCGAGCGGCACGCGCGCCTCGGGCACGAGCTGCGGGTTGCGCGGGTCGGTCACATCCACCAACGCCAGGCCCTTTGCGTCCGTCACCCACAGATAGCGGAACTGCAACGCGCTCGCGCGCGCATCGTCCATCGGCAGCGTCGCCACCAGCTTCGGCTGCAGCGGGTCATCGATGTCGAGCACCACCAGGCCGGCAGCGGCGGTGATGTAGAGGAAGCGGCCGCCGATCGTCAGATGCCGCGCACCCTTGAGCACGCCGCCCTCGTTCCAGGTCAGCGCGCGCTCGAGGACGTTGTTGCGGGGCTCGCCGTCGGCGAAAGCGTCGATGTCGACCAGGATGAGGCCTTCCTGGGCATCGGTGATGAACGCGTAGCTGAACAGCGGATGGAAGGGCTGCTCCTGGTTCGCGACGCGCATCAGGTCGCCCTGGTTGCGTGGCGGATGGATCGGCTGGGTGCTCGGCAGCACCACGCAGGTCGCCTCGCGGCTCTTGAGCCTGGAGTCGTGACCGATGCCGCTGAACGGCGCGGTGATGATCTTCTGCGCCACGCCCTTGTTGTCGATCGAGGCCACGTCATAGACGCGCATCCCGCCCGCGCCTTCGGCCGCGAACAGGTACTCGCCTCTGAGCTGCAGGCAGCGCACCGGGCCGCCGGCGCCGTGGTCCTGCTCCACCTGCAGTTCCCGGCCGCGCGTCGCGTGCGCCGCGTACCAGTCGGGATAGGCGTAGCGATGCAGGTAGCTGCCGATGACCGCCTGCGGTTCGTCCCATTCGGTCACCGCCACCGCCTGCAGGCCACCGTCGCCGCCGACCCAGGCGTGGCGGCCGATGAAGTTGATGTAGTTGGTCCCCTGCAGCAGCAGCTGGGCCATGATCGCGTTGTTGTCGTCAGCGCGTGACAGATGGCAGTCGCTGCAGGTCTTGGTCTCGGTCTTGCGCTCGGTGTGCGGGTAATGGGTGTTCAGCACCTGCGAGGAATAGCCGGCGGCCGAGATCGGTGCCTGCTGCACGTAGATCCGCTCGCGGTTGGCGTTGGTGGACGACAGCACCAGCGCCGACGACGAGCGCACTGGCGCGACCTTGTTGCCCTGCGGCGTGCCGTTGATGCCGAGCATGAACATGTCGTCGCGCGCGACCTGCGGGTTGTAAGTGGCGAAATTGCGCGACTCGCCGCCCTCGTAATGGTGGCGCGCGGTCTTCCAGTTCGCCTCGATCGGCAAGTGGCAGCCGCCGCAACTGGTGGTCCACGAGGTGTGGCAGGTGTAGCACTCGAGCTTCTCGTCGCTGTGGGCAAGCTCGGTCGGCGCCACGCCCTGGCCCCAGCCCTGCTTCGCGGTGTCCGTGCTCATCAGCTTGGCGCGCGCGGCCTTGGCGTTGTAGCCGGGGCTCCTGGGGTCCACCGAGTCTTTCACCAGGCTCATGGTCCACTCGCGGCCGGGGTCCAGCATCGAGCGCTGCACCAGCTTCGCGCCCAGCCACTCGAAGCGCCGGCGGCCATCCGGGTTGCGCAGCAGCGCGAGGTCGGTGCCACCCGCAGTCGCCGCGGTGCCGGAGCTGCGCAGCGTGGGGTACTTGTCCACGGTGCCGTGGCAGTCCTTGCAGTCGATCTCGACCGCGGCCGCGACCTCGCCGATGAGGTGGCCGTCGCCATGCGCGTCCAGTGAGAAATGGCAGTCCACGCAATGCATGCCGACGTCGACATGCACCGACGACAGGTGCACCGCCTTCTCGAACTTCTTCGGATCGTCGGCCGAGACCTTGGCGCCCTTGGCGTCGAGCAGCTCGCCCTTGCGGTCGCGCTTGAACACGCCGCGGAAGTTCCAGCCGTGGCCATGGTAGTCGGCGAACTGTGTGTCGACCAACGTCGGGTTCATGTCGGCGACCGCCGACAGGAACTTGAGCTCACCCCACAGGCCGCGCGCCGCAGCCGCTTCAGGGTTGCGGTCGTTGATGCGGCGGACAGTGGCGTCGTCGGGGTAGCGCTGCTCGGCCGGCCACATCTTCGGCGCGTCGGACTCGTAGTCCCACATCGTGTAGCCGAGGAAAGTGTTCATGAACATGTTCGGCTGATGCATGTGGCAGATCATGCATTGGCTGGTCGGGATGGCGCGGGTGAAGGCGTGCTGCAACGGGTGGCCCGGCTGGTCGCGGGGGATCGTCGGATCGGACTGCGTGCTCAAGCCGCCGTGACCGCTCGCGGCGTAGGGCCCGGAGTGGCGCGGGTCGCGATCGTTCGCGTAGACCACATGGCAGCCCGCGCAGCCCGAGGACCGGTAGTCGCCGGGCTGGTCGTTGGTGCCGAGGAACCACATGTTCGGGTCGTTGAGCCGGGTCTTGTGGATGTTCAGCACCGGGATCGCGACGCGCGCGCCGGTGCCCGGGCCGCGGATGCTCTGCTTGAGGTCCGGTCTTCCGGGTTCGTCGAGCCGCTGCAGCTGACCGCTCGAGTTCGGCAGGCCGGTCTCGGGAAAGCTGCTGCTGATCACGCGCCCGCCGCGTTCGAACACGCGGAAGATGTCGCCCGGCGGCACGGTCTCCCAGGCCGGCAGCGGCGCGAGCGAGGGCAACGCGCCGCGCGCGCGTGCCGCATCATCGAGCGGCAAGGCGGGCGTGAGCGCCGCGGGTTCGCCGTCGCGTGTATACGCCTCGCCGAGGATGTAGTTCTTGTACGGCAAGATGCCGTTCGCGTACGACGCACCACCCCAGAGCATCGCGCTGGTGGCCATCAAGCTGCGCTCGGCCTTGACGATCGTGTCAAGGTGGCAGCTGCCACAGGCCTCGCGCGCCACGCGGTAATCCGAGGGGTTCATGAAGCGGATGAACTCCGGGCTCTCCTGGTTGATCGCCGCGTAGCTGCGCTCCGGGTTCGCGCCGCGGGTGGCGGCCCAGACCCCGGGATCGCGCGGCCACACGTGCGCCGCCTTGAGCGCCGCGTCGTAGCCCGGCGTACCGGCCGCGGTGCCCGCGGCGCGCACCACGCCAGCGTCGCCGCCGTGGCAATCGGTACAGCCGAGTTGCACCGCCGGGTTGCGGTGCATGGACGGCGCGTCGGTCGGTGCATGGCAACTCACGCAGCCCACGCTCTTGGCCGCGGCCTCGGCCGGCATCTGGCTGTGCGGTGCGGGCGGCGCCGCCGCGCCTGCGCCGACGGCGGTCGTCGCACAGAGGATCGCGATGAGGAGCGCGGCGCGCATGGTCAGTAGGTGAAGATCAGGTTGGCAAGCACGGAGAACGGGGTCTCATCCTCGTACAGCGCGGTGTAGCCGTCCCCCGGCAGCAGCGCCGCGGCGCTCAGGCGCAGCACGATGTTCTGGCTCATGAACGGCCGGTAGATCATCGCCACGGAGACGTCCTCGCCGATGTGATCAGGGATGTTCGCCTGCGCCCGCGCCACCTCGAGCGTCGCGGTATCGTCGAACCATAGCGCGGACAGGTTCGCCGTGACGCGGAGTTTCGGCGTGAGGTCGAGATCGACGCCACCGCCGATCATCTTCAGGCCCGGGTTGGTGAAGTTCGACTGGCCGTGGTCCTTCGACGAACGCAGGTCGTTGAGGATGCCGTTGCGGCTGGACAGCGTGACCTTGCCGCCGCCGATTAGCGGCACCGCCTGCCGCACCCAGAAACTGGTGTCGGCGCCGGCCAGCAGCGGGTTCTCGAACACCGCGTCGTAGCCCTCGGCCTTGCCGTCGAAGGGATCGCCGTCGCCGGTCGCGTAGGCGCCGTGCAGGCGGTAGCGCACCCAGTCCGAGTCGTAGCTGAGCTCACCGGCGAGGAAGCCGGCCTGGATCTGCGACGGCGTGCCGGTGAATATCCCGGCAGTCTCGTCGCCGACGGCGACGTACGCGGACATGGTCAGGCCGAAGCGCCCGGCGCGGCCATCGCCGTTGTAACCGAGGTAGGTCACGTCGTAATCGCGCGGCCGCTGTTGTCCGAGCGCGACCGGCCGCTGCAGGAAGCCGTTCTCGTCGTAGAACGGATCGTCCGACTCGCGGTTCATGTCATGCAGCACGATGAATTGCGAGGTGAATCCCGGCGCGAGCGAATCCTGCCAGAAGAGGCTGGCGACGATCAGGTCCTCGTCACGCGGTTTGGCGCCGACGTCGTTGAGCCCGCTGTTGGTGTCCTTCTCGAGGCGGCGGAACCACGCAAGGTTGTACTGGACGCGGTTGTTGGCGCGCGTGCCGAACAGGCGGATACCGAACGGCGAGTCCTGGAACAGGAAGCCGCGGAAGTCAGCGTTGAACGGCTGGATGCCGACGCGCAGCGAATCGAAGTCGAAGCGCTCCGAGACGTTGCGCAGGTGCCAGTCGAAGAACAGCCCCTGCACGCCGAAGTGCTGGTCGCGACGGTAGGTGCCGGCGGCCGGGTCGGCGTTGAGCAGGCCGACCTCCTCCACCTCGGCGGTGTTGAGGTTGAGCACTGGGATGAAGCGGAACTCGAAGTCCGGCGGACGGAAGGTGGTGTCGCCCTCGAGCAAGGCGAACTCGAAGATCAGCGTGGTGCTGGTGACCAGCTGCTCGGCCGCGCCGAACACATCGTTCGCACCGGGCCCCGAACTGCTCGCGCCGCCGACCGGCGTTGGCAGCCGGCGCGGCTCGATCACCACGTCGGCAGTCGCGCCGAGCACCACGAACCACTCGTCGTGCACCGGCCGGTCGCCTTTGAGCGTGTTCTGGTTGTAGGGGTCGTACCAGCGCTCGTTCACGCCGATCGACTCGACGATGCGCCAGCGGTCGGGCACCGGCATGGGCAGCGCGTCCTGCACCGGCGGACGCGGCGTGGGCGCGCACGGCGAAGGCACAGTCGGTGCTTTCGGCGCAGTCGGGCGACCCGGGCGACGGCGCGCGTCCTCGCTCTCGACCGCCACCGGCGCGCAGGTCGGATCGTTCGGCGGTGACGGAATAGGCGCCGGCGCCGCGGCCGCAAGCCCAGGCAGCAGCAGCATCAACAGCAGTGCGCTGCGTTCACTTGCCATCGCAGACCTGCTGTTCGTTGCTGGCGAGGAACGGGGTCTGCGGGCATTGCACGAAGCGCAGCCGCACGCCTTGCGGCGTCAAGTTGTCGCTGCGAATCGCCGTCGGTGCGTTGCCGAAGGTGCCGGGCGCGAGCGCCGCGGCGGTGTGCAAACCAAGGAAGGCGACCATGTCGTCCTGGTCCACGCCATCACCCGACACGCCGATCGCGCCGACCAGTTGGCCCGCGCGGTAGATCGGCACACCACCAGGGAAGACCTGCAGGCCATCGGCGAGCTGCGTCAGCCCGCCGCATTGGCGTGGTGTGTCGGGCGGGACGCCGGCCCCGATCACATGCACCACGTGCTGGATGATCTCGTTGTAGCTGAGGTCGAGCTGCAGGCCGGTGGCGAACGGGCTCCAGGTGGCGATCGGACGGCTCAGCGGCCCCGCGGCACCCGGGATGCCATCGGGATAATAAGGACGCGCTAGGTTGCCGATCGCGCGCGCGCTGTAGGCCACCGAACCATCGAGCCCGGTCGGCTGCGCGGTGAAGGATTGGAACGCGGTCACGTAGTCCGCGATCTGCACAGTGTCGGCGACCAACGTGCCGTCCGGCGTGAGGTGCTGCGCGTCGGGCGCGCCGTTCAGCAGCGTGGCGGCGTCGCTCCGTGCGAACAGCGCGGCGCTGCGTGCCTTCTGCACTGCGACGTCCACGCCGAACACGGGCGCATCACCGTTGCGCACCAGACCCAACAGGTTCCCCGCGCTGTCCACCACCGCGATGCTCACCTGTGCCCGGGTGCCGAGCGGCAGCCGGATCTGCGCGCGGGCGCGGGCGGCGATGCCCAACGCTTCGCTGAGGATTGAATCCACTTCCGGCGCAGTCAGCGCGATCAGCGGCTCGCTGCCTGCGGCCGGCGGGTAGCGCGGTGCATCCACCGCATCGACCAGCACGAAGGCATCGAGACCGGGGAAGGTCACGGCATCGGCGCGCACGCCGGAGGCCGCAGTGCCGTAGGTGGTGCCGGCATGCACCAGACCGTCGGCGTAGCCAGCGACCACCTGCAGCGCGCCGTCGGCCGGTGTCAGGGTGGCGAACGCCGGCGCGGTGGCGGGGTCGCTGGCGAAGTCCGCGGCGCGCGCGTCGGTGAAACGCAGCGCGCGGCCATCCGCAGTGATGCGGTCGGCAACCCGCGCATCGGGCGCCGCGAACCCCGAGCTCGCGGCCAAGGCGACCTGCTCGTCGAGCGACTGATCGCGGTCGGTGACATCGAGGTCGAGACCGTAGACCGCGTCGGCAATCACGCCCACGCCGCCGACCACGACCCCACTCTTATAGAGGGGGAAGCCGCCGGGGTCCGCAGCCAGGCCGAGCGGCGAGCGCTTCGGTCCGACCGTGCCGTCGACGTCGCGTGCCGACACATCGGAGCACGGCAGCGAGCTGAACTGCACGCCGAACAGCGGACCGGCCAGCGCGAAGGATTCCTGCGGGTTGAAGTGCTGCTGCACGATCTGCGAGGCGGTGCGCGTGCTGAACGCGTTGCCCTCGCTCGAGAGATAGGCTGCGGTGACTGCCTTGGCGATCGCGGCCAGCGCGTCGGGCACGATCTGCAGGCTGTCGAGGCCGGCATTCACCCCACGCCCGGAATCGATGGTGACCTGGGTGGCAGCGCCGCTCATGCGGTAGACCGCGAGCACGTTGCCCACGCGATCGACCACCGCGATGCTGCCATTGGCGCTGCGTGCATTCGCCTCGTGCACCGCCTGGGCGACGATCGTCTCGACCTCGGCGACGCTGAGCGCCTGGCCGGTGAGGAAACAGCTGCCACTGCAGCTCGGCTGCGTGCTCGGCGGCGCGCCGCTGGCGAGCGGCTGGCCGTCGCCGCACGACACGAGGACCACGATGGTGCACACGGACGCGCTCAACGACGCAAGACAGCGCGCCCTCGTCCGCCGCGAGCCACGCGCGCTCGTTACCTCCAACGCATCTCTCCCCCCGAAATGACCGATGCGCCCGAGCGTAGGCTAAACTGCCCAAAGACGCACACGCAGCCCTGCCATCGGAACCCAATGGCCGACGCCAAGCACGCCGACTTCAAGATCGCGATCGTCGGCGCCGGACCCGGTGGCCTTTCGGCCGCAGCGCAAGCCGCGGCCGCCGGCATCCCGCACGTGCTGCTCGAGAGCACGCCGGCCCTCGCCAACACGATCCAGCGCTACCAGAAGGGCAAGCACGTGATGGCGGAGCCGTCGCGCCTGCCGCTGCGCAGCCCCTTGCCGTTCGAGGTCGGCACGCGTGAGCGCGTGCTCGAGCGCTGGGCCGAGGGCGCCAAGAGCTCGAAGATGAACCTGCGCTACAAGGCCGAGGTCGCGGCGATCACCGGCGCCATCGGCGCCTTCCGTCTCGAGCTCAAGGGCAAGGAGACGATCACCGCCGAACGCGTGGTGCTCGCCATCGGCCTGCAGGGCAACCCGCGCAAGCTCGGCGTCCCCGGCGAAGAGCCGCGCACCGTCCACTACACGCTCGACGACCCCGCCGACCACAGCGGCGAGACCATCATCATCGTTGGTGCTGGCGACGCCGCGATCGAGAACGCGTTGGCGCTGGCCGAGGCCAACAGCGTGGTGCTGGTGAATCGCAAGGACGAGTTCTCCCGCGCCAAGGAGGGCAACCTCACTGCGATCCTGCGCGCGATCGAGAAGCGCCAGATCGAATGCTTCTACAACGCCAGCGTGGCCAAGATCGTCAGCGGCCGGAACAGCAGCGGCAAGCCCTGCATCGTCACGCTCAACACCGCGCGCGGCGCCGCCGAGCTGCCCACCGATCTCATCATCGCCCGCCTCGGCGCGGTCGCGCCGCGGGCCTTCGTCGAGGCCTGCGGCATCCGCTTCCCCAACGACGAGCCGGATGCGATCCCGCTGCTCAAGCACAATTACGAGTCGAACGTGCCGGGGATCTACGTGATCGGCGCGCTCGGCGGCTATCCGCTGATCAAGCAGTCGATGAACCAGGGCTACGAGGTGGTCGAGCACATCCGCGGCAACCGGGTGAAGCCGGCCGATCACGACCTGCTGGCCGAGAAGTTCGCGGTGCTCGGCGCCAACACCGAGGTCAACATCACGCTCGCCAACCTGCAGCGCGCGGTGCCGTTGTTCTCGCACGTGAATCCGCTGCAGTTCCGCGAGCTGATGCTCGAGAGCACGGTGCACCGGCCGGCCGCCGGCAGCGTGGTGTTCGAGCACAACGACTACACCAACACGCTGTACGCGATCTTCAGTGGCACGGTCGAGGTCAGCGCTGGGCCCAAGCGCATCCCGATCAAGCGCGGCAGCTTCTTCGGCGAGATGGGCCTGCTCAGCGGCCGGCGCCGCACTGCGACCGTGCTGGCCGGCGAGGATTGCGTGCTGGTCGAGGTGCCGCGCCGCACCATGAACAAGCTGATCGCGTCGAACACCCAGGTGAAGCGCCTGATCGACGAGGCCTTCATCGCCCGCGCGGTGCAGTCGCGGTTCGCGCCGAACACGCCCGACGCGGTGCTCAAGCAGGTGGTGGCCGGGGCCCAGCTGCACACCTACCCCGCCGGCGCGGTGGTGTTCAGCGAGGGCGACGACGGCGATCGCCTGCATCTGGTGCGCTCCGGCTCGCTCACCGTGTCGCGCCAGAGCCGCAACCGCGAGGTGGTGGTGTCGTACGTGCCGGCCGGCAAGTACGTCGGCGAGATGGGCCTGCTCGGCGGCACCAAGCGCAGCGCGACGGTGCGGGCCGCGGTCGCGACCGAGACGGTCAGCATCGATGCCGCCGGTTTCGCGCTGCTGATGCAGCACGAGCCGGGCCTGCGCGAGCAGATGCAGGCCGAGATGCGCCAGCGCCTGGCGGCCAACGCGCGGATGGAGGCCCAGCCCGACACCGGCGACATCCTCTCGTTCCTGATGGCGCAGGGGCTCGGCGAGGCCACTGACGTGCTGCTGATCGACGAATCGCTCTGCGTCCGCTGCGACAACTGCGAGACCGCCTGTGCCGAGACCCATCAGGGCACGTCGCGCCTCGACCGCGAGGCCGGCCCGACCTTCGCCAACGTGCACGTGCCGACCTCCTGCCGGCACTGCGAGCACCCGCACTGCATGAAGGAGTGCCCGCCGGACGCGATCCATCGCTCGCCCAACGGCGAGATCTTCATCGCCGACAACTGCATCGGCTGCGGCAACTGCGAGCGCAACTGTCCCTACGGCGTGATCCAGATGGCCAGCGTCCCGGCGCCGCAGCCGCCCATCTGGCAGTGGCTGCTGTTCGGCCGCGGTCCGGGGCCCGGCGAGCACAAGGACCCGAACGCCGACCCGCTGGCGACGAAGAAGGCGGTGAAGTGCGACATGTGCAGCGGGCTAAAGGGTGGCCCGGCCTGCGTGCGCGCCTGCCCGACCGGCGCCGCGATCCGCATCCGACCCGAGCGCTTCCAGCAGCTCGGCGACGCCGACTGATGCAGCGCCTGCACTTCTCCTTCCTCGAGTACCGCCGCAGCCGCTTCCTGTGGGTCGCGGTGCTGATCACCGTCGCGGCGCTGATCGCCTATGCGCGCGACGACGCCGGCGAGCCGCCGAGCGGCGGCACCACGCTCGGCTACGCGCTCGGCATCCTCGGCGCGCTGCTGATCCTCTGGCTGCTCGCCTATGGCCTGCGCCGTCGCAGCTACCACGCGAGCTGGACCACGGCGCAGGGCTGGCTCTCGGCCCACGTCTACCTCGGCCTCGCGTTGGTGGTCATCGTCACGCTGCACACCGGGTTCCAGTTCGGCTGGAACGTGCACACGTTCGCCTACGCGCTGCTGTTGCTGGTGGTGGCGAGCGGCTGCTGGGGCGTGTGGGCCTACCTGCAGCTGCCGCGACTCATCACCGACGCGCGCGGCGGCCTGACCCGCGCCGACATGGCGCAGCAGATCCTCGAGCTCGACCGCCGTGCGCTCACGCTTGCGCGCGCGGTGTCGATGGACGTGCACCGCTGGGTCTCGAGCGCGATCGAAGGCGCGCGCACCTCGGGCGGCGCCTGGGCCCAGCTGCGCGCCAAGGACATGTCGACCATGGTGATCGATCGCAACGGCACCGCGGCGAGCGTGCCGAACGTGGACCAGTACACGCTCACCGAGCTGCTCGCCGACCTGACCTCGCGCGCCAGCGACGCCAAGCTCGCCAGCCAGCTGCAGGACCTGCTGGCGCTGGTCAGCGCGAAGGTCACGCTGATGCAGCGCATGCGCCGCGACCTCCGGCTGCAGGGCCTGGTCGAGATGTGGCTGCTGTTCCATGTACCGCTGTCGCTGGCGCTGCTGGCAGCGCTGATCGCCCACGTGTTCGCCGTCCTCTACTACTGGTAGCCCGGGATGCGCGCACGCATACGCCACGTCACGCGGGCCGCAGGCGGCGGG
Organism: Gammaproteobacteria bacterium; assembly: GCA_031388175.1. Lineage (GTDB taxonomy): Bacteria > Pseudomonadota > Gammaproteobacteria > Natronospirales > JANNEA01 > JANNEA01. The sequence goes on from JANNEA010000188.1 coordinate 24,422, forward strand.
CTCGAACGTCGCGACATCGACACCACGCGCGACATCATCAGCATCGGCCGCGCCACCGACCAGACGATCTACCTCGCCGACAAGCGGGTGGCGCTCAACCACGCCACCATCACCGCCCAGGCCGATGGACGGTTCCGCATCGAATCGCTCGCGTTCGGCGGCGTGAGCGTCAACGGCAAGATCAAGCGCGCCGCGGTGCTCGACGTCGGCGACCGCATCAGCATCGGCGGCTATGAGCTCACGATCGTGGGTGCGCCGGCCGGCTGGGACCTGGTGCTCACCGTCGAGCAGGTCGACGTGGTCCAGATCTCGACCGGCAAGGAGAACGCCGGCTTGAGCACCACGGCCTGGAGCCGCCGCCGCCTGTCCTGGATCCTGTTCACCGGCACCCTGCTGTTCACGCTGGCGCTGCCGCTGCTGCAGCCGGGCAGCACGGGCCACGACGCGACCACGCGCATCGGGATGCCGAGCACCGCGGCCTGGTCGCCGGGGCCGCTGTTCCCGGCGCATTCGCTGCTGGCCAAGGACTGCGCTGCCTGCCACACCGAGCCGTTCGTGGCCGTCGCCGACGCCGCCTGCCTCGCCTGCCACGCGCAGGTCCCGGCCCACGTGCCCAAAGGCCATCCGACCACGCGCGAGCTCAGCGACGCGCGCTGCACCGATTGCCATCAGGAGCACAAGGAGCCGCGCCAGCTGGTGGATGCGCGCCAGCGCATCTGCGCCGAATGCCACGCAGACCTGAGCGCGCACCCCGGCATCAGCACCGCGCTGCGCGATGCCGCTGACTTCGGCAACGCACATCCCGCGTTCGCACTCACGCAGTGGGTACCGGACGGCCATGGCGAGGCGACGAAATGGCGCAGCGTGCGCGATCCGGACGACACGGCCACGCCACGCGAGCGCTCGAACCTGAAGTTCACCCACAAGCTCCACCTTGCACCGACCGGGATCAAGGGACCGGATGGCAAGCCGAAGATCCTCGCCTGCGCCGACTGCCACCGCGGCGATCCCGCCGGTCGCCTGATGTTGCCGGTGCGGATGGAATCCGATTGTCGCGAGTGCCACAAACTGGTGTTCGACGCCAACGCGCCAACCCGCGAGGTGCCGCATGGCTCGCCGGCACTGGTGCAGATGACGCTCGAGGAGTTCTACTCGCGCCAGTTCCTGAACGAGGCGATGGATGCGGTCGCCGGCGGCAAGGCCGCGCGCGACGCGCGCCGTCCGGGCCGCGCGATCGAGCTCACCCCTGCGCAGCGCGCACAGGCTGCTGACCGCGCGCATCGTCAAGCGCAGACGGTAGCAGGCGACCTGTTCGAGCGTCGCGCCTGCGCGAACTGCCACGAGATCATCAAGACCGATGGCGCCGACGCCGACGGCCCGCGCTACGACGTGGAGCCAGTGCGGCTCACCACGCGCTGGATGCCGAAGGCGGCGTTCTCACACCTGACGCATCGTGACGCCGAGTGCGGCCTGTGCCATCGCGCCGCCGGATCGGAGGTCGCACAGGACGTGCTGCTGCCGACGATCGAGGACTGCCGCGGCTGCCACGCCGGCGACACCGGCCTGGGTCGCAAGGGCCAGCGCATCGTCAGCGGTTGCATGATGTGCCACGGCTTCCACGTCACCGGCACCGGCGCGATGGCTGACCAGTAGCGTGGTCCGGAGAAAAGAGAAGGCCGGCTTGCGCCGGCCTTCACATCGATCCCACTAGGCGTGGATCACTTCTTGGGGGCGGGAGCCTTGGCAGCGGGCGCCGTGCCTGCCTTCTTCATGAGCGCGTCGAGGCCCTTGCTGAACCCCTTGAGCTCGAGCTGCATCGGCAGGTAGCCGTGTTGGACCTGCTTGTCCTGCGTGGTCTGACGCGCGCCGATCGAGATCGTGGCGCCCGGTGCCTTGGCATCCTTCGCGACCGCGGCCTCGGCCGCACGCGCAGCGTCGAGGAACTCCTTCTCGAGCGCCACCGGCAGCGTGTTGCAGCCCTGCTGGTTGCAGGTCAGGAACTGCACCACGACGTCCTTGTGGCCGGGGACCTTGATCATCGGCGCGGGCTGCAGGAACGCGCCCAACGGCGTGTGCATGATCAGCACCGGGTTGTCGTTGTTCACGGGTTTGACGATGCCGACCGTCATCACCAGCTGCGGCTTGGCGGCGGGATCGGCCGGCTGACCCTCGGCGGGTTGCGGCCGGGTGACGAACACGTAGTCGAGCTCGCAGACCTCCTGCATTGCGCCGTCCGGCGTGCGGCAGTTGAGGCGCCAGTTGTCGAACTGGTTCGGGTCGGCAGCCTTCTCGTCCTTGGCCGCAGCCTTGGATCCCTTCTTCTCCTTCTCTGCCTTGTCCTTCGCGGGCGCGGCGGCCGCCGACAGCGCGCTGAGCGCGAGCGTTGCGGCGGCGAGGAGGGCCATCAAGTTCTTGATCTGCATCCGTATCTCTCCATGTCTCTAGGGGAATTCGAGGGGGGGGTTGAAGGGGCGTCACTCTAAACGATACCGGGGTCAGCACTCCACCACGTTGACGGCGAGGCCGCCCAACGAGGTCTCTTTGTACTTGCTCTGCATGTCCAGGCCGGTCTGGCGCATGGTCGCGATGACCTGGTCGAGCGAGACCTTGTGGCTGCCGTCGCCGCGCAGCGCCATGCGTGCGGCATTGATGGCCTTGACCGAGCCGATCGCGTTGCGCTCGATGCAGGGGATCTGCACCAGACCCGCGACCGGATCGCAGGTCAATCCCAAATTGTGCTCCATGCCGATCTCGGCCGCGTTCTCCACCTGCCCTAGCGTGCCGCCGAGCGCGGCCGCGAGGCCGCCGGCGGCCATCGAACAGGCCACGCCGACCTCGCCCTGGCAGCCCATCTCGGCGCCAGAGATGGCTGCATTGCGCTTGTAGAGCATGCCGATCGCCGCGGCGGTGAGCAGGAAACTCTCGGCGCCCTGCTCGCTCGCCGCCGGCACGAAGCGCAGGTAGTACTCGAGCACCGCCGGCACGATGCCGGCCGCGCCGTTGGTGGGTGCCGTGACCACGCGGCCACCGGCCGCGTTCTCCTCATTGACCGCGAGCGCGAACACGTTTACCCACTCGATCACCAGCAGCGGGTCGGTCGAGGCGCTCTCGCGCTCGAGCGCCTGGCGCAGCGCAGAGGCGCGCCGCTTCACGTTGAGACCGCCCGGCAGTATCCCCTCGACGTGCATGCCGCGCTCGACGCAAAGGCGCATCGCGGCCTGGATCTTCGCCAGCGAGGCGCGGGTCTCGGCCTCGGGCCGGAACGCGGCCTCGTTGCGCAGCACCAGCTCCGCGATCGTCAGCCCGTCGCGCTTGCAGGTCTCGAGCAGTTCGCCGGCCGAGGCGAACTGCCGACGCACCTCGACCGCGTGCGCGACGCTGTCGGCCTCGTCGCCGCGGACGATGAAGCCACCACCGACCGAGAAGAACTCGGCCGAGTGCACCACCTGCTCGGCGGCATCGAGCGCGGTGAAGCGCATGCCGTTGGGATGGCGCGCCAGGGTCTCGGTGCGCAGGAACAGAAGGTCCATCGGTTCGTCGAAGGCGACCGGATGCTTGCCGAGCAACGTCAGGCGCTGGCTGGCACGCGCGTCATCAACCAGTCCCTCGATCGCATCGGGATCCACGCCGTCCGGGGTCTGGCCGAGCAGACCGAGCACGATGGCGCGGTCGGTACCGTGACCCTTGCCGGTGAGCGCGAGCGATCCGTACAGCTGCGTCACGACCTTCGCGGTCGTCGCCAACAGGCCGCGCTGCTCGAGTTCGAGCGCAAAGCGCCGGGCCGCCCGCATGGGCCCAACCGTGTGCGAGGACGACGGACCGACTCCGATCTTGAAGATGTCCAGTACGGATACGTTCATCGGCGCGCAGTATACGCGCCGCATCGCAGCGCCGGGTGTTGCCGACCGCTCATCTGGCCTGCCTCCCTAAGACGCGGGCGCGATACCGGTCGGCGGACCGATGCAAGGTCGGCATCCATCGCTGCGGTCCATCGTGATGCTCTCGTTGAGGTCCGGGACCTGCATGGTTCGGCCGAAGCGGTATCGCGTCCGCGTCTTAGCAAGGCCGAAGCCATGCAGGGCCCGGACCTCACCGTGACTCAATCGCCGATGGAGAGCAGCGATGCGTTGCCGCCCACGGCAGCGGTGTTGATCGTGATCGTCCGTTCCGTCGCGAAACGGTGCATGTAGTAGGGACCGCCCGCTTTGGGTCCGGTGCCGGAAAGGCCCTGGCCACCGAACGGCTGCACGCCGACGACCGCGCCGATCATGTTGCGGTTGACGTAGATGTTGCCCACGCGCACGCGGCGCTGGATGTAATCCACCTGGCCGTCGATGCGCGAGTGGATGCCGAGCGTGAGACCGAAGCCGGTGCGGTTGATCTGGGCGATGACCTCGTCGAGCTCGCTCGCCTTCCAGCGCACGATGTGCAGCACCGGACCGAACACTTCGCCCTTCAGGACATCGAGCGACGGGATCTCGACCGCGAGCGGCGCGACGAAGGTCCCATGCGCGCATTCGGCCGGCAGCGCGATCTCGTGCACCACTTTGCCCTGGGTCTTGATCCAGTCGCGGTGGGCGTCGAGACCCTCCTTCGCCGCCTTGTCGATGACGGGGCCGATGTCGGTCTCGAGCAGCGCCGGATCGCCGACCTTGAGCTGTTGCATGTAGCCCTTGAGCACCTCGAGCGTGCGGTCGGCGATGTCCGCCTGCACGAACAGCACGCGCAGCGCCGAACAACGCTGGCCGGCGCTGTTGAACGACGACGCCACCACGTCGAGCACGACCTGCTCGGGCAGCGCCGAGGAATCGACCAGCATCGCGTTCTGACCGCCGGTCTCGGCGATCAGCGTGGCGATTGGGCCGCTCTCGCGTTCGGCGAGCGTGCGCTGGATGGTGCGGGCGGTCTCGTTGGAACCGGTGAAGCACACGCCGGCGACGCGCGGATCCGCGATCGCGGTGCGCCCCACCACCGAGCCGCGGCCCGGGATGAAGTTCAGCACGCCGCCCGGCACGCCGGCCTGGTGCAGCAATTGCACCGCGCGCGCACCGATGATCGAGGTCTGCTCGGCGGGCTTGGCCAGCACCGCGTTGCCGGCGGCGAGCGCCGCGGCCACCTGCCCCGTGAAGATCGCGAGCGGGAAGTTCCACGGGCTGATGCAGACGAACACGCCGCGGCCCTGGAGCCAGAGCTCGTTCGATTCGCCGGTCGGGCCCGGCATCTTCAAGCCCTGGCCGAAGTCGTGCTCGGCCTGCTGCGCGTAGTAGCGCAGGAAATCCACCGCCTCGCGCACTTCGGCCACGCCATCCGCCAGCGACTTGCCGGCCTCGCGCGTGCACAGCGCCATCAGCTCGAAATAGTTCTCCTCGAACAGGTCCGCCGCGCGGCGCAGGATCTTCGCGCGCGCCGCGGCCGGCGTCATGTCCCAGGCCGGTTGCGCCGCGACCGCCGCGTCGACCGCCTGCTTGATCGTGTCGGCGTCGGCCTCGAGGATCATGCCGGCGATACGGCGGTTGTCGGTGGGGTCGAGCGAAGGCTTCTCCTTGCCGGAGAGCGTCTTGCCATCCACCACTGGCGCCGCCACCCACTTGCGCTGGAGCGCGCGCGTCATCGCCTCGCGTAGCGGCGCGAGCACCGCGGGATCGTTCAGGTTGATGCCACGGGAGTTCACGCGGTTCGCTCCGTAGAGGTTGATCGGCAGTGGGATGCGCGGGTGCGGCTTGATGCGGAGCGCCTCGACCTCGGCGACCGGGTCCGAAACGATCTCGTCCACCGGCACGCGCTCATCGACGATGCGGTTCACGAACGACGTGTTGGCGCCGTTCTCGAGCAGGCGGCGCACCAGGTAGGGCAGCAGGTCCTCGTGGCTGCCCACTGGCGCGTAGATGCGGCAGGCGATGCCCAGGCGGCCTCCGTCGGATGGAGGGCCCACGACCTGGCCGTAGAGCTCCTCGCCCATGCCGTGCAGCCGCTGGAACTCGAAGTCGCGGCGAGCACCTGCCATCTCAACCACGCTCGCGAGCGTGTGCGCGTTGTGGGTCGCGAACATCGGATAGATGCTGCTGCCCGCGGCGAGCAGCGTGCGCGCGCAGGCCAGGTAGGAAACGTCGGTCGAGCACTTGCGCGTGAACACCGGGTAGGAGGCGAGACCGCGCTCCTGATGGCGCTTCACCTCGCTGTCCCAATAGGCGCCCTTCACCAGGCGCACCGGGATGCGACGACCGCCCTCCTTGCTCAGCGCGACCACCCACTCCACCGCGCCGATCCCACGCTTCAAGTAGGTCTGGATCGCGAGGCCGAGCCCGTCGTATCCGGCGAGGCTCGGCGAGCAGTAGACCTGCTCGAAGACTTCCAGGGAGATGTCGAGCCGCTCGGATTCCTCGGCATCCACGGTGAGACCGATGCCCGCGGCCTTGGCCCGCTCAGCGAGCATGCGCAGGCCCGGCACGAGCTCGGTCAGCACGCGCTCGCGCTGGGCGTAGTCGTAGCGCGGGTGCAGTGCCGAGAGCTTGACCGAGATGTTGGCGCGCTCGACCAGCTCACCACCGCCCGCTGCCTTGCCGATCGTGTCGATCGCGACGGCATAGGCCTGCAGGTAGCGGTCAGCATCGGCTGCGGTGAGCGCGGCCTCGCCGAGCATGTCGTAGGAGTGGCGGTAACCGACCGCTTCCGCCTCGCGTGCGCGCTCGAGCGCCGACTCGATCGTGCGGCCCATCACGAACTGCTTCGCCATCAGGCCCATCGCCTGCTTGAGCGCGGTGCGGACCACCGGCTCGCCGACCCGGGCGATGAACTTCTTCCCCAGCGCCGCCGGTTCGGCGGCGAAGGCCGGATCGAGCTGGACGAAGTGGCCGGTGATGAGCAGGCCCCAGGTCGAGAGGTTCACGAACAGCGACGGCGACTGGCCGCGGTGCTCGTTCCAGTCGCCCTTGACCAGCTTGTCCTCGATCAAGCGGTCCGCGGTCAGCGCATCAGGCACGCGCAGCAGCGCCTCGGCCAGGCACATCAGCACCATGCCTTCGTGCGAGGACAGGTCGTACTCGCGCATCAGGGCATCCACACCCGAGCCCTTGACCCGTGCGGCACGGGTCTGGACCACGAGCCCCTCCGCCATCCGCATCACGCGCGCGGTCGCCGCCGCGTCCAGCTTGGCGATGCGCGTCAAGCGCTCGACACACGCGGTCTCGTCGGCGAGCCACAGCGCATCGAGCGCAGCACGCGTGCCGCTGAGCTCATGGACCGAGCTGCGCCAGACGAAGCTCTGTTCGCTCATCTAGAAGGACATCTAGAGGTTCTTGATCACGGCGTCGGCGAACGCCGAAGTCTTCACTTCCGTCGCGCCTTGCATCTGGCGGGCGAAGTCGTAGGTCACGACCTTGGCAGCGACGGTCTTCTCGTAGGCACGCTGGATCGCATCGGCGGCCTCCTGCCAGCCGATGTACTCGAGCATCATCACGCCCGAGAACAGCAGCGAGCCGGGGTTGGCCTTGTCGAGACCGGCGTGCTTGGGTGCGGTGCCATGGGTGGCCTCGAACACCGCGAGGAACTCGCCGATGTTGCCGCCGGGCGCGATGCCGACGCCGCCGACCTCGGCCGCCACCGCATCCGAGAGGTAGTCACCGTTGAGGTTGGGCGTGGCCAGCACGTCGAACTCGTCCGGGCGCAGCAGCATCTTCTGGAACATGATGTCGGCGATCTCGTCCTTGATGACGATGGTCTTGCCGGTATTCGGGTTCTTAAAGCTCATCCAGGGGCCGCCGTCGAGCAAGGTCGCGCCGTACTCGTCCTTGGCCACCTCGTAGCCCCACTGGCGGAACGCGCCCTCGGTGAACTTCATGATGTTGCCCTTGTGCACCAGGGTCACCGACTTGCGGTCGTACTTGATCGCGTAGTCGATGGCCTTGCGCATCAGGCGCTTGCTGCCGAAGGCCGAGATCGGCTTGACGCCGAGGCCCGCGTCCTCGAAGAACTTGGCGCCGAGCTCCTCGCGCAGGAACTTGGCGAGCTTCTTGTTCTTCTCGCTGCCCGCCTGGTACTCGATGCCGGCGTACACGTCCTCGGTGTTCTCCCGGAAGATCACGATGTCGATCAGTTCCGGATGCTTCACCGGCGAGGGCACGCCCGCGTAGTGCTTGACCGGACGGACGCAGGCGTAGAGGTCGAGGTCCTGGCGCAGCGTGACGTTGAGCGAACGGAAGCCGCCGCCGACCGGCGTGGTCAACGGACCCTTGATCGAGACCACCAGCTCCTTGATCGCGGCCAGCGTCTCGTCGGGGAAGAAGTTGCCGCCGTAGAGCTTCTGCGCCTTCTCGCCGAGGTAGATCTCGCACCAGTGGATCTTGCGCTTGCCACCGTAGGCCTTGGCGACCGCGGCGTCCCAGATGCGGAGCGAGGCCGGCGTGATGTCGATGCCGATGCCGTCGCCTTCGACGAAGCCGAGGATCGGCTGGTCGGGGACGTGCAGCTTGCCGCCCTTGATAGTGATCTTCTCGCCGCCCGTGGGCAGCTTGACGTGCTGGTAGGACATCGTGACCTCCGGAAGGGGCCGCGATTATACCGGTGGCGTCGTTCCGCGTTCGGTGTCGACGATGGGACGGCCACCGACCCAACGGATCGGGAAACGCAACACGCGCCAGTTGCGGCCGCGGTCCGCAGATTCCTGCACGAACAGGTGATCGTTGCCGTCCGCGTCGCGGAACACCGACGGCGCGGCGCGTTCCAGCGGCACGCCGCCGGCACCGCTCACGTAGGGCAGCAACGGCTCCGACCCCAGCCGAGCCCAGCGCACGCCGTCGGTGCTCACCGCGCAGCCGATCTGCTGCGGCCGCGACCAATAGCCGCCACCGTAGAACATGTACCAGCGGCCGTCGTGCTCGATCAGCGACGGCGATTCGGTGCTCTCGTGCTCCCAGGGGAGCTCGGGCCCGAACAGTTCGCCGCTGCCGATCTGCTGCCAGGCTTCCGGGCCGAGATCGCTCGCGACCTTCGCCTCGGCCAGCACGATCGACTGGCGTGTCATCTCGGGATCACGGGTGCACAGGTACATGCGCCAACGGTCACCGACCCGCACCACGTGCGGCGAGATCGCGCGGCCGCAGTTCCACTCGCCGCGGGTGCGGAAGATGGGGTTGTGGGGATGCGGCGTGAACCAGAGGCCGTCGGTCGAAGTCGCGAGGCATACGGCATCGTTCGCGCCGCTGCCATAGGTGAAGTAGAAGAGGTGCACCTTGCCGTCGTGCACCAGCACGCTGCCGACGGCGATGCCGTTGTGCTCGCCGAGGTCGGACGGCTGGAGCTCGGCGACCTTCTCGAAACTGTCGAGGTCGCGGCTGGCGGCGATGCCGATGTGCCAGGGCTGGCGCTGGACGTTTTCGCCCGGTGCCAGCACGTAGTACATGAAGTAGCGATCGCCGAAGCGCACCACCTCCGGGTCCTCGGCGCCATCGAATCCCCGGCTGCGGTCGGAGTAGGTCATCAGCGCGATGGTAGGACGCGCCCGACAGCGGCGGCGTCAACGGAAGGTCAACGTTTCGACGTCGCCTTCGGCGTGGATTTCGCCGTAGCGCGCGGACGCTTGAGCGGCACTGGCGGCCGCGCGGCGGCCTTCCGAGCCCACTTCAGCACCAGTTCCGGATCCTCGAGCACATCGGCCGGCACTTCCCAATAGGTGCCGAGCGTCTGGGTCCTGGAGGGCTTGAACTCGCAACTGCCGCGCGCGGCGTAGTGCACGCGGTCCGCCGGATCGGTGCGGAAGAACAGGCGACCGCGATGCACGATGGCGAAGAAGGCCTCGCCCCTGTAGATGCCGTGCCCGCCGAACATCCGCTTCACGCGCAACTCACCTAACGGCGCCAATTGCTCGCGCACGAACTCCAGGAAGCTGAGTTCGCTCATGAGCTCAGCCTACGCCGCGAACTCCCATTGTCTTGCAGGCGTGGCTCGCATGGTCCGGCCGACGCGCCCTCTTGATAACAAGAGGGGCGTCCGCGTCTTAGCGAGGCCGGATCATGCGAGCCGCGCCTGCCCAACGACAATCAGGACCGCGCGCGGCGGCTGCGGTACTCCGCGAGGATCTGCGCGTGGTCGAACGCGAGCTCGGGCAATTCGCCCGCCGGGTCGAAAGCACGCGCGACCGCCGCATCGTCGCCGGCCCTGAGTTCGCCGCTGGCCTCGCCCACGTACACGATGCCGATGGTGTGGCCGCGGGGGTCACGATCCGGGTCGGAGTACACGCCGAGCAGCGCCTTGATGGTCACCGTGAGGCCGGTCTCTTCCTTGGCCTCGCGCGCCGCCGCCTCCTCCACCGTCTCGCCGAGCTCGACGAAGCCGCCTGGGATCGCCCAGCCCGGCGGCTCGTGGTTGCGCTCGATCAGCACGATCGGTCGCCCGGGGCGGTCGATGAGCTCGATGATGCAATCGGCGGCGACCGGCGGTGTGATGGGACGCATGCGCCGCACTATGCGCCCCGGTGCCAACACGGGCAACGGGTGTACAGCCAACACCGCTATAATCCCGCGCGCGTTCAGCATCGACCGTCCCTCACTTGGAGCCGCCGCGTTGCGCGAAAAGTTCCTCGAACACCTGCGCAGCGAACTGCGCGGCCTGCACGAAGCCGGCCTGTACAAGGACGAGCGGGTGCTGTCGTCGCCGCAAGCGGCGACGATCAAGACCACGCTCACCGGCGAGGTCATCAACCTCTGCGCCAACAACTACCTCGGCCTGGCCGACGACGCGCAGGTGCTCGAGGAAGCGCACGCGGCGCTCGACCAACACGGCTATGGCATGGCCTCGGTGCGCTTCATCTGCGGCACCCAGACCGTGCACAAGGAGCTGGAGCGCCGCCTGGCGCTGTTCCTCGGCACCGAGGACGCGATCCTCTACGGCTCCTGCTTCGACGCCAACGGCGGCCTGTTCGAGACGCTGTTCGACGAGCGCGACGCGATTGTGTCCGACGCGCTGAACCACGCCTCGATCATCGACGGCATCCGCCTGTGCAAGGCCAGGCGCTTCCGCTACACCAACAACGACCTCGGCGCGCTCGAAGCGCGGCTGCAGGAGGCCAAGGCGGCCGGCAGCCGCTACATCCTGGTCGCGACCGACGGCGTGTTCTCGATGGACGGCGTGGTCGCCGACCTCAAGGGCATCTGCGACCTGGCCGACCGCTACGGCGCGCTGACGATGGTGGATGACTCGCACGCCGTCGGCGTGATGGGCACGCGCGGCCGCGGCACCCACGAGCACGCGGGCGTGATGGGCCGCGTGGACATCATCACCGGCACGCTGGGCAAGGCACTGGGCGGCGCGTCCGGCGGATACACCGCTGGCAGGCGCGAGGTGGTGGATTGGCTGCGCAACCGCAGCCGGCCCTACCTGTTCTCGAACTCGTTGGCGCCGGTGATTGCCGCCGCGTCACTGCGCGTACTCGACCTGCTGGAGCGCGACGATTCGCTGCGCCGCCGGGTGCACGAGAACGCCCACTACTTCCGCGAGAAGATGACCGCACTCGGTTTCACGCTCGTGGGCAGCGGCCACCCGATCATCCCGGTGATGCTCGGCGACGCCAAGCTCGCCAAGCAGTTCGCCGACGCGATGATGGATGAAGGTGTCTACGTGATCGGTTTCTCGTTCCCGGTGGTACCGCAAGGCCATGCCCGGATCCGCACCCAGATGTCGGCCAGGCTCACGCGCGAGCAACTGGACCGCGCGATCGCGGCGTTCGAGAAGGTCGGCAAGCGGCTGGGCGTGATCAAGTGAGAGCCATCCCATGAAAGCACTCGTCAAAGCGGAGAAGACAGAGGGCATCTGGCTCAAGGACGTGGCCAAGCCCGTCTGCGGCCACAACGACCTGCTGATCAAGGTGAAGAAGACCGCGATCTGCGGCACCGACATCCACATCTACAACTGGGACGAATGGGCCCAGACCACGATCCCGGTGCCGATGACCGTGGGCCACGAGTTCGTCGGCGTCGTTGCCGAGATCGGCTCCGAGGTGGCTGGTTTCAAAGAGGGCGACCGCGTCTCCGGCGAGGGCCACATCACCTGCGGCCACTGCCGCAACTGCCGCGCCGGCCGCCGCCACCTCTGCCCCAACACGGTTGGCGTGGGGGTCAATCGTCCTGGCTGTTTCGCGGAGTACATCGCGATTCCGGCGGTCAACGCCTACCCGCTGCCGGCGCATGTGAGCGACGACGTCGCCGCGTTCCTCGACCCGCTCGGCAACGCCACCCACACCGCGCTCTCGTTCGACCTGGTCGGCGAGGACGTGCTCATCACCGGCGCGGGCCCCATCGGGATCATGGCTTGCGCGGTGGCCAAGCACGCGGGCGCGCGCAACGTCGTGATCACCGACGTCAACGACTACCGCCTCGACCTCGCGCGCAAGATGGGCGCGACCCGCGCCGTCAACGTGACCAAGCAACAGCTCGCCGACGTGACCCGCGAGCTCGGCATGAAGGAAGGCTTCGACGTCGGGCTCGAGATGTCGGGCAACCCGCAAGCCTTCCGTACGCTGATCGACTCGATGGTCAACGGCGGCAAGGTGGCCTTGCTCGGCATCCCGCCCAAGGACACCACGATTGACTGGAACAAGGTCATCTTCAAAGGCCTGTTCATCAAGGGCATCTACGGCCGCGAGATGTTCGAGACCTGGTACAAGATGATCGCGATGCTCGAGTCCGGCCTCGACGTCTCACCGGTGCTGACACACAGGCTCCCTGTCGCGCAGTTCCAAGAAGGGTTTGACGCGATGAGGTCAGGGAAGTCGGGGAAAGTCGTACTCGATTGGAGTTAGGACCGGACCTGTCGAGGCTCGGCTTCGCTCCCGCACTCGAAGACTCGTGAAGTCGCTTCAGCCGACCTCGACAGGTCCGGTCTGAACCCGATCGGTCGAATCCCCTGACTTCCCCGACCGGAAGGGGTGTCGAACATTCGAAGCCGTGCGGTGCGGAAGCCGGTGCATCAACACTGGTGAGATGTCGATGCGCTTGGTATTTGGTCGAGGACCACCTTGCCGAAGGGCGTGGTCATTAAAGACCTCGCGGCGGCCGTACGCGCGACGCTGAGCGCAGCCCGGTTCAAGGTCTGAAGCGACATCGCGAGTCCCCGAGCGCCGGAGCGAAGACCTTGAACCGGGCTGCGCTCAGCGCCGCGTGCGCGGCTTCAAACGCGCGGTCTTGGCTTCCTCCACGCCCTTCTCGAGCGGATCGAGGCGGTTCCGCAGATAGGTCGGCAATGGCACCTTGATGTGCTTGGTGTAGTCGTAGGCGACGATCACGCTGGCGCCCTCGGCCGCGACCTCGCCGAGCTTCTCGCTCACCACCCTATGCTCCATCGTCATGCGCTCGTCGGTGATCTCGGTGACACGCGCGCCGACGCGCAGGGTGTCCGGGTAGCCGAGCGGCCGGCGGAACCGGCACAGCACTGAATGCAGCACCGGTCCCACGACATTCATGGGCCCGTAGAGGAAACCGATCGAATCGAGGTAGGCGACGCGCGCGTCCTCGAACCACTTGAGGTAGACGGTGTTGTTCACGTGGCCGAAGGCGTCGCGGTCGCCCCAGGCGACGTTCTCGATCACCACGATCGGGAAGCCGCGCAAGGGATCTGAGCTGCGTTTGGTCTCCATGCGGCCTACCCTAGCGCACCTTGTCCGCGCCGGACCTGCGGGGCTAGGCTCAGACCATGCGCACCCAAGCACTGCACGCCACCCTCCTCGTCCTCGCCGCCATGCTCACGAGCTGCGGCGTGAACCCCGTGACCGGTAAGCAAGAACTGCACCTGATCTCGACCCAGGACGAGATCGCACAAGGCAAGCAGTACTACGCGCCGTCGCGCCAGGCCCAGGGCGGCGACCTGATCACCGACTCCGCGCTCACCGCCTATGTGCAGTCGGTGGGCACCAAGCTCGGCGCGGTCAGCGACCGCAAGTTGCCCTACGAGTTCGTGGTGCTGGCGAGCGGCGTGCCGAACGCCTGGGCGCTGCCCGGCGGCAAGATCGCGGTGAACCGCGGCCTGCTGCTCGAACTCGACGATGAGGCCGAGCTCGCCGCGGTGCTCGGCCACGAGATCACCCACGCCGCCGCGCGCCACGGCGCGCAGGCCCAGGAACGGGCGATTGTCGCGCAGGTCGGAATGGTCGCGGCAGCGGTCGCGCTCGGCGATGACCAGAACGCGAACGCGGTGCTCGGCGCCGCGGCGCTCGGCACCGCGTTGATCACCACCAAGTACGGCCGCGATGCGGAGCTGCAATCCGACCGCTACGGCATCCGCTACATGGCCAAGGCCGGCTACGACCCGCAGGGTGCGGTCGCGCTGCAGGAGAAGTTCGTCGCGCTCAGCAAGGGCCGCAAGTCGAACTGGCTCGAGGGCATGTTCGCGAGCCACCCGCCCTCCGCGGAACGGGTGGTGGCAAACCAACGCAACGCGGCCAAGCTTCCCGCCGGCGGTGCGCGCGAACGCGAGGCCTACCAGAAGGCGACCGCGGCCATCCGCAAGACCAAGGACGCCTACGCGCTCCATGACGCAGGGCATGCCGCGCTCGCCAAGGGCGATGCGAAGGCCGCGCTCAGCGCGGCGCAGAAGGCGATCGTGGCTGAACCGCGCGAAGCGCTGTTCTATTCATTGGTCGGTGCAGCCGAGGCCAAGGCCGGCAACGTCAAAGCGGCGCGCGCAGCCTACGACGCCGCGATCGAGCGCAATCCGGGCTTCTACGACTTCTGGCTGGAGCGCGGTCTGCTGCGCCAGGCCGCGGGCGACAAGCCCGGCGGCCGCAAGGACCTCGAGAAAGCGCACGCGCTGCTGCCGACGAAGGCGTCGCAGGACGCGCTGGCCCAGCCCTGACCGCGCCCTACTCACGGAGCTCGATCGGCGTCCCTTCGAACAGCGTCGCGCAGGCGATGCCTGCCAGCACCAGCAGCGAGCCCATCCAGATAGTTGGCGGCAGGCGCTCGCCGTTCGCCAGATGCCCGAGCAGCAGCGCCGTCACCGGCGTGATCACCATGATCAGCGCCACCTTCGACGCCTGCATGTGCTTGAGCGCGTAGTAGAAGCAGAGGAACCCGATCACCGTCCCCATCACGCCGAGCCAGGTGACCGCGAGCAGGTCGCGCGTAGCGACCACGGCCGGCAGCTCGCCATCCACCAGCCACCAGGTGAGCACCAACGCCGGCGCGTTCAACCAGACGCTGGCGGCAGTGAAGGACATCACCGGCAGGTCGCGCGCCACGCGCTTGAGGATGAGCATGTTCAGGCAGTTAAGCACCATCGAGGACGCCAGCAGAGCGAGGCCGAACAACGCGCCGGGTCCAAGGCTCGCGCCATCACCGAAGATCAGCGCGATGCCGCCGACGCCGAGCAGCACGCCCGCCGCCTTCGGCGCGGTCAGGCGTTCGCTGCGCCAAACGAACGCGGCGAGCAGCGCGGTGGTGAGCGGTGTGGCGCCATACACCACCGACATCAATCCCGAAGGCACGCTCGGCGCACCGACGTAGAGCAGCAGCATGCTGGCGTAGGCGAAGGCGCCAGCGATGCCCGCCGCACGCCAAGTCTCGGGCCGATGGTCGAACTTGAGCCAGGGCGTGAGGAAGGCGAGCAGGAAGATCGCTGAGCCGATCAGCGTGCGACCGGCGATGCCTTCGATGGGGCCGAGTCCCTCCGCCGTCCACTTGATCGTGAGCGGCGTGGTGGTCCAGATCGCGACCACGCCGAACCAGGCGGCGAGCGCCCAGCCGCCGCTGTCAGCGCGGCTCACAGAAGCAGTAGGCGTAACGACCGGCCGGGTCGTTGAACCGGGCGAGCGATTCGATCTGGCGCTGGATGTCGGTCCACCCCTGCGGGTGCGCCGAAGCGGCGAGCGCCGCGAACTGCGGCATCCGGCCCGTCGCCAGATAGCCTTGCGGCACGACCGCGCGCAGCAGGGACTGCGCCGCATCACGCCCGAACATGTCGATGAACAGACGCTCGCCGAAGCTGAGTTCGCGCGTCGTCCAGTCGAGCTTGTAGTCGCCCTCCTCGAGCCCGGATGCGGTCGCCGCGGCGACCACCGCGTCGTTGAAGCTGCCGAGGTGATCGATCAGGCCGAGCTCGTGCGCCTTGCTGCCGATCCAGACCCGGCCGCGCGCGAGCTCATCGACCTTCGCCACCGGCATGTCGCGAGCGTTCGCCACGTTGCCGATGAACTCGGCATAGCCGTGCTCGATGCTGGCCTGGACCACCGCCTTGACCTCGTCGCGCATCGGCCGGTCGGGCCGGAAGGCGTCGGAGAACGGCGTGGTGCCCACGCCATCGCTGCGGATGCCGATCTTGCCCAAGCTGTTCTCGAAGGTCGGGAACATGCCGAAGATGCCGATCGAGCCGGTGATGGTGCTGGGCGAAGCCCAGACCTCGTCGGCCGCGAGCGA
Source organism: Gammaproteobacteria bacterium (assembly GCA_031388175.1). Classification (GTDB taxonomy): domain Bacteria; phylum Pseudomonadota; class Gammaproteobacteria; order Natronospirales; family JANNEA01; genus JANNEA01. Next base: position 40,819 of record JANNEA010000188.1, read on the forward strand.
GATCCAGTAGCCGCCGGAGGCGGCCACGCCGCTCATCGACACGATCACGGGTTTGCCGTCGCCGCGCGCGAGCTCAAGCTCGCGGCGGATCTGCTCGGAGGCGTACTGGCTGCCGCCGGGGCTATCCACGCGCAGCACGATCGCCTTGACCGAATCGTCGAAGCGCGCGTCGCGCACCAGCCTGGCGGTCGAATCACCGCCGACCGAGCCCGGCGGCTGGCTGCCATCGACGATGTCGCCCGCAGCGACGATCACCGCGATCTTGTCCGAGGGTCCGGGCTTGAGCGAGCGTTCGGCGCGGATGCCGTTCAGGTACTCGCCCACGCTGACCTGCTCGAAGGAATGGCTGTCATCGTCCTCGCCGACGATTTCGATGATGCGTTCGCGGGCCTCGTTGCGGGTCACCAGCTTGTCGACCAGCTTGGCCTCGAGCGCGATGGTCGCGAGGTCGCCCTGCTTCGCCACCGCCTCGGCGGCGTAGCTCGCGACGTAGCGCGCGATCGCGTCGGGCGCAAGCTTGCGCGCCGCGATCACGTCGGTCTGGTAGTTGGTCCACATCGCGTCGAGCCATTCCTTGTTGGCCAGCTGCGCCTCAGGCGACATGTTGGTGCGGGTGAAGGGCTCGACGAAGGACTTGTACTCGCCGACCCGAAACACGTTCCAGTTCACGCCGAGCTTGTCGATCGCCTCCTTGTAATAGAGCTGCCAGCTGCCGTAGCCGTCGAGCAACACCAGGCCCATCGGGTCCATCAGGACCTCGTCGGCGTGGGCGGCGATCAGGTACTGCTCCTGCGAGTAGCCGCCGGCGAAGGCGATCGCCGGCTTGCCGCTCGCGCGGAAGCGGTCGACCGCGCTGGCGAGCTCCTGCAGCTTGGGCAGGCTGCCCGACCACAGGCCGTCGAGGTCGAGCACCAGCGCCTCGATGCGATCGTCGTCGCGCGCGGTGTCGATTGCGTCGATCAGTTCGCGCAGCACCGCTTCGGGTTC
>JANNEA010000020.1:0-30393 GCA_031388175.1 Gammaproteobacteria bacterium
CGAGTTGATAGCTCGACAGCTCCAGCACGTAGAGCTGCGGCGTCGGGCGCTGCAGGAGTTCCAGCGCCGGTGTGCCGAGGTTGCCGCCGACCTCGACCCGGATGCCGGACTCGGCCGCCATGCGCCCGAGCAGCGTCGTCACGGTGCTCTTGCCATTGGTGCCGGTGATGCCGACCGTCGGCGCCGGTCGTTCGCGTGCGAACAGTTCGACATCGCCGACGATCGACAGCCCGCGGGAGCGTGCCAACGCGAAAATCGGCTCGGCGAGTGGCACGCCCGGCGAGGCCACCACCAGCGCCGCGTCATCCAGCAAACGACCGTCGAAGCCGCCCAGGGCCAGCTCGGCCGCAGGCAGCTCCGCCTGCAATGCGGCAATTCCAGGGGGTTGACCGCGCGAGTCGGTGAGCGCCAGCCGCCAGCCGCGCGCAGCCAGGTGCCGCGCGCAGGAGACGCCCGTCTTGCCAGCTCCGACGATGACGGCGCGTTCGCTCATCGCAGCTTCAGGGTCGCCAGACCCGCCAGTACGAGAAAGAACGTGATGATCCAGAAGCGCACGATCACCTTCGGTTCGGCCCAGCCCTTGAGCTCGAAGTGGTGGTGGATCGGCGCCATGCGGAAGATGCGCTTGCCGGTCAGCTTGAACGAAGCGACCTGCAGGATCACCGAGGCAGTCTCCAGCACGAAGATGCCGCCCATCACCAGCGCCACGACTTCCTGTCGCACGATGACCGCAACGACTCCGAGCCCGGCGCCCAGCGCCAGCGCGCCGATGTCGCCCATGAACACCATCGCCGGGTAGGTGTTGAACCAGAGGAAGCCGAGGCCGGCGCCGAACAGCGCGCCGCAGAACACCACCAGCTCGCCGGCGCCGGGCAGATAGGGGATGCCGAGGTAGGCCGCGAACTTGATGTTGCCGGCAGCGTAGGCGAACACGCCGAGCGCACCGCCGACCATCACCGAGGGCATGATCGCCAGGCCGTCGAGCCCGTCGGTCAGGTTGACCGCGTTCGAGGTGCCGACGATCACGAAGTAGGCGAGCACCACGTAGCCGGCGCCGAGCGGGATCGCGACCGACTTGAAGAACGGCACGATCAGCATGGTCTCGGCCGGCAGCGTGGCGCTGCGGAACAGGAACAGCGCGACACTGAGACCGACCACCGACTGCCAGAAGTACTTGGTGCGCGCCGCCAGACCCTTCGGGTCGCGCAGCACCAGCTTGCGGTAATCGTCGACGAAACCGATCGCCCCGAACGCCAGCATCGCCACCAGCACGGTCCAGACATAACGGTTGTCGAGGTCGCCCCACAGCAGCGTCGCGACCGAGATGGCAACCAGGATCAGCGCCCCGCCCATGGTCGGCGTGCCCTGTTTCGACAGATGCGATTGCGGACCGTCGTTGCGGACGTGCTGACCGATCTGGTGGAAGGTCAGGCGCCGGATCATTCCCGGACCGGCCAACAACGCGAACGCCAGCGCGGTGAGCACGCCGAGGATCCCGCGCACCGTGAGGTAGTTGAAGACGTTGAAGCCGGTGTGGAACTGGGTCAACCACTGGGTGAGCGCGTACAGCATCAGTGCCCTCCTGATCCGGTGGCGCGTGGTTCAGTGCGCAGCGCGTCGACCACTCGCTCCATCCGTGCGGAGCGCGAACCCTTGATCAGCACGACACAGCCCGGCGCGAGCGTGCGTTCGAGCGCGGCGCAGAGCTCCACCAGGTCGGCGTGGTGGCTTGCGCCCGCGCCGAACGCGGCGACCGCATGTGGTGTGAGCTGGCCGACGGCGTACAGCCTGGCGACGCCGAGCGCGCGGGCGCGCGCACCGACCTCGGCGTGCAGCGTCGGTGCATCGATGCCGAGCTCGCCCATGTCGCCCATCACGAACAGCACCTGCTGGCCGAGACCGCAGGCCCATTCGAGCGCGGCGCGCATCGACGCCGGGTTCGCGTTGTAGCTGTCGTCCACCAGCGTGGCGCCGCCGCGGCCGGCGACGCGCGCCATGCGCCCGCCCGGGATCTCGACGTGCTCGAGGCCGCTCACGAGCTGCTCGGCCGTTGCGCCAGCGGCCGAGGCCGCGGCCATCGCCCCGAGCGCGTTCATGCGGTTGTGGTCGCCCGGCAAGGGCAGCACGACGCTCAACGGTCCGTACGGCGTGATGCAGCGCAGGGCGCCATCGCGCGCACCGATCTCGCGGAAGTCGGCGTCGTCGCTGCGACCGAAGCTGATGACGCGGCGCGCACCGGCCAGCCGCCGCCAGTACTCGGCGTAATGGTCGTCGGCGTTGATCACCGCGATGCCGTCAGGCGGCAGCGCCTCGTACAGCTCGCCCTTGCCGGCCGCGACGCCATCGAGGCCACCGAAGCCCTCGAGGTGCGCCGGCCCGGCGTTCGTGACCAACCCGACGCCCGGGGCGGCGAGGCTCGCGAGGTAGGCGATCTCGCCGCGATGGTTCGCGCCGAGCTCGATCACCGCGCTCAGGTGGCTCGGCTCGAGCTCGAGCAGGGTCAGCGGCACGCCGATGTCGTTGTTGAGATTGCCGCGCGTCGCATGGCAGGGCCCGCGCCGCGCCATGATGCTGGCGAGCATCTGCTTGGTCGTGGTCTTGCCGTTGCTGCCGGTGATCGCCAGCACCTGGCCCGGGTGCAGTGCGCGCCAGGCGGCGCCGAGCCGGCCCAGCGCCAGCCGGGTGTCCTCGACCACGACCTGCGGCAGCGCGGACTCGACGCGATGCGCCACCAGCAGGCCGACCGCACCGGCATCCGCGGCGCGCGCAGCGAAGGCATGGCCATCGAAGTTGGGGCCGCTGAGCGCGACGAACAGTTCGCCCGGCCCAAGCGTGCGCGTGTCGGTCGAGACCCGCGCGAACGAACGGTCCTCGCCGAGCAGCGTGCCGGCAGTAGCCTGTGCGACCCAGGACAGCATGCGATGGCTCATGCGCGTGGGCCCGCGGGCGCTCGTTCAAGCAACGGATCGCCGGTGAGGCGCGCCACCGTGGCGCGATCGCTGTAGGGCCGTTTCACGCGGCCCACGATCTGGTAGTCCTCATGGCCTTTGCCTGCCACCAGCACCACATCACCGGCGCGTGCCGCCGAAATCGCCGCGGCGATGGCCTTCGGCCGCTCGCGCTCGATCTGCAGCTTGTGGCGCTGGGTCGGACCGACGCCGGCGAGGATCTCGGCCACGATGCGATCGGGATCCTCGGTGCGCGGGTTGTCATCGGTGAGCACGACGAGGTCGGCGTGCGCGGCCGCGACCGCGCCCATCTGCGGCCGCTTGCCCTGATCGCGGTCGCCACCGCAGCCGAACACGCAGACCAGCCGGCCGGTGCTATGCGGCCGCGCTGCCAACAACACCTGCCCGAGCGCATCCGGTGTGTGGGCGTAGTCCACGACCACCAGCGGGCCACCGTGACCACCGAAGCATTCCATCCGGCCCGGCACGGTGCGCGCCGTGGCCAGCAATTGCAGCGCGCGGGCGAACGGCATCCCGTCGGCGCACAGCACGGCGAGGACCGCCAGCAGGTTGGCGGCGTTGAAGCGACCGAGAAGTTTCGCGGTGAGCTCGCCGTTGCCGAAGTCGGATTCGACCGCGACCCTGAGGCCGGTCGCATCGAGCGCCAGGCGGCGACCGAGCACGCGCACCTGCGCACGCGCACTGCCAACCTCGTTGGCATCGAGACCGTAGGCCACCGCACGCACGCTGGTGGGCAACTCGGTGAGGATGGTGCGGCCGATCGCGTCGTCGGCGTTGACCACCGCCAAGGCCAGCTCCGGCCAACGGAACAGCTTGCGCTTGGCCGCGGCATAGGCCTCGAGGTCGCCGTGGTAATCGAGGTGGTCACGCGTCAGGTTGGTGAACACCGCGCTGTGGAAGCGCACGCCGGCGACCCGGCCTTGATCGAGCGCGTGCGAGGAGACTTCGAGCACCGCGTGGCCAGCGCCTGCGGCGCGGAACCCGGCCAACAGCTGTTGCACGCGCACCGCGTCCGGCGTGGTGTGCTCACCTGGGGTGAGCGCGCTGTACAGGCCGTAGCCCAGGGTGCCGAGCACGCCACAACGCTCGCCGGCATCGGTCAGGACCTGCGCGTAGATCTGCGAGATAGAGGTCTTGCCGTTGGTGCCGGTGACGCCGAGCACGCGCAGCGCTGCGGACGGATCGCCCGCGGCGCGCGCCGCGATGCGACCGACCTGCTGCGTGAGGCCTGGCACCGAGAACACTGCAACGCCCGGCGCCACGTCCGGCGCGACCTGGCCGGGCGCCGGCTCCCAACACAGCGCAGTCGCACCAGCCGCAAGCGCCGCCTCGACGAACGCGAGCCCGTGGGTGGTGAGCCCGGCAACCGCGAGGAACAGCGCCCCGGGTAGCGCCTCACGCGAATCGACGCAGACCGTCGTGATGTCGCGGTCGAGCTGCGGCGGCACCGCGCAGACGCCGTCGAGCAGCAGGCTGAGGCGGGCGCTCATCGCGGCCGCCGCGTGCGCACGGACTTCGGCGCGGTGAACGGCGCATTGGCCGCTTCGGCCACGTCGAGCGCGTCGGGCGCGACATCCATCAGGCGCAGCGCGCCCTCCATCACCCGTGCGAACGCTGGCGCCGCAACCTCGCCGCCGTGATAGCGCCCGAGGCTCGGCTCGTCGACCATCACCACCGCGACCAAGCGCGGCGCGGTCGCCGGCGCCATGCCGGCGAACAACGCGAGATGCCGGTCCGGATCGTAGCCACCGGCAACCGCCTTGCGCGCGGTGCCGGTCTTGCCCGACACGCGATAGCCCTTGACCGAGGCGCGCACGGCGGTGCCTTCGGCCGAGACCACGGTCTCGAGCATGGCGCGCATCTCGATCGCTGTGCGGACCGAAAGCACGCGTTCACCCTGCACCACGCCGTTGCTCGGCAGCATCGCTGGCGTGCGGCGCACGCCGTCGGCGGCGAGAACCGCGTAGGCCTGCGCCAGCTGCAGCAGCGTCACGTTGAGCCCATAACCGTAGGACAACGTCGCGGTATGCACCGAACGCCAGCGTTGGTAGTGCGGCAGGTTGCCGCCCTGTTCTCCCGGGAAGCCGCTGCCGGTCTCGCTGCCGAAGCCGAAGCGGGTCAACGACTGCCAGAGCATGCCGCGGTCGAGCGACAGCGCGATCTGCGCTGAACCGGTGTTGACCGATTTGGTCAGCACCGTGGTCACATCGATGAGTCCGAAGTCCTTCTCGTCGCGCAGCGTGAGGCTGCCGATCTTGAGCACCCCGCCGTGGGTGTCGATGAGAGTGCGCGGCCGGTAGCTGCCAGATTCGAGCGCGACCGCGATCGGGAAAGGCTTGAACGCCGAGCCTGGCTCGAACAGATCGGTCGCGACGCGGTTGCGCACCGCGCCCTGCGGCGCGGTGGCGCGCGAATTGGGGTTCCAGGCCGGCTGGCTCGCCATCGCCAGGATCTCGCCGGTCTGGGTGTCGAGGACCACGATCGAGCCGCCGACCGCCTCGTTCTCATAGACCACGCGCTTGAGCTCGCGGTACGCGAGGAACTGGATGCGCAGGTCGAGCGCGAGCCTGAGATCACGGCCGTGGCGCGGCGCACGCACGCTCTCGAGCTCGGCGATCGTGTTGCCAAGGCGGTCCTTGACCACCCGTTCGGCGCCCGGCTCGCCGCGCAACACCTCGTCGAAGGCGAGCTCGATGCCCTCCTGGCCGACATCGTCGATGTTGGCGAGACCGAGCGCTTGGGCGGCGACTTCACCGGCCGGGTAGTAGCGGCGGTACTCGCGTTGTGAATAGACGCCGGGGACCTTGAGCGCGAGCACCTTTGCCGCCTGCTCCGGGCTCAAGTGGCGCTTCAGGTAGACGAACTCGCGTCCGGCCTTCTCGGTCAGGTGCCTGCGCAGCGCGCCCGGCTGCAGCTCGAGCGCGCGGGCCAGCGCCGCCAGCCGGGTGGGTTGGGCCAGCAGTTCGCGCGGGTTGCAGGAGATCGATTCGACCGGGGTCGAGACCGCCAACACCTCGCCGTTGCGATCGGTGATCGTGCCGCGGTGCGCCGGCACTGCCACGACCCGGATGTGGCGCGCGTTGCCCTGGCCGAGCAGGAACTCCTTGTCGATCACCTGCAGCCACAGCGCCCGCCCGACGAGGGCGACACCGGCGGCGGCGAACACCGCCGCCACCAGCCAACCACGCCAACCGAAGCGCGCCGCCTGATCGCTCATGGCCGCACCACCACGACTTGATCGGCGGTCGGCACTGTCATGCTCAACTGCTCAGCGGCGACCTGCTCAATGCGCGGTGTCGTCGCCCATGCGCTCTGCTCGAGCAGCAGCTTGTCCCATTCGACCTCGAGCGCGTCGCGCGCGTCGCGCAGCGCCGAAAGCTCGGCGAAAGCCTTGCGGTTCTGGTGCTTGACCCAGACCACGCCGAGCGCCGACCCCACGATCGCAGCGACCACGACGGCCAGCACAGTGCCTTCAGCCCGGCTCATGCGCAGCGCTCCGCGGCGCGCAGCACCGCGCTGCGGGCACGGGGGTTGGCGTCGCATTCGGCGACGCTCGGCCGCTGCGCCTTGCCGACCAGCGCAAGCAGAGGCCGCGCACCCGGCAGTGGCACGCCGTCGGGTCCGAGCGGACCGCGCGCGGCGTTGCGCAGGAAGCGCTTGGCGATGCGGTCCTCGAGCGAGTGGAAAGCGATGACCACGAGCCGTCCCGCCGGCGCCAGCGCCGAGACGCACTGCGGCAGCACTTCGGCCAGCTCATCCAGCTCACGATTGACGTGCAAGCGCAGCGCCTGGAAGGTCCGCGTCGCCGGGTGCTTGCCCGGCTCGCGGGTCGGTACCGCGCGCGCGACGATCTCGGCCAGGACCAGCGTGTCGGTGATCGGCGCCTGGGCGCGCGCGCTGACGATGGCGCGCGCGATGCGCGCAGCGAAGCGCTCTTCGCCGAGCGCACGGATTATCTCGATGAGCTCGCGCTCACCGGCGCGCGCAACCAGCGCGGCGGCGCTCTCGCCCGCGGTCGGGTCCATGCGCATGTCGAGCGGACCGCTCTCGCGGAACGAGAAGCCGCGCGTCGGATCGTCGAGCTGCGGCGATGACACGCCGAGGTCGATGAGGATCCCGGCGACGCGGCCCATCAGGCCCTCGCCCTCGAGGATGCGCGCGAGCGCCGAGAACGGCGCGTGATGGATGCGGCAGCGCGCCTCGTCCGCGAAACGCGTGCGCGCTGCAGCGACGGCATCCGGATCGCGGTCGAGCGCGACGAGACAGCCCTGGGGGCCGAGCGCGGCGAGGATCGCCGCAGCGTGTCCGCCGCGGCCGAAGGTGCAATCGACGTAGGTCCCGTCACGGGCGACCGCCAGGGACGCCAGGGCCTCGGTGAGGAGGACCGGCTGGTGCGTGTGCACACCTGGGTTCCTCAGTAGCTGAGCGACTCAAGCTCGGCGATGAGGGGCGAATCCTCACCATCGGGCTTGAGCCACTTCTCGCGCGTCTCATCGAAACGCGATTGGTCCCACAGTTCGAACGTGTTGCCCTGGCCGACCAGCGACACGCGCTTGTCGAGCGCGGCGAACTCACGCAGCGGCGGTGGCAGCAGCACGCGGCCGGCGCCGTCGAGCTCAACTTCAGTGGCGTGACCGACCAGCAGGCGCTGCAGCTGGCGCGCGCGCGGATTGGTGGTCGGCAGCGAGTTGAGCTTCTGCTCGACCTTGAGCCACTCCGGCAGCGGGTAGAGCAGCAGGATGTGGCCGGCATCGACCGTGATGATCAGCTGCCCGCCGCCCTGCTCCAGCAAGCGCGCGCGATGACGCGTTGGGATGGCGAGCCGCCCCTTCGCATCGAGCGTGACGTTGGTGACACCTCGGAACACAGAATCCCCCGGAAACCCACTTTTCCCCACTCCTCGACACTTTAGGTGCGCGGAACACGCAGCGTCAAGGCCTGTAGTGGAAAAATGCTAGGCGGGTCAAGGGGTTAGGCGAGATTCTGCCTGTGGAAAAGCACAGTTATCCACAGGCAAAAAGCGCACGGGAATCATCGGGTTGGGGGGGCAACCTCACAAGCTGCATGAAGTTGTGGGGCGCCGCGCTGGGCTGCTCCCACTGCAATTTCCCACTGGCGCCCCGTCGCAGGTCGCCGGTGGTTCAACGCAAAGCGTCGCTCAGCGCGACGCGATCGCCTTGATGTAACGGCCCATCAACTCGATGCCGTCGTAGTAGCTCTTCACCATAATCCGCTCGTCGCGACCGTGGGCGCGCGGGTCGTCCATGTCGGTGAACATCCCCGACACGCCCAGCACCGGCACGCCGCGGTTGCGCAGATACAGGCTGTCGCTGGCGCCGGTGCTCATCGTCGGCACCACCTTCACCACGCCGAACAACTCCTTGCCGAGCTTGGCGAGCGGCGCGACCAGGTCGTCGCGCAACGGCGAGGCCGGGCTGGGACGGTAGGCGTCCATCCGCACGATCGCCAAGCCGTCGACCGCAGCGACCTCGCGCAGCTTGGCCTCGACCGAATCGGCATCCTCGTCGGGATGGATGCGGCAATTGACCGTGGCGCGCGCCAACTGCGGCAGCGCATTCTCGGCATGACCGCCCTTGATCTCGGTGGCGACGCAGGTCGTGCGTAACAGTGCGTTGTAGTACGGCGAAGCGGCAGCGACGCGGGTCGCGGTGGCTGCGCCCATCGGCGCCTTGCCCAATGCGCGCATGTCGGTGGCGAGCGCAGGGTCGGTTTCGTAGTCGGCCATCGCCGCGAAGTAGCCGCGGGTGGTCTCGTTGGTCCGCAGCGGGAATGCATGGCCACCGATGCGCGCGATGCCTCCCGCCAGCAGATGGATTGGGTTGGCCGTGGTCGGGATCGAGCTGTGGCCACCCTTGTCGGTGAGCTTCAGCTCGAAGCTCAGGAAGACCTTCTCCGATGTCTGCAGCTCGAAGAACGCAGGCTTGCCATCCTTGAGGTTGGCGCCGCCCGCGTCGGGGTTGATGGCGAACTCGGCCGCGACCAGCTCGGGACGCTTCTCGAGCAGCCAATCCAAGCCGGCCTGCTCCGCACCGCCCTCCTCGTCATCGGTGAAGGCGAAGATCAGGTCGCGCGAGGGCTGCCAGCGCTCCTTCTTCCAGCGGATGAGGTTGACGACGAAGTCGGCCGCCTCCTGCTTGATGTCGGTGGTGCCACGACCGTAGAAGTAGCCGTCCTTCTCGGTCAGCACGAACGGTTCGACGGACCAATCGGTGCGCTCCGCAGCCACCACGTCGAGATGGACCGGGAACAGGATCGGCTTGGCCTTGCCGCCATCCTTGCCGTTGCTCCTCCCATGGACGCGCACCACCAGGTTCTCGCGCCCCGGCTTGCTCCCGACCAGCACGAGGTCCTGCTGCGCATAGCCTGCGGCCTTGAGCCGCGCCGCAATCGCCGCGGCGGCCTTGCCCGCACCATTGGGATGGGTGGTGTTGATGCCGATCAGTTCGGCGAGAACCTCGCGCGCCAGCGGCTGCCACTCGGCCGGCAGCGCCGACCTGGCCGGCGCGGCAAGAGCGCCAGCGGCGATGAGGCAGGGGACGAGCAACAGCTGGCGCATGGTGGGCCTCGTGGCGTGAGGGATTGTGGGAGAAAAAAAGGAGTCGGCCGATAAGCCGGGTTCTGTCGTGGACGACCATTCCTCTGCGACGCACGTCACCGTGCGCCTGTAGCGACCTACCCGGAAGCAGCGCGGGCCACGCCTTGCGCTACCTTGCGGCGCGCCAGCTCCCCTATTTGGTCTTGCTCCAGGTGGGGTTTTCCGTGCCGTGCACTGTTACCAGGCACGCGGTGCGCTCTTACCGCACCTTTTCACCCTTGCCGGCACTTGCGTGCTTAGGCGGTATGTTTTCTGTGGCACTTTCCGTCGGCTCGCGCCGCCCAGGCGTTACCTGGCACCCTGCCCTGCGGAGCCCGGACTTTCCTCTGCGCTTGCGCACAGCGATCGTCTGGCCAACTCCAGCGCGCAGGATACCACCGCGTCCTTCTGCGACGGGCTAATCCTCTTGCTTGATCCGCAGCGCGCGCTCGTACAGCGCGTTGCGCGGTGCGCCGGTGAGCTTCACCGCCAGGGCCACGGCCTGCTTGAGCGGCAGCTCGGCGAGCAGCGTGCGCAGGACGTCATCGCTGTCCAAGCCCGGCCCGGGCACGGCGGCTTGCTGCGCGCCACCGACGATCAACACGACCTCGCCGGCCGCGGCATGCGGGTCGGATTCGCTCCAGCGCACCAGATCGCCAAGCGTGTCGCCAAGCACCGCTTCGTGCAGCTTGGTCAGCTCGCGCGCGAGAGCAGCCGGGCGCTCAGCGCCGAACCCCTCGCTGAGGTCGGCCAGCGCCTCGCGCAACCGGTGCGGCGACTCGTAGAACACGAGAGTGCGCGGTTCGGCACTGAGCTCATCGATGCGTTCGCGCCGCGCCGCATCGCGCGCCGGCAGGAAGCCCTCGAAGCAGAACCGGTCGGTCGGCAACCCCGCGACCGAAAGCGCCGCGATCGCGGCGCAGGGCCCGGGCACCGCGACCACCGGCACGCCTGCGGCGCGTGCAGCACGGACGAGCACGAAGCCGGGATCCGACAGCAGCGGCGTCCCGGAATCGCTGATCAGGGCGAGTGCAGCGCCACCACGCAGCCGCTCGATCAGCGCCGGCACCGCCGCCGCTTCGTTGTGGTCGTGCAGCGCTTCGAGCGCAGTGGTGATGCCATGGTGGCTGGTCAGCTTGCGGCTGTGGCGAGTGTCCTCAGCCAGGATCGCGTCGACACCGGCCAACAACTCGCGCGCGCGCGGCGCGAGATCGCCGAGGTTGCCGATCGGCGTCGCGACGACATAGAGCGTGCCGCGCGCGGGCTTCGCTTCCAGACCCATCTGCTATCCTCCCCGTCCCGCTCCCGGAATCAATCCGATGACCGCGTTCATCGTGCCCGCGTATCCCGCCGCTCGGCAAGCGAGGTGCGTGGCGCTGCTCGCAGCGATGTTGCTGGTGCTCACCGCCTGCAGCACCGGCACCCGGATCGCCATGCCTGACCTCGAGCACCAGGTCGCAGCAGCCGAGGCGGCGATCGATGCTGGCCGGCCAACCGACGCGGCCAACCGCTTCGAAGCGCTGGCGGCCACCTATCCCGAGCACGCCGCCGAACTGCACGCCCGCGCCGCCGACGCCTGGCTCGCCGCGCGCGCGCGCCCGCGCGCCGATGCGGCACTCGCCCGCGCCCGCGCACTGCCGGCCGACGCCGCGGCAGGCGGCTCGATCGCCGTGGTCGAGGCTGAGATCGCCCGGCTCGATGGTGACGCCGCCGGCGCGTTGGCCGCCCTGGCCTTCGATGTCAGCGCCTTGCCGCGCCCGCTGCAGGCTCGCGTACTGCTGGCGCGGGCTGATGCCGAGGCGGCATTGGGGATGCCACTGATCGCGGTCGTCGATCTCACCGCGCGCGCGGGGCGACTGCCCGACGACGATGCGCAGCGCGCCAACGCCCAGCGCCTTTGGCGCATCCTGGTGAGCGCGCGCGGCGGGCTCGATCCGACGGCACTGCCGTTGAACAGCCCGGCCGAAGCACAGCATTGGGTCGAGTTGGCGGTCCACGCGCGTGCTGCCTGGCAGGATCCGGTCGGCGCACGCGGCCGCATCGAGGCCTGGCAGACCGCGAACCCGGAGCACCCCGCCGTGCGCTTCGTTCTGCCTGGTCTGATGGAACAGCTGGCGAGCGCTGACCACTACCCGGCGAAGGTTGCGCTGCTGCTGCCGCTTAGCGGGCGCTATTCCGAGCAGGCTGAGGCGGTGCGCGATGGGGTGATCGCCGCACACTATGCGGCCGGTGCCCAGACCGAGCTGAGAGTGTTCGACACCACCGACTATCCGGGCGGTGCGACCGCAGCGCTCGCGGCGGCGCGCAGTTGGGGGGCCGGCTTCGTGGTCGGCCCGCTGACGCGCGAGGGCGTGACCGAGCTCGCCGCCGCGGGGCCCGCCGACCCGCCGCTGCTCGCGCTCAACTACCTCGACGGTGGTGCGGGCACGCCGGAACGTTTCTGGCAGTTCGGTCTCCTGCCGGAAGGCGAGGCCGAGGCGATCGCCGAACGCGCCATGGCGCAGGGCCTGGTCCGGGCCGCTGTGCTGCACCCGCGGGGCGACTGGGGCACACGGATGTCGACCGCGTTCCAGCAGCGCTTCACGGCGCTCGGCGGCCTCGTGCTCGCCGACCAGCAGTACGACCCGACCGTCGCCGAGAAGGACTTCTCGACCGCGATCATGCGTCTGCTCAACCTCGACACCAGCGCATTGCGCAGCAACCTGCTCAACAACGCGCTCGGCCAGAAGGTGAACGCGGAACCGCGCCGACGACGCGACCTCGATTTCATCTTCGTCGCGGCGCGCGAACGCGAAGCGCCACTGCTGAGGGCCCAGCTGCGCTTCCATCGTGCCGCCGACCTTCCGACTTTCGCCAGCTCGCATGTCTGGCGCGCAGATGGCGCGCGTGAACCTGATCTCGATGGCCTCGAGTTCGCCGACATGCCGTTCACGATCTCGAACGACGCCGCACTGGTCGCGCAACGCGGCCAGCTCACCGCGCTCTGGCCCGAGGGCATGGCGCGCCAAGGTCGCCTGTATGCGCTGGGGCTGGACGCCTACCGCCTGATCCCATTGTTCGCGAACCTGCCAGCGCCGCTGGCCGAGCCGGTGCCCGCCACCACCGGCCTGCTCTCGCTGGGCGCCGGCCTACGCGTGCGCCGCGAGCTCGATTGGGCCCGGTTCATCGAAGGCCGGCCACAGCCCGTGCCAGTGCCGGTCGTGCCGCTGCCGCCAGCGGTCGCTGAGGGCTCGACGCCGCCATGAGCGTGACGCCGCGAGCCACCGGCGCGCGCTATGAAGCGGCGGCGGAGGCCCATCTCATCGCACAGGGCCTGGTGCCGCTGTTGCGAAACTTCAATTGCCGCCTGGGCGAGCTGGACCTGGTGATGCGCGACCGCGACACCCTGGTGGTGGTCGAGGTTCGGGCCAGGGCGCCGACCCGCTTCGGCACTGCGCTCGAGACCATCGGGCCAGCCAAGCGCCGCCGGATCGTGCGCGCGACTCAGGTGCTGCTCAGCGCCCGGCCCGAGCTCGCGCGATTGCCGCTGCGCTTCGACGTGGTCGCGTTCGAAGTGGACGCCAGCGCCGAACGCCCTGGCGGTGACCACGTACAATGGCTGCGCGCCGCCTTCGATGCGGCCTGAGGAGACGGTGGCCGACATGGATCTCGAAGCACGCATCCGCCAGCACTTCAACGACAGCATCGCGACCAAGCAACAGGCGCTCGCGCCGCTGGCGCCGAAGATCGCTCACGCCGCAACCGCGATGGCCTCGGCGCTGCGCGCCAAGCGCAAGATCATGGCCTGCGGCAACGGTGGATCAGCCGCGGATTCGCAGCACTTCGCCGCCGAGCTGCTGAACCGCTTCGAGATGGAGCGCCCGGGTCTGGCCGCGATCGCGCTGACCACCGACACCTCGACCCTGACCTCGATCGCCAACGACTACGACTACAAGGACATCTTCTCCAAGCAGCTGCGGGCCCTGGCCCACGACGGCGATGTGCTGCTGGCCATCTCGACCTCGGGCAATTCGCCGAACGTGGTGCGTGCGATCGAAGCGGCGCACGAGCGCAGCGTCACCGTGGTGGCGCTGACCGGCCGCGATGGCGGCGAGATCGGCAAGATTCTTCGCGATGGCGACGTCGAGATCAGGGTTCCGGCTCGCAACACCGCGCGCATCCAGGAAGTGCATCTGCTCTCGATCCACTGCCTCTGCGACCTGATCGACGCCCAGCTGTTCGGCGGCTGATGGGGATGGTGGACCTGCCCGACGGCTTGCTCGCCGGGCTCCGTGCCATCGGGTCCGACCTCGAGCTGCGCACCGATCCCGCCGATACCTGGCCCTACGGCTCCGACAACTCGCGCCGACACGCCCTGCCTGGCGCGGTCGCGCTGGCGCGCACGCATGCGGCGGTCGCGAGCGCGGTGCGCCTGTGCCACGGCTGGCGCGTGCCACTGACTGCGCGCGGACGCGGCACCGCGACCACCGGCGCGGCGGTGCCTAGTGCCGGCGGCCTCGTGCTCTCGCTCGAGCGGCTCGACCGGATCATCGAGGTCGCGCCGGATGACCGCGTGATGATTGTTGAGGCTGGATGTCTGAACGGCGCAGTCCAGGCGGAGGCCGCGAAGCATGGCCTGTTCTGGCCGCCAGACCCGACCTCGGCCGACTACTGCACGGTCGGTGGCAACGTCAGCACCAACGCCGGCGGCCCGCGCAGCGTCAAGTACGGCACCACCCGCGACTGCGTGCTCGGTCTGCGCGCGGTGACCGGGGCCGGCATCGAGCTGCGCACCGGCGTGCGCACCACCAAGGGCGTGGTCGGTTACGACCTGACCCGGTTGATCTGCGGCGCCGAGGGCACGCTCGCGGTGGTGACCGAGGTGACCCTCGAGCTGCAGCCGCTGCCAGCGGCGACCCGCACGCTGCGCGCCAGTTATCGTGACGCGACGGCGGCGGCCCGCGCGGTCGCGGCGATCATGCGGCAGCCGGTGGTGCCCTGCCGCCTGGAGTTCATGGACCACGGCTCGATCGCGATGGTCCGAGGTCTGGCGCCGGATGCCGAGATGCCGACCGACGCCGGCGCGATGCTGCTGGTCGAGGTCGACGGCAGCGTTGATTCGCTCATCGACGCGCTCGACGCAGTGGCCGGTGCGGCACGCGTCGAGGGCCTGGTCGAGCTGCGTGCCGCGCGCGACGCCAGGGAGTCGGCAGCGCTATGGCAGGTGCGCAAGCAGCTGTCGCCGGCGCTGCGTGGCGTTGCGCCAGGCAAGGTCAACGAGGACGTGGTCGTGCCGGTGTCGCGACTGGCCGACTTGATCACCGGCCTCGAGCGCATCGGCGCCAGGCACCAGGTGAAGATCGTGAGCTTCGGCCATGCCGGCAACGGCAACCTGCACGTCAACCTGATGCACGATCCCGCCGACGCGGCGGAGGTTGCACGCGTGGCGCTTGCGCTGGACGCGCTGTTCCAGTTGGTGCTCGCGCTCGGCGGCACCTTGTCCGGCGAACACGGCATCGGCACCGAGAAGGCCCGCTTCGTCGGCTTGGAGATCGATGCCAGCCAGCTCGCGCTCATGCGCACGATCAAATCCCAATTCGATCCGCACGGGATCTTGAACCCGGGCAAGATCTTCAACGTCGAATGAGCGTGGAGCCCCGGGCCTGAAAGGTCCGGCCGACCGATATCGCGTCCGCGTCTTGAGGGAGGCCGGAGCCTTCCAGGCCCGGGGCTCCGCTCGCTACTTGACGACCTTGAGGCGGGGGCGGCCCTTCTTCGCGGAGGGCGATGGTGTGCCCGGGCTCGGCTCGTCGGGTTCGGTGCCGTCGCCGGCAGCGGCCGGCGCCTCGACCGGCTCGCCGTCCTCGAGTCCGAACATCATCCCCTGGCCGGTCTCCCGCGCGTAGATCGCGAGCACCGCCGCCAACGGCACCACCACGTGGCGGCTGACGCCGCCGAAGCGGGCATCGAACTCGACCTGCTCATTGCCCAACACCAGGCGGTGTGCGGCGCTCGTGCCGACGTTGAGAACGATGCGCCCCTCATGCACCGAGGCCTGCGGCACCGCCACCCCGTCCTGGCGCGCATCCACCAGGATGTGCGGCGTCTGGCGGGTGTCCACCATCCACTCGTACATCGCGCGCAGCAGGTAGGGGCGGCGGGAACGCATGCCCGGTCACTCGGCCTTGCGGATCTCGCGCTCGGTCTCGGTCAGCGAGAGCTTGAACGACGGGCGGTTGAACATCCGCTCGGCGTACTTGTTCATGCCCTTGGCGGTGGCCGGGATCTCGATGCCGAACATCGGCAGGCGCCACAGGATCGGCACGATCGAGCAATCGACCAGCGAGAACTCGTCGCTGAGGAAGAACGGCTTGATGTTGAAGGCGTCGGCGGTCGTCAGCACGCTCTCCTTGAGCTGCTTCTTGAGACGGTTGCCGCTGGCGCGGTCCGGCGCCAGATCGATCTGGTTGAGCAGGTCGTACCAATCTCGTTCGATCCGGTAGAGCGCCAGGCGGAACCGAGCCCGCGACACCGGGTCGACTGGCATCAACGGCGGATGCGGGAACCGTTCGTCGAGGTACTCGAGGATCACCCGCGTGTCGTAGAGCACGAGATCGCGGTCGACCAGCGTCGGGATAGTCTGGTACGGGTTGAGGTCGAGCAGGTCTTCGGGCAGCTCATCCGGTTCGACGTCGATGACATCGTAGGTGATGCCCTTCTCGGCCAACACGAATCGGGCCCGATGGCTGTTGGCATCACCGGCGCGGGAGAAAAGAGTCATCACTTTGAGGGATCTCGCTCGCCCGCCGTCGCGGCAGGCATCTGATGGTCAATGGACGTCGTTCCAATACTCGCGTTTCAGGAAGTACGCGAGCAGGAAGAACACGGCAAGGAAGAACAGGACACCGAAACCTAGGTGCATGCGCTTGAGCTGCGCTGGTTCCGACACGTAGACCAGGAAGTTCGCCAGGTCGCGCGCGACCGAGTCGTACTCGTCGGCGGAGAGCTGGCCCGGCGTGACGGTCTCGAAGCCGGCGAGCACCTCGTGCTCACCGCCGCCGACCGCGGCTTCAAGCTTGAAGACTGCGCGCTGGTAGCCCTGCAGCTCGGCCAGCACGTGCGGCATGCTCGCATTCGGCAGCAGCGCGTTGTTGACGCCGAACGGGCGCTTCGCGTCGAGGTAGAAGCTGCGCAGATAGTTGAAGATCCAGTCGCCGCCGCGCGCCCGCGCGGTCAGCGACAGGTCGGGCGGCGCGCGGCCGAACCAGCGCTCCGCATCGAGCGGCGGCATCGCGATGCGCATCATCTCGGTCGGCTTCTCGGCCGTGAACAGCAGGTCCTTGATCTGCCCATCGGAGATGCCGAGGTCCTGGCCCAAACGCTGGTAGCGCACGTAGTTCAGCGAATGGCAGCCGAGGCAGTAATTGACGAAGTACTTGGCGCCGCGCTGCAGCGAGGGCACGTTCTCGAGGTCGTAGCGTGCCGGCTGGAGCGGCAATCCGCCTTCGCCGCCGCTCGAGGCGAGTGCGGCACCCGAGCCCAACGCGAGGACCAGCGCCAATAGCGCCTGCTTAGGATTGACGGTCAGTGCGTCCATCAGTGCGTCACCCTCTCCGGGACCGGCCGCGGATCGTTCCAGGTGGTGAAGGCCGGCAACAGCAGCAGTGCCGCCACCATCCCGCCCGGCACCAGGAACATCTGATAGTGGAACGGCGTGACCAGCTCGCCCATCACCGCGAAGCGCGCAGCGTCGATCAGCACCAGGACGCCGAGCGTGAGCGCGGCGCATCGGATCCAGCCATTGCGTGACCGGTCGGTGGTGGAGTACAGCCACGACACGGCGAAGAACAGGAAGTAGACCTCGGTCAGCCGGAAGCCCCACTCCGAGAAGGTCGGCGATACCGGCTTGACGCCGAGCCAGCCGAGCACCAGGAAGGCCGCGGCGAACACCAGCAACAACACCGTGTAGAGCGGGCCGCGATAGCGCAGCGACTTGACCGGATGCTGGTCGATCCAAGGCATGAAGAACAGGATCACCACCGCCGCGCCCATCACCGCGACGCCGGGGAACTGGCTGCCCAGGAACGACGGCACCGCACGCAACATCGCGTAGAACGGCGTGAAGTACCACACCGGAGCGATGTGATCGGGGGTCTTCAGCGCGTTCGCCGCCTCGAAGTTGGCGTGCTCGAGGAAGTAGCCGCCCATCTCCGGCGCGAAGAACACGATCAGGAAGAACACGAAGAAGAACGCCGCCACCGCCATCGTGTCCTTCACCGTGTAGTAGGGATGGAACGGGATGCCGTCGAGCGGGATGCCGTCGGGGCCGAGCTTCTTCTTGATCTCGATGCCGTCGGGGTTGTTGGAGCCGACCGAATGCAGCGCGACCAGATGGAACAGCACGAGCCCGCACAGCAGCAGCGGCAGCGCGATCACGTGCAGCGCGAAGAAGCGGTTGAGCGTGATGTCGGAGACGTAGAAGTCGCCGCGGATCCACTCGGCGAGCCCTTCGCCGATGCCCGGGATCGTGCCGAACAGCGAGATGATCACCTGGGCGCCCCAGTAGGACATCTGGCCCCAGGGCAGCAGGTAGCCCATGAAGGCCTCGGCCATCAGCAACAGGTAGATCACCATGCCGAACAGCCACAACAGCTCGCGCGGCTTCTTGAACGAGCCGTACATGAGACCGCGGAACATGTGCAGGTAGATCACGACGAAGAACGCCGAGGCGCCAGTCGAATGCATGTAGCGAATCAGCCAGCCCCACTCGACATCACGCATGATGTACTCGACCGAAGCGAACGCCTGGTTCGCGTCGGGCTTGTAGTTCATGGTGAGGAAGATGCCGGTGACGATCTGCAGCACCAGCACCACCAGTGCGATGCCGCCGAAGACGTACCAGAAGTTGAAGTTCTTCGGCGCGTAGTACTTGGAGACGTGCGCTTCCCAGAAGTCGGTCATCGGGAAGCGGGCATCGATCCACAAGCGCAGCGCGTGGCTGCGCTCGCCGAGCCAGTCGAAGAAGTCGCGTTCCTCTTGCGCGTCCATCAGCTGACCCCCTCATCCTCGCCGACGATGATCAGCTCATCGCCCACGAAACGGTGCGGCGGCACCACCAAGTTCAGCGGCGCCGGCACGTTGCGGAACACGCGACCGGCGAGGTCGAAACGCGAGCCGTGGCAGGGGCAGAAGAAACCACCCTTCCATTTCGGACCGAGGTCCTCGGGCGCGACCTCGGGTCGGAACGCCGGTGAGCAGCCGAGATGGGTGCAGTTCGTGACCAACACGAGGTATTCCGGCTTGAGCGAGCGGAACTCGTTGGCCGCGTAGGGCGGTTGCTGCGCTTCCTTCGAATCCGGATCGAGCAACTCGTCGCGCACTTGGCTGAGCTTCTCCAGCATCGCGGGAGTGCGGCGCACCACCGAGACCGGCTTGCCGCGCCAAACAACCTTGACCTGTTCGCCCGGTTCGAGCTTGCCGATCAGCACTTCGACCGGTGCGCCCTCGGCGCGCGCCCGTTCGGAAGGCTTCATCGAGGCGAGGAACGGATAGGCCAGCGCGCCGACACCCACCGCACCGGCGATCGACGTCGCGACGGTGAGGATGTGACGCCGGTTGAGATCGACACCGTCGTTGCTCATCTGGGCTCCGATGCACTGGCGGCACGAGGTTACGCGGGCGCCTGCGCGGGTCGCTTGAGGCTGCGGGCGTAGCCCGCGAGGGGCGCGGCATGATAGCACGGTGCTCCCGCGCAACCCTCGCCTCGCATGCGCGTCGAGCGCGGTGCTACGCTCGCCGCCGATGTCCGACGCGCATCAGTGGCTCAGGTTCCTCGTGCAGGCGGTGGTCGCCGGGCTGGCGGCCGCGTTCCTCGTGGTCCTGTTCCGGCCGGACCTGCTCACGCCGCGTGGGGCCCTGCCCGACGCTCCGGCACCCATCACGACTGGGCTCGCTTCGTATGCCGACGCCGTGGCCAGCGCCGCACCGGCGGTGGTGAACGTCAGCACCCAGCGCCGCGTGCCGGCGTCGGAACTCCCCGACCCGCTGCGGCGCCGGTTCACGGACTCGGGGACCCGTGAGGAACCGGTCGACGAGTCGCTCGGCTCGGGCGTGATCGTACGCGCCGATGGTTACGTCCTCACCAACCACCACGTGATCGTCGATGCCGAACAGATCAACGTGGCGTTGGCCGACGGCCGCAGCACCCGGGCAGTGGTGGTCGGCACCGATCCGGAGACGGATCTCGCGCTGCTAAAGGTCGAGTTCTCGGGCCTGCCGGTCGCCGCGCTCGCCGGTACCGCCGAGGCCCGAGTCGGCGATGTCGTGCTGGCGATCGGCAACTCCTTCGGCCTCGGCCAGACCGTGACCCAGGGCATCGTCAGCGCGGTCGGTCGCTCGGACCTCGGCCTCTCGACCTTCGAGAACTTCATCCAGACCGATGCCGCGATCAACTTCGGCAACTCCGGCGGCGCGCTGGTCAATGCCCGCGGCGAGCTGCTCGGCATCAACACCGCCAAGTTCCAGCTCAACGGCCAGGGCAGCGGCATCGGCTTCGCGGTTCCGGCATCGCTGGCCCGCGGCGTGACCGAACAGCTGATCACGCATGGCCGCGTGTTGCGCGGCTGGCTCGGCGTCGAACCCCAGACCTACACGCCGCAGCTGGCGGAGGCCTTCGGCGTCGCCTACCAGCCGGGCATCGTGGTCAAACGGGTGCATGCCGGATCGCCGGCCCAGGCCGCGGGGCTGCGAATCGGCGACATCATCACCCACATCGATGGCGTGGGGCTGCTCAACACCCGCGAAGCGCTGAACCGGATCGCCAGCACGGCGCCGGGCGCCGAAGTGGTGCTCAAGGGGCTGCGCGATGGCGTGGTGCTCGAGTTGCGCGCCAAGATCGGCGAGCGCGGCAACCGCAGCGCGGGCTGAGGCCGGCGCGCCCGCTCCGTTCTACTCGCTCAATCCGGCGCGCGGCGGATCTCGGCGCCCAACTGCGTCAGCTTCTCTTCGATGCGCTCGTAACCACGATCGATGTGGTAGATGCGCTCGATGATGGTCTCACCATCGGCGACCAGACCCGCGATCACCAGCGAGGCCGAGGCGCGCAGGTCGGTCGCCATCACCGGTGCCGCCTTCAACCGCTCCACGCCTTCGGAGATCGCGGTATGGCCCTCGAGCTGGATGCGCGCGCCCATCCGCTGCAGCTCGGGCACGTGCATGAAGCGGTTCTCGAAGATGGTCTCGACGATGGTGCCGGTGCCCTCGGCGACCGCGTTGAGGGTGCAGAACTGCGCCTGCATGTCGGTCGGGAACGCCGGATGCGGCGCGGTGCGGATCGTGAGCGCCTTGGGACGCCGTCCGCGCTGATCCAACTCGATCCAATCCGGTCCGCGCCCGATCTTGGCGCCGGACTCCTCGAGCTTCGCGACCACCGCATCGAGCAACGATGGGTCGGTGTGCTTCAGGCGCACGTGGCCACGGCTCGCAGCGGCGGCGACCAGGAAGGTCCCGGTCTCGATCCGGTCCGGCAGCACGGTGTACTCGCAACCGCCGAGCCGCTTGACGCCCTCGATGCGCAGCGTGTCGGTGCCCTGACCGCTGATGCGCGCACCCATCTTGATCAGGCATGCGGCCAGGTCGACGACCTCGGGCTCGCGCGCCGCGTTCTCGATCACGGTAGTGCCGTCGGCGAGGCAGGCCGCCATCATCAGGTTCTCGGTGCCGGTGACCGAGACGATCTCCATCATGATGTTCGCGCCGCGCAGCCGGTCGGCCGTGGCGCGGATGTAGCCGTTCTCGACCTGGATGTCCGCGCCCATCCGCCGCAGGCCATCGATGTGCAGGTTCACCGGCCGGGTGCCGATGGCGCAGCCGCCGGGCAGCGAGACATCGGCCTTGCCGAAGCGCGCGACCAGCGGCCCGAGCACCAGGATCGAGGCGCGCATGGTCTTGACCAGCTCGTAGGGGGCGAAGCACTCCTTGAGCGTGGTCGGATCGACCTCGACGCCCATGCGCTCGTCGATGGTCACGGTCACGCCCATCCGGCCGAGCAGCTCGATGGTGGTGGTGACATCGTGCAGGTGCGGCACGTTCGCGATCCGCATCGGCCCGTCGGCCAGCAGCGTGGCGCAGAGGATCGGCAGCGATGCGTTCTTCGCGCCAGAGATGGCGACCTCGCCCTCGAGCGGGCGGCCGCCGCGGATGTACAGCTTGTCCATTGCGATGTCCGCCTAGCCCGCTTCACCGGGGGCGAGCGTGTTGAGCGCGAGCGCGTGGATCTCAGCGCCGACCCGCGTGCCGAGCGTGGCGTAGACCATGCGATGCCGATCGAGCGTGCGCCGACCGGCGAACTGCGGGCAGACCACGCGCGCTTCGAAATGCGCGCCATCGTCGCCATGCACCTCGACCGCGGCGTCGGGCAGTCCCAGCAGGATGAGTTCGCGGATCTGCTCGGGTCGCATCGTTCCGGGCTCCGGGCTCGTGGACGAGATGCAGCGGGGCGCCATGATACCCGGTCGTGTGCGGGTCGCGTGCTACGATTCGGCACCCCCGCGAGGAACGCCGCTTGCCGCAGCATCGGATCGGAAAGCTCGACGCTGAACAGGTCCGCGCGCTCGCGCGCGAGGTCCTGACCATCGAAGCCGACGCCGTCGCCAAGCTCGCCGACCGCGTCGGTGATGCGTTCGTGCAGGCGGTCACGCTCTGCCTCGCCTGCAAGGGCCGCATCGTCGTCATCGGCATGGGCAAGTCCGGGCACATCGGCAGCAAGCTCGCCGCCACGCTGGCCTCGACCGGCAGCCCCGCGTTCTTCGTGCACCCGAGCGAAGCCAGCCACGGCGACCTCGGCATGATCACCGGTGACGACCTGGTGCTCGCGCTCTCCAACTCCGGTGAGACCACCGAACTGGTGACGCTGTTGCCGCTCATCAAACGCCTCGGCGTGCCGCTGATCGCGCTGACCGGCAAGGAGGGTTCGACGCTCGCGCGCGCCGCCACCGTCCACCTCGAGGCCCGCGTCGACAAGGAAGCCTGCCCGCTGAACCTCGCGCCGACCGCCAGCACCACTGCGGCACTCGCGCTCGGCGACGCGCTGGCGGTCACGCTGCTGGAAGCCCGCGGCTTCACCAAGGACGATTTCGCCCGCTCGCATCCGGGCGGTTCGCTCGGCCGTCGCCTGCTGCTCACGGTCGGCGACCTGATGCACACCGGTGCCGAGGTGCCGCGGGTCGCGCCGGATGCACTGCTCACCGCCGCGCTGCTCGAGATGACCCACCAGCGCCTCGGCATGACCGCGGTCTGCGACACCGCCGGCAAGGTGCTCGGGGTGTTCACCGACGGCGACCTGCGACGCACGCTCGACCAGGGCGTCGACGTGCGCACGGCGCGGATCGACGTGGTGATGACCCGCCAGCCCAAGGTCGGGCGGCCCGAGATGCTGGCCGGCGAAGCGCTCGAGCTGATGGACAGCAAGCGCATCAACGGCCTGCTGGTGGTCGACGCCGAGGGCCGGCTGGTCGGCGTGCTCGGCATGCACGACCTGCTGCGCGCGGGGATCGTTTGATGGACTCCGCCCTGGCGGCGCGCGCGGCGCGCATCCGCCTCGCTGTGTTCGACATCGATGGGGTGTTCACCGACGGTCGCCTGCTGTTCGGTCCCCAGGGCGAGGCGCTCAAGGTGTTCCATGTCCGCGACGGCCACGGCATCAAGCGCCTGATCAGTGCTGGCATCGCCGTCGCGGTCATCTCCGGTCGCAGCTCGCCGATCGTCGCCGCGCGCATGGCCGAGCTGGGCGTCGACGAGGTCCACCAAGGCAAGGATGACAAGCTGCCGGTGCTGCAGGCGCTGCTCGCCCGCCGTGGCATCGCCAGCGATGAGTGCTGCTACTGCGGCGACGATGAGCCCGACCTCGCGCCACTGCGCACGGTCGGTCTCGCCTGTGTGCCGGCCGATGCGCACCCGGTGGTGCGCGCGATCGCGAACGTGGTGACCCGCGCCGCCGGCGGTGCCGGTGCGGTGCGCGAGGTCTGCGACCTGCTGCTGGCGGCACGCGCGGGGCCCCGATGATCACGCTGCGCGGCAGCCTCGCGGTGGGCGGTCTCGGTGCCGCGGCTGCCTTCACCTTCTGGGTGGTGCAGATCGGCGCGCCGCGGACGGCCCAGGTCACAGCACCGCGCCACCTGCCCGATTACCACTTTGTCGCGCCGCGCATCACCCGTTTCGGCGCCGATGGCCTGCTGGCGCTCGACTTGCGCGCTGACCGCGCGGTGCACTTCGAGGACGACGACACTGTCGCCCTGGAACAGTTGAGCGTGGACTATCGCACCGACACTGGTGACCTGTGGCGCCTGACCGCGGCCCGTGGCAGCGCGCCGATGAGCGGTGAGGTGCTGCTGCTCGAGGGCGCGGTCCGTGTCGCGCGACCGCGCGCCGACGGCGGTGCGCTCGAACTGAGCACCGAGCGCCTCACGCTCGCGACCCGCAGCCAGCGCCTGACCACCGACGCGCCGATCGAGATGCACGAGGGCGGCAGCCGGATGACGGCGACCGGACTCGACGCCGACCTGCGTGCTGAGCGCATCCGCTTCATCAGTGCGGTCAAGGGCAGCTATGCGCTGCGTTGATCGCTCGTCGCCGGCAGCATTGCTGTGCAGCGCGCTGCTGCTCGGCGCGACCGCGGCCGCGGGGCCCGCCGGCGAGGTCCCGCCGCCGTCGGCTGCGCCGCTCAACATCAGCGCTGACCACGGTGACATCGACCGCCGCGCCGGCAGCGCCCGCTACTGGGGCCATGTCTCCATCACCCGCGGCACCACCACGATCACGGCCGACGAGGTGGTGCTGGCGCTGACCGAGGGCGAGTTGACCAAGGCCACGATCACTGGCGCGCCCGCGACCTTCGCCCAGAGCTTCGCCGACGGTCGCGCACCGACGCTCGGCAGCGCACGCACGCTGACCTTCAGCGCCGACCAGGACGTGATCGAGCTGCGCGATGGCGCACGCGTGGTGCAGGACGGCGACGAGGTCAGCGGCGAGCTGATCCGCTACGACGCCGCCCAGCAGCGCGTGCTCGCCGCCGGCGGCGACCAAAGCGGCCGGGTGCAGATGACGATCACGCCGCGCAAGCCGAAGCCGCCAAGCGCACCGCCACCGGAGCAGCACTGACGTGAGCCGACTGGTCGCACAGGACCTGGTCAAGCGCTACGGCGCGCGCAGCGTGGTCGATGGCATCTCGCTCGAAGTCGAGACCGGCGAGGTCGTCGGACTGCTCGGGCCCAACGGCGCTGGCAAGACGACGTCGTTCTACATGATCGTGGGGCTGGTCAGCTGCGATGCCGGCCGCATCATGGTCGGCGATCACGACGTGAGCCGCCTGCCAATCCACGCGCGCGCGCGGCTCGGCATCGGCTACCTGCCACAAGAGGCGTCGGTGTTCCGCAAGCTCAGTGTTGCCGACAACATCCTGGCGATCCTCGAGACCCGGCCCGAGCTCGAGCAAGCCGACCGCGAGCGCATCCTCGAGGAGCTGCTCGAGGAACTGCACATCGGTCACGTGCGCGGCAGCCTCGGCATGTCGCTGTCGGGCGGCGAGCGGCGCCGCGTCGAGATCGCGCGCGTGCTCGCGGCGGAACCTCGCTTCATCCTGCTCGATGAACCGTTCGCTGGCGTCGACCCGATCTCGGTCATCGACATCCAACGGATCATCGAGCACCTGCGGGCCCGCGGCATCGGCGTGCTGATCACCGACCACAACGTGCGCGAGACCCTCGGCATCTGCTCGCGGGCCTACATCATCAGCGCCGGCCGGGTCATCGCCCAGGGCCCCCCTGCCGTCGTGCTTGCCGACCAGCGGGTGCGCGAGGTGTACCTCGGGCAGGACTTTCGTCTATAAAGGTCTGGCGGGAGGGCCGTCACCTCGGCTGCTCCCCCCGCCCAAAGAAAAATGATGCGACCCGCGCTCCAGCTGCGCCTCGGACAGCAGCTCTCACTGACGCCGCAGCTACAGCAGGCGCTCAAGCTGCTGGCCATGCCGCAGGCGCAACTCGAAGCCACGCTGCAGCTGGCGCTCGATTCCAACGTCATGCTCGAGACGCTCGACGGCAGCGCCGAAGATGACGCGCGCGAGATCGAGCCCGACGCCGAGGACGAACCCACAGTCGAGGCCGATTGGGATTCGCTCGAGAGCGAGGGGGGCTGGGAGTCGCAGGGCGGTGCCGCGCTGCCCGACGTCGACGCGCCGGTGATCCTCGACCTGCGTCAACACCTGCTGGCGCAGCTGCCCGAATGTCGGTTCTCGGCCGCCGACACCGAGCTCGCGCTCGCGCTCATCGACGCGCTCGACGAGCAGGGCTACCTCGCGGAACCGAGCGCTGCGATCGCCGACGGCCTTGCAGTCGACGCCGCCGAGGTCGAAGCGGTGCGCCATCGCCTGCAACGCCTCGATCCGGTCGGCACCTGCTCGATCGACCTCGCTGATTGCCTCGGCGTGCAGCTCAGCGAGCTGGCGCCGACCACGCCGGCTCTGGCGACCGCGCGCGCGCTGGTGCAGCACCACATCGCGCGCCTCGGCCGCAGCGAGCCGGCGACGCTGGCGACGCTCCTGGCCGTGCCAGTCGCCGAGATCGACGCTGCGCTCCGCCTGATCCGCAGCCTCAACCCACGACCTGCGGCGCAGCTACCCGCGGCCGCCACCGAGTACGTGCGCCCCGACGCCCGCGTGCGGCGCAGCGCTGCCGGCTGGACCGTCGAGCTCGATCTCAGCGGCTTGCCCAGCCTCAAGGTCAACGAAGCCTATGCCCGGGCCCTCTCGTCGAAGAGCAGCCGCGGCGCCAACAGCGACTTGCGCGGTCAGCTCAGCGAGGCGCGCTGGCTGATCAAGAGCCTGGCGATGCGCAACGTGACGCTGCTGCGGGTCGCCACCGCCGTGGTGGAACGCCAGGTCGAGTTCCTCGAGCACGGACCGGAGGCGCTGCGACCGCTGCTGCTGCGCGAGATCGCGGCAAAGCTCGAGCTGCACGAGTCGACGGTGTCGCGCGTCACCAGCGGCAAGTGGTTGCTGACCCCGCGCGGGATGTTCGAGCTGCGCCACTTCTTCTCCAACCAGGTCCCGGCCGATGCTGGCGGTGCCGTGAGCGCGACCGCCGCACGAGCAGTGATCCAGCGCCTGGTGGCCGCCGAGGACGCGCGCCACCCGCTGTCGGACGAGGCGCTGGTGCAGGCCCTGGCGGGCCAGGGCATCCGACTGGCGCGTCGCACCGTGACCAAGTACCGCGAGGCGCTGGCGATCCCGGCGTCTTATGAACGTAGGACAACGTAGAACGAAGGGAGGATGACGATGCAGATCAACATCACCGGCCATCACGTGGACACCACGCCCGCGCTGAAGAGCTACGTCTCGAGCAAGTTCGAGCGGTTGTCGCGCCACTTCGATGACGTCCAGGACGTCCACGTGATCCTCACCGTCGAGAAGCTCCGGCACAAGGCCGAAGCCGACCTGCACATGCGGGGCGGCCACATCCACGCCGACTCGATCAACGGTGACATGTATGCGGCGATCGACCTGCTGGTCGACAAGCTCGACCGCCAGATCATGAAGCACAAGGAGAAGGTCAAGGACCATCACGCCCGCGACGGCCGTCGCGGCCAGACCAGCGCGTGAGCGCACGCCATCTGCGGGTCCGCGGCGCATGCCGCGGACCCGCGCGCACACCAGGGACTTGTGATGCCTGACCGCGAACCACATCGACTCGTGATCGTCACCGGCCTGTCGGGGGCCGGCAAGACGGTCGCGCTCAACATGCTCGAGGACCTCGGCTACTACTGCGTCGACAACGTGCCGGCCAAGTTGTTGCGCGAGTTCGCGCGTGCCACCGTCGCCACCCAAGACCAGGCCTATCGCTGGATGGCGATCGGCGTGGACGCCCGCAACCGGCCCGATGAGATCGTCGCCATCCCGCAGCTGCGCGAGGAGTTGGCCGGGCTCGGCGTATCGACCGAGATCGTCTACCTGCGCTCGGAGCCCGAAGTGCTGTTCAAGCGCTACTCCGAGACCCGCCGCCGCCACCCCCTGTCTGCCGACGGCGTC
This sequence comes from Gammaproteobacteria bacterium, assembly GCA_031388175.1. Classification (GTDB taxonomy): domain Bacteria; phylum Pseudomonadota; class Gammaproteobacteria; order Natronospirales; family JANNEA01; genus JANNEA01. The sequence goes on from JANNEA010000020.1 coordinate 27,620, forward strand.
GACCTGCGCGCCGCGATCGGGCGCGAGACCGACCTGCTCGCGCCGTTGCTCGAGCGGGCCGACCTGATGCTCGACACCAGCCACACCAACCTGCACGAGCTGCGCGATATCGTGCGCGAGCGGGTCCATCGCATCGACACCCGCTCGATGTCGCTGCAGTTCGAATCCTTCGCCTACCGGCACGGGCTGCCGCCGGACGCAGATTTCGTGTTCGACGTGCGCTGCCTGCCGAACCCGCACTGGGATGCGGCGCTACGGCCCCTGACCGGTCGCGACGCGCCGGTGGTGGCCCACCTCGGCGCGCAGGCCGTGGTCGGCAGCATGGTCGATGACATCGCCGGCCTGCTCGAACGCTGGATCGCGACGTTCGAAGCCTCGAACCGTTCCTACCTCACGGTCGCGATCGGCTGCACCGGTGGCCAGCATCGCTCGGTGTACGTGGTCGAGCGGCTGGCCGAGCGCTTCCGCGACCGCTTCGGTCCGGTCACCGTGCGCCACAAGGAGCTCGGGCGCTAGACCGACCGCTCTAGACCGACTAGTTGACCGGGACTAGACTCGCGCCGCCCTCCACTCCCAACGGACGCGCGGCGATGAGCGACACGCAAGACACCGCGCCTTTGACCCGGCTCGGCGAGCTGCGCCAGGCGCTGGAGGCCGGCACCCTGCGCCATGTGCGGCGCCTGGTGCACACCATGCATCCGGCCGAGATCGCGACGCTGCTCGAATCGCTGCGCCCCGCCGAGCGCGAGATCGTCTGGGAGATGGTCGACGCCGATGACGACGGCGAGGTGCTGTTGCACGTCAACGATGAGGTCCGCGCCGGGCTGATCCGCGGGATGGACGCCGAGGAGCTGCTGAACGCGACCGAGGGTCTCGAGATCGATGACCTCGCCGACCTGTTCCAGGACCTGCCCGAAGCCGTCAATCGTCAAGTGCTCAAGGGCATGGACCAGCAGGACCGCGAACGGCTGCAGACCGTGCTGGAACACGAGCCGGACAGCGCCGGTGGCCTGATGAACACCGATGCCGTCACTGTGCGTCCCGACGTCACGCTCGAAGTCGTGCTGCGCTTCCTGCGCATGCGCGAACACCTTCCGCCCAACACCGACAGCCTGTTCGTCGTCGATCGCTACGGCAAGCTGCTCGGTGCGCTGGCCATCACCAAGCTGCTGGTCTCCGATGCCGACCTGACCGTCGGCGAGCTCATGGACACGGAGCTCGCTGCGGTGCGCGTCGACGCGCCCGCGGCGGAGGTCGCCAAGCTGTTCCAGGACCGCGACCTGGTCTCGACCCCGGTGGTCGACGAGCAACAGCATCTGCTCGGCCGCATCACCGTCGACGACGTGGTCGACGTGATCCGCGAGGCAGCCGACCACACCGTGATGAGCATGGCCGGCCTCGACGAGGAGGAGGACATGTTCGCGCCGGTGCTGGCGGCAGCGAAGCGACGCGCGGTCTGGATCTGCGTCAACCTGACGACCGCGATCGCGGCCGCCAGCGTGGTCGATGCCTTCAAGGGCTCGCTCGAGCAGTTGGTGTCGCTCGCCGTGCTGATGCCGATCGTCGCCAGCATGGGCGGCATCGCCGGCAGCCAGGTGTTGACGCTGATGATCCGCGGTCTGGCACTCGGTCAGGTCGGCATCGCGAACGCGCCGTGGATCCTGTCGCGACAGTTGATGGTGGTCGGCCTGAACGCCTTGCTGGCCGCGGCGGTGATGGGGACCGTGGCCTTCGGCTACTTCGACGATCCCGGGCTCGGTGTGGTGATCGCCGCGGCGCTGGTCATCAACCTGTTGGTCGCGACCGTGGCCGGCGTGACGATCCCGCTGCTGCTGCGCCGCATGGGCGTGGATCCGGCGCTGGCCGGGCCGGTGCTGGTCACGACCTGCACCGACGTGATGGGCTTCCTGTCCTTCCTCGGTCTCGGCACCATGTTCCTGGTCTGACCGGCTACTCGCCGAGCAACCAGGGCACCAACTCGTCCACGCGCTTGCGGCCGTCGGCCTCGCCCAGCGCCATAAGTTCGCTGCAATAGCCCTTGTCGAACAGCAGATATGACATCAGCTGGCCGCCGGCCGCGCCGCGCGCGCCGATGAGTCCGAGCAGCGTGCTGACCGTGCGCGGGAACGCGCGCCGGTGGCGGACCGCGATCTCGCGGATGTCGGCCGAGGGCACCACGATGCGCGCGTCGATCGGCTGCAGGTCGTGTGCTGGCCCCGCGCTGCGGGTCGTCGGCATCTGCGCCACCGAGTGGTTGATGCGGCGGATGCGTTCCAGGTCGGTGTAGATGCTGTCCATGAACAGCGAGTCGAGCACGTAGCCGGCGATCTGGCCGAAGCTGGGGTAGGGCGCGAGCTCGCCCGCAGCGAGCAAGTTCGGGTCCTCGTTGCGCACCGCGATCACCAGGATCTTGTTCGCGCCGAGGTGAATCGCCGGCGACAGCGGCGCGGTCAGGCGCATCGAGCCATCGCCATAGAACTCGTTGCCGAGCCGCGCCGCCGGGAAGATCACCGGGATCGCGACCGAGGCCATCACATGCTCGACCGTCAGCCGCTCGACCCGGCCCGAGCGGCGCGTGCGCTGCCAGCCGGGCCAGTCCTGCTCCGACTGGAAGAAGGTGATCGAGTGGGCGGAGGTGTAGCCGGCGGCGGTGACCGAGATCGCGCGCGCCTGGCCGGAGTCGAGCGGGGCCGGGGCCGCGCCCCAGTCGAGCGCCGGCGCGGGGCGGTAGCGCCGCGGGTGGGTGTTGGGGCGCGCGGGCACGCCCGCGCGGG
>JANNEA010000012.1:0-5646 GCA_031388175.1 Gammaproteobacteria bacterium
GTCTTCGGCGGTGACCGCATCGCTCGACGAAGCGTCTCGGCCGACCGCCTGGACCATCTTCGCGGCCTCTGACTCCTTGTATCCCAACGACTCGAGCGCGCGCGCGGCCTCTGCGGCCGGTGTCGCGACCGCGGTGCCCCCGATCGCGTCGGCGCCTTCGAACCTGTCCTTGAGCTCGACGATGAGGCGTTCGGCGGTCTTCTTGCCGATGCCGGGCAGGCGGGTGAGCTGCGCCACGTCACCGTCGCGCACGCAGACCACGAAGGCATCGCGCGAGATCCCCGACAGGACGGTGAGCGCGAGCTTCGGGCCGACACCGTTGATCTTGATGAGCGCGCGGAACAGGTCGCGTTCGGCCTTGCTCGCGAACCCGAACAGCAGGTGCGCGTCGTCGCGCACCACCAGGTGGGTGAGCAGTGAGACCTCGGCACCGACCTCGGGCAACGCGAACGCGGTGCTCATCGGCACCTCGACCTCATAGCCCACGCCGCCCGCCTCCACCAACACGCGTGGCGGCTGCTTCTCGATGAGCTTGCCCTTGAGCGACCCGATCATCGTGCCCGCCGCTTCGGCTTGCGCCGCATCTGGCCGAGCAGCACGGCGTAGTGCGCCTTGAGGCCGCGGCCGTGCGCGTGGCACAGCGCCACCGCCAGCGCGTCGGAGGCGTCGTGTGCCATAGGCCCCGCGCCCGGCAGCAGCGCGCGCACCATGTGCTGCACCTGCTCCTTGGTCGCCGAACCCTTGCCCACCACGGCCTGCTTGATCTTGGCCGGCGCGTACTCGAAGAACGCGACACCGGCATCGAAGGTGCCGCAGATCGCCGCGGCCCGCGCCTGGCCGAGCTTGAGCGCGGTGTCGGCGTTGTCGCTCACGAACGCGCGCTCCACCGCGACCTCGTGCGGTCGGTGCTCGGCGCAGAGCGCACGCACGCCGTCGTGGATCGCCTTGAGGCGAGCGGCGAGATCCCCGCTCGGCGAGATCCGAAGGGTCCCCGCCGCGACCAGCGCGGTGCGTGCGCCAGCGACATCGATCACGCCCCAGCCGGTCACGCGGGAACCCGGGTCGATGCCCAGGATGCGGGTGCTGCCGGGCATGGCGGTGGCTGCACTCACACGCCGGTCAACAGTTCGGCTGGGAAGTCGGCGTTTGAATAGACGTGCTGCACATCGTCCAGGTCCTCGAGCACCTCGAGCAGCTCGAGCACGCGACGACCTTCGGCGGCGGCGACCGGGATGCGGGTCGAGGCGCGCTGGGTCAGTTCGGACGACGCTGGCGCGAGTCCGGCCTTGGTCATCGCCGCGCGCACGGCATCGAAGCTCTCGGGGCTGGTCAGCACCTCGAGCGAGCCGTCGTCCTCGGTCACCACATCCTCGGCGCCGGCTTCGAGCGCGGCCTCCATGACCCGATCCTCGCTGGTGCCGGGCGCGAAGCTGAGCACGCCCGAGTGGCTGAACAGATAGCCCACCGACCCATCAGCGCCGAGGTTGCCGTCATGCTTGTTGAAGGCATGGCGCACGTCGGCGACGGTGCGGGTGCGGTTGTCGGTGAGGCACTCCACGATCACGGCGACGCCCCCGGGCGCATAGCCCTCGTAACGGATCTCCTCCAGCACCACGCCCTCGAGCTCGCCGGTGCCGCGCTTGATCGCGCGCTCGACCGTGTCCTTGGGCATGTTCTGGGTCAGCGCCTCATCCACCGCCCGCCGCAGGCGCGGGTTGATGGCGGGATCACCGCCACCGCTGCGCGCCGCGGTGGTGATCTCGCGGATCAGCTTGGTGAAGCGCTTGCCGCGCTTCTTGTCCTGGGCGCCCTTGCGGTACTGGATGTTCGCCCATTTGCTGTGGCCGGCCATGGCCGCGTGCTCCAGCGTCAGAACTCGAGGCTGATGCCGACGAACAGGCCATCATCAATCGTGGTGTTGCCGAAGCCGAAGTCGCCCTGCACCTCGCGCACGCCGAGGTACATGCCGGCGTTCTTGGTCAGGCGGTACTCGCCGCGCAGGCTGTACTCGAAGTAGCGATTGAGGTCGCCGAACGAGGTCACCGAGGGCGCGATGTAGGCGTCGCCACCGAGCGCGAAGCGGTTGAAGTCCGGGAACACGTAGCGCACGAAGCCGCCGATGGCGAGCCCCGTGCCATCGCCAGCAACGTTCGCGTCGATGATGATCGCGCGCAGGCCAAGACCGGCGGTCAACGGCTCCTTGCCTTCGGCGGCGTCGCCGACCAGCACCACGCCAAGCGCCAGCAGGTCGCCGTCGTCCTCGTGATGCAACAGGTTCACGTTGCCGGACAGGCCGGTATCGGTGAGCTTGAACAGGTAGTCGAAACGGGCGGCTTTGTCCGACAAGTCGAAGTCGAGCTGTGCGGCTTGGGCGGTCGGCGTCATCCCTGAAGCAAGGCCAAGCGCGAGCGCGGCCAGCATGCTGCGGCCTAGGGTCATGTCATCCTCCTGATTCCAAAGGGTTTTCTGCATTGCGCAGCGATGGTCTAATCATACCTTGTCCCACCATCCGACCACATCACCAGCGACGCCCGCGACCGAGGGCGCCGTCGCCAGCCTGCTCGCGAGCCTCGACCCCGCGCTGATCGCGCGCGGCCGCGCGCTCGCCGACGCCGTGGCGCCGTTCCCGATGGGACCCGCACTGGCGATCGCGGCCCAGCTTTTGCCTGCGGTGGAAGCCGGGACGCTCAGCAGCAAGACGCTCAGCGCTGCGTGCGGCGCAGAGGTCGCAGCCCTGCTGCGCGAGACCGCCCTGCTGCCGCGACCGCGCGCGGCCGCGGGCGATGACCCCGAACATCCGACCGTGTACTCGACCGAAGGCCTGCGCCGGATGCTGCTGGCGATGGTCGGCGATGCTCGAGTGCTGGTGCTGCGCCTGGCCGATGAGCTGGTGGCGCTCAGGCTGTTGCGCGATGCCGATGCCGCGACCCAGCGCGCCGCCGCCCAGGTGGTGCACGACGTCTATGCCCCGCTCGCCGACCGGCTGGGGATCGGCCAGCTCAAATGGGAGCTCGAGGACCTGGCGTTCCGCTACCGCGAGCCCGAGGCCTACCGCCAGCTCGCGTCCGGTCTGGCCGCACGGCGCGAGGATCGCGAGACCGAGGTCGCCCGCGTGGTGGCCGAGTTGGCGGCCCAGCTCACCGCGGCCGGGATCGAGGCCGAGGTCGAGGGCCGACCGAAGCACATCTACAGCATCCACCGGAAGATGCTGCGCAAGAACCTGCCGCTCGAACGGATCTTCGATGTGCGCGCCGTGCGCGTGCTGGTCGCGGACGTGGAGCGCTGCTACGCGGCGCTCGGCGTGGTGCACGCCGCCTGGCCGCCGGTGCCGGGCGAGTTCGATGACTACATCGCGCGCAGCAAGCGCAACGGCTACCGCTCGCTGCACACCGCCGTGATCGGCCCCGATGGCCGACCGCTCGAGGTCCAGATCCGGACCGCCGAGATGCACGACCACTCCGAGCTCGGGGTCGCGGCGCACTGGCGGTATAAGTCGGATGGAACCGCACCCGAAGGCGCGGCCGGTCTGGACAACCGCTTGGAGTGGCTGCGCGGGCTGCTCGACGGCGGCGGTGACGACGGTGACTTCGTCGACCGCTTCCGTGCCGAGCTGTTCGACGACCGCATCTACGCGCTCACGCCGCGCGGCGAGGTCGTGGACCTGCCCAAGGGTGCGACCGCACTGGACTTCGCCTATCACGTGCACACCGCGCTCGGGCACCGCTGCCGCGGCGCGAAAGTCGATGGCCGCATGGTGCCGCTGACGCAGCCGCTCGCCAACGGCCAGCAGGTCGAGGTCCTGGCCGGCAAGATTGAGGAGCCGTCACGCGATTGGCTCAACACGGAACTCGGCTACCTCGTCAGCGGCCGCGCGCGTGACAAGGTCCGCGCCTGGTTCCGCGCCCAGGACCACGAGGTCAACGCCCGCGCCGGTCGTGAGATCGTCGAACGCGAGCTCACGCGTCTCGGCGCACCCGACCTCGGCTTCGAGCGCTTCGTCGAGGCCTTCGGCGCAGGCACAGTGGACGGCTTCCTCACCAAGGTCGGCGCCGGCGACCTCAGCGCCGCGCAATTGGCCGGCGTCGTGCAACGCGAGCTCGGTGTGGCACGCGCGCCGCAGGTGGTGCGGAATCAGTCGGAAAGAACCGCGCCCAAAGGCGCGGCGCTTGAGATCGGCGGGGTGTCCGACCTGCTCTACCAGGTCGCGCGCTGCTGTCGGCCGCTGCCGCCAGAACCGGTGCTGGGCTACCTCACGCGCGGCCGCGGCGTGACCGTGCATCGCGCAGGTTGCGCCCACCTCGAGCGCAGCCGAATCGCCGCGCCCGAACGCATCATCGACGTGGCCTGGGGCACGATCGAGGGCAGCCGCTTCCGCGTCGGCGCCACGATCGTGGCGGGCGACCGCACCGGTCTGCTGCGCGACCTGAGCACGGTGCTGGCCGACGAGGGCGTGGACATCAGCGCAGTCCAGAGCCAGGCACGCGACGGCGTCGCCAGGCTGACGCTGATCCTGCAGGTCGAGGACCTCGCCCAGCTCGGTCGCGCACTGGCGCGGCTCGAACGCCTGCCGGGCGTGGACTCGGCACGCCGCACTCTCGCCTGACAATGACGATGGCACTGATGCACATCGACATCGAACTGTTGCGCCGCCTGCTGCGCGGGGCCAGCTACCTGTTCGCCGCGTTCCTGCCGTTGGCGCTCGCGATCTGGCTGGTGCGCGTGGCACCGATGCCCGGCCCCACCGCCGCGCCGCGTCCGGTCGCGATGACCACGATCGCGGTGCCGACGGTGGCCGTCCTCGAAGCGGTGTTCGATGCCCAGGGCTACACCTGGCCGCCTCGGGCGCCGGTGCCGACCATCGCGTTGGCAGCGCTGCCAGAGGACATCGGCTCACTGGAGCCGGCCGCACGCAAGACCGCCTTCCTGCGCATGCTGCTGCCGATCGTGTTGGCGGAGAACGCACTGCTGAAGGCCGAGCGGCACTTCCTCGTGGACAGCTTCGCGCGCGGCACGCTCGATGCCGCGGTCGAGCCGGGCCGCAGCGTCGCGGCCTTGGCGCGCCGCTACCGCGTGGCCGGCGACATCGACGACCCGGAGCTGCGCGAAGTGCTGCTGCGGCGCGTCGACGAGGTGCCGGTCGCACTGGTGCTGGCCCAGGCGGCGAACGAAAGCGGCTGGGGCACCAGCCGCTTCGCGCGCGAAGCGAACAACCTGTTCGGCATCTGGACCTGGGACAGCGATGAGGGCGTGGTGCCGGAGCGGCGGCGCAGCGGTCAGCGACATCGGGTGCGGGTCTACGACGACCTGCGCGCGTCGGTGCACAGCTACCTGCGCAACCTCAACGTCGGCCACGCCTACACCGAGCTGCGCAAGCAACGCGCATCACTGCGGGCGGCCGGGGTTCGGCCAGATGCGCTGCTGCTGGCGCAGGCGCTCGGTGCCTACTCCGAGCGCGGCGCGATCTATGTGGTCGAGATCCAGGCGATGATCGAAGCCAACGACCTCGGCGAACTCGAAGGCGCTGTGTTGCAGGTCGCGGTGTCGCGCTAGGCCTGGCGCTGCTGGGCGGCGCGGGGGTTTGTTGGGGGGGGGAGGGGGCGCCCCCCCAAGCAGAGGCCGCGACCCACGCCCGGGACGGGGGCCGCC
>JANNEA010000040.1:0-3740 GCA_031388175.1 Gammaproteobacteria bacterium
CCCGCGTCGACGGACGTCCCCGCGGCGATCTCGACAAACACGCTGTCGCAGTCCTTCGTCCACGTGACGGGCGGGTGCTCGTTCTGCACACGCACGCGTGCGTCGACGCGCGACGGCAGAGCAAGCACGGGCTGGGTCGGACGCGCGCCGCCGCTGTGGAAGATCGCGTCCGAGCCGACAACCCAGATGTCGTCGGGCGCACGCGCGTACACGGCGCCGATCCGGAGCCGCTTCTCGATTCCCTCTCCGTTGACGCCGAGCTCGAACCAGCGGTAGCCCGGTCCGAGCGCGGGGTCGAGCGCGAAGTCGTCGCTGTGCCGTAGGAACTGCGCGCAGGTCGAGGGTGTGCCGAGCACGCGGACCCCCGCATGGACCGTGTCGAACTCCTGGTGCACATGGCCGAACACCACCACGCGCACGTTCGTGTGGCGCTCGAGCACCGCCCACAACGCCTCAGGCTCCTGCAGACCGACGCCGTCGAGCCAGCGGCTGCCGACCGGCAGCGGCTGGTGGTGCAGCGCGACCAATGCGTGGCGTTGCGGCTCGCGCGCGAGCGCCTTGTCGAGCCCGCTGAGCTGCGCCGGGCTGAGCCGGCCGCGGGCATCGTCGGCGATGAAACTGTTGAGCAGGCAGATCAACCAGCCGCCGATCCGGTGCTGGCCGCCGACGCGCATGTGCGCGCGGCCGGTGAGCGCGGCCAGCGCGGTCGGCGCGTCGTGGTTGCCAGGGATGCACAGCGCAGGGACCGCAAGCGGCGCGAGCAGGTCGGCGAGCGCGGCATAGCCGGCGGGCGAACCGTCATCGACCAGGTCGCCGGTCATGAGCAACGCATCCACCGGCAGCCGCGGCCGCGCCGCATCGAGCACGCGACCGAATGAGCGGCGCGTGTTGCAGCCGCGGTAGTCGGTCGCCGGATCGGCGTACCAATGCAGGTCGGTGAACTGGAGCAGGCGGGTCACGGTGCTATCTTCGCACGCGTCTACATACGAACAAGCCACACTTTAAGAGCCGTCGAGGTCACCATCATGTCGCGCCGCACCATCGCCCTGGACGATCGTCTCTACGCCTACCTGTTGGCAAACGGCACACGCGAGCATCCGCAGCTCGCCGCGCTGCGGGCCGAGACCGCCGCGCTGCCCGAAGCGCAGATGCAGGTCGCGCCGGAGCAGGGCGCGTTCATGCAACAGCTCGTGCTGATCACGGGTGCCCGGCGTTGCGTCGAGGTTGGCGTGTTCACCGGCTACTCGAGCCTGGCGATGGCCCTGGCGCTGCCGGCGGATGGCCACATCCTGGCCTGCGACGTGAACGCTGAGTGGACCGCGATCGCCCGGCGGCATTGGGCTGCGGCCGGTGTGGCGCACAAGATCGAGCTCAAGCTCGCGCCGGCGCTCGACACCTTGGCCGCGCGGCTCGCGGTCGGCGGCGCCGGGTCCTACGACCTCGCCTTCCTCGATGCCGACAAGGCGAACTACCCGAGTTACGCCGAGCTGTTGCTCGAACTGCTGCGGCCCGGCGGGCTGCTGGTGGTCGACAACGTGCTGTGGAGCGGCAAGGTCGCCGACCCCGCGGCGAACGATGCTGACACGGTCGCGATCCGCGAGCTCAACGCGCGGCTCCACGCGGACCCGCGGGTCGCGCACTGCATCGTGCCGATTGCCGACGGGATCGCGCTCGCGCTGAAGCGTTGAGACTCTTCGACGCTGGAGGCGGCGCTAGTGTCCGATTGCCGCGGCGATCGCGCGCGCTGCCGCCGAGCGGTTGCCGGTGAAGACCTCGATGCCGTCCGCGTCCTCGCGCGCATAGCGTTCGGTCAGCGCGACCGCGTGTTCGACGCCCCAAGCCTCGAGGCTTGCCGCATCCGTGGCATGGCGCGCCACCGCCGCGACCACCGCGTCCGGCACGGACGCGCCGCAGGCGCGGGCGAACGGCAGCAGCCCAGGATCGGCGGTGACCGGCAGGATCCCCGCGAGCAGCGGGAGGGTGATGCCGTCCGCGCGCGCACGGTCGCGGAAACGCAGGAAGGCGTCGGCCTCAAAAGTGAACTGGCAGACCGCAGCGGTGACACCGGTCGCGGCCTTCGCGGCCAGCGCTCGCAGGTCGGCCGCGGGTGAAGCGGCCTCCGGGTGCGTCTCCGGGTAGGCCGCGCACCAGACCTCGAGCTCCGGGTCGATCGCCAGCAGCAGTTGGGCGAGCTCGCGCCCCGAGCGCAGCCGTTGGTCGCGCGACATGTCGCAGGCGGTCGATTGGTCGCCGCGCAGCGCGAGCACGCGCTCGATGCCTGAGCCGCGCCAGGCACCGACGCGTTCGGCGACCTCCTCGCTGCGGCGGTTGCGGGTCGTGAGGTGGGGGACCAGCGCGCCACCCACGCGCCGGCACAACTGCTCGACCGCTGCTCCGTCATCGCAAGGAACGAGCTCGATCGCGAACAGCATCAGTAGCCCAGGCCGTTCCTAGTAACGATAGTGGTCCGGCTTGTAGGGTCCGGCCGTGTCCACGCTGATGTACTTCGCCTGGTCCGGGCGCAGCGTGGTCAGGTGCACGCCGATGCGCTCGAGGTGCAGCCGCGCGACCTTCTCGTCGAGGTGCTTGGGCAGCACGTAGACCTCGTTCTTGTACTTGGCGCCGTGCTTCCACAGCTCGATCTGCGCCAGCACCTGGTTGGTGAACGAGTTCGACATCACGAACGACGGATGGCCGGTGGCGCAGCCCAGGTTCACCAGCCGCCCTTTGGCCAGCACGATGATCCGTTTGCCATCGGGGAAGATCACGTGGTCGACCTGCGGCTTGATCTCGTCCCAGGTGTACTTCTCGAGCGAGGCGATGTCGATCTCGCTGTCGAAGTGGCCGATGTTGCAGACGATGGCGCGGTGCTTCATGGCGCGCATGTGCTCGACGGTGATGACGTCGAGGTTGCCGGTGGCGGTGACGAAGATGTCGGCGCGCGGCGCCGCCTGCTCCATGGTCACGACCTCGTAGCCTTCCATCGCGGCCTGCAGGGCGCAGATCGGATCGACCTCGGAGACCATCACGCGGCAGCCGGCCTGGCGCAGCGAGGCGGCCGAGCCCTTGCCGACGTCGCCGAAGCCCGCGACCATTGCGACCTTGCCGGACATCATCACGTCGGTGCCGCGGCGGATGCCGTCGACCAGCGACTCGCGGCAGCCGTAGAGATTGTCGAACTTCGACTTGGTGACCGAGTCGTTGACGTTGATGGCGGGCCACAGCAGCGTGCCCTTCTTCTGCATCTCGTAGAGCCGGTGCACGCCGGTGGTGGTCTCCTCGGTGACGCCTTTGATGTTCTTGGCGCACTTGGTGTAGAAGCCGGGCTTGTCCTTGATCCGCTTCTTGATCGCGGCGAACAACTCGCGCTCTTCCTCGCTGCCCGGGTTGGCCAGCACGGACAGGTCCTTCTCGGCACGCTGGCCCAGATGCATCAGCAGCGTCGCGTCGCCGCCGTCGTCCAGGATCATGTTGGGGCCCCGCATTTTCCCATCGGTGCCGAACTCGAAAATGCGGTGCGTGTAGTCCCAATACTCGTCGAGCGATTCGCCCTTGACCGCGAACACCGGCGTGCCGCCCGCGGCGATCGCCGCCGCGGCGTGGTCCTGCGTCGAGAAGATGTTGCACGAGGCCCAGCGCACATCTGCCCCCAGTGCTTCCAACGTCTCGATCAGCACCGCGGTCTGGATGGTCATGTGGAGCGACCCGGTGATGCGCGCGCCCTTGAGGGGCTTTTTCGC
>JANNEA010000079.1:0-4336 GCA_031388175.1 Gammaproteobacteria bacterium
GTGACCGAGATCGCGCGCGCCTGGCCGGAGTCGATCGCGGCCTGCGCCGCGCCGAAGTCGAGCTCGCGCTCGAGCAGTTCGCGCAGCGGTTGGTTGTCGAGCAGCGAGCGCACGCCCGCGCGGTCGAGCCCGCGCAGCAGGCCCCAGAACCAGCGCGCGCTGGTGCGCAGCACGGTGCGCGTGTCGGTGCGGTAGATACGGTCGATCGTGAGGTTGCCCCACAGCTGCTCGAGCCGGGTCACGCCTTCGCGGAAATCGGCCGCGTGGCTGGCAAGCTTGGTGGCGTTGATCGCGCCAGCCGAGACCCCACAGATCACCGGGAACGGCACGCGCACGCGCGCCGGCAGCGCATCGGCGATCGCGCGCAGCACGCCCACTTGGTAGGCGGCCCGCGCGCCACCGCCAGGCAGGACGAGTCCGTTGCGGAGCAGGCGTTCGGTCACGCCGCCGAGGATATATGAGTTGCGGGAACCGCTCCGACTAGTTGCTGAGCACGATGCGGTAGCGCGCCTGGTTCTTCTTGACCTTGGCCACGCCCAGGTTGCATTGGTCCATCGGCAGGGTCTGCACCCGCGGTCGGACCCCATGTTCGGCGGCGAACGCCAGCATCTCGCGCATCGCCTTGCTGCCACCGATGCTCGACCCGGCGATCGCCTTCTGCCCACCGATGAGCACCGACGGCGGGATCACGATGGCCTCGCGTGGCGCGCCGACCAGACACAGCGTGGCGCCAGGCTTGAGCATGCCGAGGTAGTCCGGGTAATCGACCGGTGCGCTGGCGCAGTTGAGCAGCAGATCCAGCGTGCGCCGCTCCTTGCGTAGCCGAGCCGGGTCGCCGGTCTCTAAGAACAGGTCGGCGCCGAACTCCTTCGCCTCGCCGGCCTTCTCCGGCGTCGACGACAGCGCCACGACCTCGGCGCCCATGTGGTGCGCGAACTGGATTGCCAGATGCCCGAGCCCACCGATGCCCATCACGCCCACGCGCAGGCCCTTGGCGACGCCGTAGCGCGCCAGCGGCGCGTAGACCGTGACCCCGGCGCAGAGCAGCGGCGCGGCGAGCTCGGAATCGAGCACTTCGGGGATCGCGAAGCAGAAGTGCGAGTCGACGCGGATGCCGTCGGCGAAGCCGCCGAAATGGCCGACGCAGGTCGCCTCCATCCGGGTGCAGAGGTTCTCGTCACCGGCTTTGCAATACTCGCAACGACCGCAGGAACCGCGCTGCCAGCCCACGCCGACGCGCTGGCCGAGGCTGAAGCCCTTCACCTTGCTGCCGAGCTCGACCACGCTGCCCACGATCTCGTGGCCCGGCACCAGCGGATAGCGGTTGACGCCCCAGTCGTTGTCGATCAGGTGCACGTCGCTGTGGCAGATGCCGCAATGGCTGATCTGGATCGCGAGGTCATGCGGCCCGAGCGCGTCGAACGCGTAGTCGAAGGGTTCGAGCACCGCCTCCGGCATCCGGCAGGCGTAGGCGTTGATGTCCATCGCGGTCTCCCAGTTCAACAGCTTGTGCAGCGACGAGTCCGTGTAAAACCGGAGCTCGTGGAATCCTTGTAACATCGTTAGTGCCCGCGGGCTGACGATTAGTTCGCGCTGCCCGAACCCGCATCGCAGAACCGTGACGCGAATCACACATTGGAGATGACCATGCGCGCAACCACCATCACCACCGTGCTCGCCACCGCACTGCTCCTGCTCACGCCTATCACCGCCACGGCCGATGGCCTGACCGGAAAGCCGGCGCCCGAGTTCAGGCTGCAGGATCAGAACGGCAAGTGGCACACGCCGGCCGACCATCGCGGCCAGTGGGTGGTGCTCTATTTCTATCCGAAGGACGACACGCCCGGCTGCACCACGCAGGCCTGCACCTTCCGCGACGACATCTTCAAGTTCCGTGCCGTGGGTGCCGAGGTGCTCGGAGTCAGCGTGCAGGATGTCGCGTCGCACGAAGAGTTCGCGAAGAAGTACTCGCTGCCGTTCCCGTTGCTGGCCGACACCAACAAGGCGGCGGCCAAGGCCTACGGCGTGCTCACGTCCTATCCGGTGATCGGGGAGATCGCGAAACGCGACACCTTCCTGCTCGACCCGAGCGGCAAGATCGCCAAGCACTACCCCGGCGTGAAGCCGGCGGAGAACTCGGCCGAGGTGCTGCGCGACATCGAGGCGCTAAAGAAGACCTACCGCGGCGGCTGAGGCCGCTCAGCGCGCGGCGCACGCCCTACCGGAGCGCCGCCACCCGCACCTGCTTCGCGCCGGTCGCAGCAACATCGGTCCATGCCAGGTAGGTCGCGCCGCCGGCCTGCACTGCGCGCGGGAAGCCACTGGCGCGTGCGGCCGCGGTCGTCGTCAGCACCCGTGGTTCGCCCAAGCGACCATCAGCCCAGGCGCGACGCACACGCAGCTCGGCGCCCGTTGTACCAAGCTGTTCGAGCCACAGCACCGTCGCCGCCTCGCCCTCGACCACGACCTCAACCCTGCCGACCGGATGGCCGCCGTCGATGCGCAGCGGCGCAGCGAAGCTGTCGCCGTGATCGGCGCTCCACGCCAGCAGCACCTGCGGCAGGTCGCCGGCCGCCGTGAACCAGCCGACTGCGACGCGCGCGCCATCGGCCGCGACCGCCGGACCGTTGACCGGGCAGCCCGGCATCTTCCAGGCATCGACGTGCACGGCGTGCGGCTCGGTCCAGCCCTCGGCCGCGAGCCGACTGGCGAACACGTCGCGCAGCTCGCCCGCCATGCGGTCGCGATACACCAACAGTGGGCCCGAGGCGGTAGCCGCCACGTCGGTCGGGCAGCAGTCACAGGTCGATTCGTCGATCACGCCCTCGCTGCGTTGCACGCCATCGGCGCCGAACAATCCGTAGCGGATCGTCATCATCGCGCCGTGCTCGCCGTGGCCCTCGTGCCCGCCCACCACCTTGCCGCTTCCTTCTGCTGGAGCCGAGTTGCGGCCATCGAGCCAGACCAGGCCGAAGCCCTCGCCGTGCGGGAACCATGAGACGAAGCCGTGCTCGGCGGCGACGCCGTCGTGGTGTGGCGACAGCGGCGCGCTCCAGCTCGCCCCGTCATCGCGCGACACGCTGACCAACACGTCATAGGCGTAGGGGCTCGCGCCTGACTTGCGCAACCAGTGCGCGACCAGCAGCGGGCCGTGGGCGAACACGCCCGGCGTGTCGGCCCAGTTCACGAACCAATCGTCGCCGCGCGCCGCGGTCTGCGGCGCGCCCCAGGCGCCCGCGCGATGGCGCGCGTAGCGCAGCGCATGGCCGGCACCGTCGGGTTCGAGCCATGAGGCCAGTAGCGATCCATCGGGCGCCGTCGCGAGGCGCGGCGCGAGCGACCCTGCTGCCGCAGGCACGGCGAGGTCAACGAGCGAGAGCGCCGGGTCGTGCCTGCTGCAGGCAGCGAGCGCCAGCGAAGCGACAAAGAACAGGAGGTTGCGGTGGTGCATGACGCAGGGTAGCCGTTGGCAGGCGTCCGCGCGAGGGGGCAGCGCTGCTAGCATCGCGCCATGTCCAAGGCCCAACCCACACGCGCGCGCTGGCTGCGACGGATCCTCGTGCTGCTGCTGGTGCTCGCGGTGCTGCCGCTGGGGCCAGTGCTGTTCCATCGTTTCGTTAATCCCACCCACACCGCGTTCATGTGGGTCGCGCGCAGCGAGCTGCGCGCCGCCGGACGCGACGGCCGGGTGGAGCGGCGCTGGGCCGACATCGGCGCCATCAACCCGAACCTGCGCCTCGCCGTGATCGCCTCCGAAGACCAGAAGTTCCTCGAGCACGCCGGCTTCGACCTCGAGGCGATCCAGAAGGCGATGGCCTACAACGAGCGGCCACGCAACCAGCGCGCCAAACGCGTGCGCGGCGCGAGCACGATCAGCCAGCAGGTGGCGAAGAACCTCTACCTGTGGCCCGGCCGGTCGCTGCTGCGCAAGGGCCTTGAGGCCTACCTCACGCTGCTGATCGAGGTGACCTGGCCGAAGCGCCGGATCCTCGAGGTCTACCTCAACGTCGCGCAGTTCGACGCCGACCTGTTCGGCGCCGAGGCCGCGGCCCAGCGCTTCTTCAAGAAACCCGCCAGCCGTCTCAGCGCCGCCGAAGCCGCGCTATTGGCAGCGGTGCTGCCCAACCCCAAGCACTTCCACGCCGCGAAGCCGAGCAACTACCTTCGACGACGCCAGCGCTATGTCCTGGACCAGATGGAGTCGCTGGGCCGCGACCACTTGGGCGACCTCGCACACTGAACCTGGCGTTGTGTCGGTCCGCGGCTCGCCGCCTCGGTCGAAGCGACATCACGAGTCCCCGAGTGCCGGAGCGAGGCCGAGGCCGCGAGCCGCGGG
>JANNEA010000082.1:0-11755 GCA_031388175.1 Gammaproteobacteria bacterium
GAACTGCGCCGGTGCCTGGAAGCTGCCGGTAGTGTTCGTGGTCTGCAACAACCGCTGGGCGATCTCGGTGCCGCTGTCGGCCCAGACCGCCTGCGAGACGCTGGCGCAGAAGGGCCTGGCCGGCGGCATCCACTCCGAGCAGGTCGACGGCAACGACATCATCGCGATGCGCGATGCCATGGACCGCGCGCTCGAGCGCGGCCGCAAGGGCCTTGGCGCCACTCTGATCGAGGCCATGACGTATCGACTGTCCGACCACACCACCGCCGACGACGCCCGCCGCTACCGCGACGCGGCGGAGGTCGAGGATCACAAGGCGAAGGAACCGCTGATCCGCATCCGCAAATACCTGATGACGATCGGCGCCTGGGACGACACGAAAGAAGAGAAGCTCCTGGCCGACTGCGCCGCGCGGGTGGACGCCGAAGTGCTCATCTATAAGGCCGCCGGCAAGCCCCCAGTCGAGAGCATGTTCGACCACATGTTCGCCAACCTCCCCGAGAAGCTCATCGCCCAGCGCGAAGCTTGCGTCGAGGAGTCCAAACATCATGGCTAAGGTCGCACTGGTCGAAGCCATCACGATGGCCATGGCCTACGAGATGGCGCACGACGACTCGGTCGTGGTGCTGGGCGAGGACGTGGGCAAGAACGGCGGCGTGTTCCGCGCCACGCTAGGTCTGCAGGAGCGCTTCGGCGCTGAGCGCGTGATCGACACGCCGCTGGCCGAGGCGCTGATCGCCGGCATCTCGATCGGCATGGCGGCGATGGGCCTGAAGCCCATCGCCGAGATCCAGTTCTCCGGCTTCATCTATCCCTGCGTGGACGAGATCATCAACCACGCGGGTCGGCTGCGTTCACGCACCCGCGGTCGCCTTTCGGTGCCGATGGTGCTGCGCGCGCCTTCCGGCGGTGGCATCCACGCCCCCGAACACCATTCCGAATCGAACGAAGCGCTGTTCGCGCACATGCCGGGCATCCGCGTGGTGATGCCATCGTCGCCGCAGCGCGCTTATGGCCTGCTGCTCGCCGCGATCCGCGACCCGGACCCGGTGATCTTCCTCGAGCCCACCCGCCTCTATCGCCTGAACAAGCAGGAAGTAGCAGATGACGGTACGGCCCTGCCGCTCGACACCTGCTTCGTGCTGCGCGAAGGCACCGATGTGACACTGGTGACCTGGGGCGCGATGGTGGTCGAGTCGATGGCAGCAGCTGAACTGCTGGAGAAGGACGGCGTCTCGGTCGAGGTCATCGACCTCGCGACCGTCTCGCCCATCGACGAGCAGACGATCCTCGAGTCGGTCGAGAAGACCGGCCGCTGCGTCATCGTGCAGGAAGCGCCGATCACCGGTGGTGTCGGCAGCGAAGTCGCTGCGCTCATCGCCGAGAAGGCGCTGTACTCGCTCGAAGCACCGATCGTGCGCGTCGCCGGCTGGGACACGCCGATGCCGCTGTTCAAGCTCGAACATGACTACATGCCGTCGATCGCGCGCGTCTCAGCCGGCATCACAGCCGTGATGGAGGGTTGAGATGAAGACCTTCAACCTCCCTGACTTGGGCGAAGGCCTCCAGGAGGCCGAGATCGTCACCTGGCACGTGAAGCAGGGCGACACGGTCAAGGTGGATCAGCCGCTGCTGTCGGTCGAGACCGCGAAGGCAGTGGTGGACGTGCCCTCGCCCTACGCGGGTCGCATCGCGAAGCTCTATTGGAAGGACGGCGATATCGTCCCGACCCACGCCGCACTGGTGGACTTCGATATCGGTGATGGCGCCTCCGCTGCGCCTGCCGCGACGCCAGTTCCAAAGGCTCAGGCGCCGAAGGCGCCGGCTGTTGTCACAGAAGAGCCGATCGCCGAAGACTCCGGCACCGTCGTCGGCAAGATGGCGACTTCGTCCACCCTGGTCGAAGAGACCGCGATCATCCGCAAGCGCAGCGTGAAGGGCACCGGCAAACCGAAGGCCGCGCCCGCCGTGCGCGCCTACGCCAAGGGCCTGGGCGTGGACCTCACGCGCCTCACCGGCACCGGCAAGAACGACCTCATCACCCGCAGCGACGTCGATCGCGCGGCGTCCTCGCCCGGCGCGATCGCTGGCAGCAAGGACCGCCGCGGTGAAGCCCGCCCGCCGAGCGTGAAGCCCTCGGCGCCGCTCGCCCCTATTGCCTATGGCGAGATGGTGCCGCTCAAGGGCCCGCGCCGCGCGATGCAGTCGGCGATGAGCAAGACGCGCTCGGAAGTGGCCGAATGCACGATCTTCGACGACGCCGATGTCCACGGCTGGACGCCGGGCAACGACATCACCGCGCGCATCGTCCGCAGCATCGTCGCCGGCGTGCGCGCCGAACCGGGCTTCAATGCGTGGTACGACGGCGAGAAGGTCGCCCGCCAGATCCACGAGCGCATCGATCTGGCGATGGCGGTCGACACGCCGGAAGGCCTGATCGTGCCGGTGATGCGCGACGTCGGCAGCAAGGACCTGGCGCAGCTGCGTGCCGACCTGAACGTGGTCAAGGAGAAGACCCATGCGCGCACCGTCTCGCCCGAGGACATGCGCAACCCGACGATCACGCTCAGCAACTTCGGCATGATGGCCGGCCGCTACGCGACCCCGGTGGTCGTGCCGCCGCAGGTCGCGATCGTCGGCACCGGTGGCGTGCGCCACGACGTGGTGCCGGTGCTCGGCGGCGTCGAGGTGCACAAGCGCATCCCGCTGTCGCTCACCTTCGACCACCGCTGCCTCACCGGCGGCGAGGCCTGCCGCTTCCTGGCCGCGATGATCAAGGACTTGCAGAAGGCGCAATGATCGACGACATCGCCAGCTGGACTGCCGAGAACGCCCCGGCCTACTACGGGCCGGCGTTCATCGCCTATGCCGTGGTCTACAAGTTCACCCACGACATCGGCCTCGCCGCGGGCCGCAACCTGCTGCGCGGCGTGGTGTTCGCGGTGCTGCTCGGCAGCAAGCTCACCATCAGCGCCGACGGCGATGCCAGCGTCACGCCCTTGTGGCAGACGCTGTTCACGGGTTCGGCTGGGTTCGTGATGGTCGGCCTCGTGTTCTGGACCATCGGCGGCTTCGGCGTGAGCCAGCTGCTCGACGCGATCGGCGAGGTGCTGAAGGTTGCATCGAAGGCGCTGCGCAGCTCGGTGGTGTTCGCCGCGCTGCTCATGCTGTTCGGCGCGATCGGCGCGGTCGCGACCGCACCGCTCGGCAAGATCGTGGACGCACGCATCGACGCGAACGGCGCACCCGTGCCGGGCACGGTCGCGGGCGCCGCAGGCGCGCCCGTGGCACCGACCGCTGTCGCGGTCGCCGCACCCGCATCCATCCCCGCGATCGCACCGGTCGCTGCGCCGACTACTGCACCCGCCACCGCTCCCGCGACGGCTCCGGCCGCAACGCCTTCGACCACGCCCGCCGCCGCTCCCGCGACCAACCCCTGACCCGCGACGACGATGAGCGCGCGCGATCTCCGATCGCGTGCTCGGTCTCGTTCTTGTTCTCGCCCTCATGCTTGATTCGCCTCGGGTCGGGCTTCTCGCGCGCCGAGCGCCGCTGCTGAGCGCGGGGTGGCCCGGCCATGGATGGCCGGGCTAGGCCAGTTGAGCAGGGATGCGAATCTGGCCGGCCCCGCGCTCAGCAAGGCGCGAGGGTTCCAGCGCGAGCGGCCCGACCCGAGGCGAATCAAGCATGGGGCCGTAACGCCACACGAGCCCGCGCACGCCAGCGGTTAGAATGTGCGCCCCTCATCGCCGACCCGAGCCATATGGCAAAGCCCGCCGCCAACCCCAAAGCCGCCCTCCTCAGCAAAGTCGCCAGCCTGGTCCGCAAGCTGCGCCCCAAGGCCGCGCAGCGTGCTGAAGAGTTCGCCCGCCAGCTCTACCGCGCGGTCTCGGTGGAAGATCTGCAGGAGCGCAGGCCCGCCGACCTCGCCGGCGCCGCCGTCTCGCTGTTCGAGTTCGCTGCCAAGCGCACGCCGGGCAAGCCCGCGATCCGCCTGCTCAACCCCGAATCCAAGCGCGATGGCTTCGCCTCGCCACACACCATCGTCCAGATGGTCAACGACGACATGCCATTCCTGGTCGACTCGATCTCGATGGCGCTGAACCGCCATGGCCGCATCATCAGCCTCACCGTCCACCCGATCATGCCGGTGTGCCGCGACCGGCAAGGTCGTTGCACTGACCTGCTGTCGTTGGCCGCCTACGCCAAGGACCGTGGCAACGCGCGCCCCGAGTCGGTGATGCACATCGAGTTCGATCGTGAGACCCGGCCCGAGGAGCTCACCGCGCTCACCGGCCAC
Organism: Gammaproteobacteria bacterium; assembly: GCA_031388175.1. GTDB lineage: Bacteria > Pseudomonadota > Gammaproteobacteria > Natronospirales > JANNEA01 > JANNEA01. The sequence continues at coordinate 4,301 of JANNEA010000082.1, forward strand.
ATCGAGAAGGCGCTGGCTGACGTGCGCGCCGCGGTCACCGATTGGCGCACGATGCGCAGCAAGTGCGCCGACATCATCTCCGGCTTGCACAGCTCGCCACCGCCGCTGCCCTCGTCCGACCTCGCCGAAGGCAAACGCTTCCTCGAGTGGCTGAACGATGATCACTTCACCTACCTCGGCTACCGCGAGTACGAGCTCAAGCAGCGTGATGGTGAGGACGTGCTCGAGCCGGTCGCGGGCTCCGGGCTCGGCATCCTGCATGACAAACCGAGCACGCGCGGATCCGGCAAGGTCTCGAAGAGCTTCATGGTGCTGCCCAAGCACGTGCGCGCCGCGGCCCGCGCCAAGGAACTGCTGATCGTCACCAAGGCGAACTCGGTCGCCACCGTGCACCGCCCGAGCTACATGGATTACGTCGGCATCAAGCGCTTCGACAAGCAGGGCCGTGTGATCGGCGAGCAACGCTTCCTCGGCCTGTTCACCTCCTCGGCCTACCAGGCCGAACCCACCGACATCCCGCTCATCGCCGAACGCGTCGAGCAGGTGGTGCTGCGCTCGAAGCTGCCGCCGAGCAGCCACGGCGGCAAGGCGCTGCTGCACATCCTCGAGACCTTCCCGCGCGACGAGCTGTTCCAGAGCACGACCGATGAGCTGGCCGAGACCGCGATGGGCGTGCTCGCGCTGCAGGAGCGCCAGCGCGTGAAGCTGTTCGCGCGCCGTGACGCCTTCGGCCGCTTTTTCTCCTGCATGGTCTACGTGCCACGCGACCGCTACTCCACCAAGGTGCGCGAGAAGATCCAGGGCATCCTGATCGAGGCCTTCGACGGCGTGAGCGTCGAGGCCCAGACCCAGATCTCAGAATCGGTGCTGGCGCGCCTGCACCTGATCGTGCGCGTGAAGCCCTGGCAGTTCCCCGACTTCGATCTGCGCGCGGTCGAGCAACGCATCGCCGAGGCGGTGCGTGGCTGGGACGACGCCTTCCTCGACGCGTTGCAGGACCTGCATGGCGAGGAACAGGGCACGCGGCTGGCCGCGCGCTACGCCCAGTATTTCCCTGGCGCCTACCGCTCTGATGAGACCCCACGCGCCGCGGCGCTCGACTGCGAAGCGATCGGCAAGGTGCTGGACGGCCAGCCGCTCGCGATGCGCCTGTTCCACGAGGTCGGCGCACCCGAGAACCTGCTGAGCTTCAAGGTGTTCCGCCGCGAACAGCCGATCCCGATCTCGGATGCGGTGCCGATGCTCGAGCACATGGGGCTCAAGGTCATCGGCGAACGGCCCTACGAGCTCGACTTCGCCGACGGCGCGATCGTCTGGATCCAGGACTTCGAGATGTGCCACTCGCTGGCCAGCCTCGACCTCGAGCAGGTGCGCCCGCTGTTCACCGAGGCCTTCGCTCGCACCTTCGCTGGCGATGCCGAGGACGACGGATTCAACCGCCTGGTGCTGGTCGCCGGGCTGTCCTGGCGCCAAGTTGCACTGCTGCGCGCCGTGGGCAAGTACCTGCAGCAGGCCGGCCTGCCGTTCTCCCAGGCCTATGTCGAACGCGCGCTGGCCAACAACCCGGAGATCGCACGGGTGCTGGTGCGGCTGTTCGAGACCCGCCTCGACCCTGCGCTCCATAGGACCAGCAAGAACGGTGACGCCGAGTACCAGGCGACCAAGGAATCGCTCAAGGTCGCGCTCGAGAACGTCTCGAGCCTCGACGAGGACCGCATCCTCCGCGCCTACCGCAACGTGATCAAGGCGATGCTGCGCACCAACTTCTGGCAGCGCACTGCTTCAGGCAAGGCGGACGGCGCGTTGAAGCCGGTGATGAGCTTCAAGCTCAACCCAGCGAAGATCCCCGAGCTGCCGCTGCCGCGGCCGATGTTCGAGATCTGGGTCTACTCGCCGAAGGTCGAGGGCGTGCACCTGCGCTTCGGCATGGTGGCGCGTGGCGGCCTGCGCTGGTCCGATCGGCGTGAGGATTTCCGCACCGAGGTGCTGGGCCTGGTCAAGGCACAGCAGGTCAAGAACACCGTGATCGTGCCGGTCGGCGCCAAGGGCGGCTTCTTCGTCAAGCGTCCGCCTGCCGGCGGTGACCGCGAGAAGGTGCTGGCCAGCGGCATCGCCTGCTACCAGAGCTTCCTGCGCGGCTTGCTCGACATCACCGACAACATCGTCGACGGCAAGATCGTCGCGCCGAAGGACTGCGTGCGCCACGACGGTGATGATCCCTACCTGGTGGTGGCCGCCGACAAGGGCACGGCGACCTTCTCCGACATCGCCAACGGCATCTCCGCCGAGTACGGCCACTGGCTCGGCGATGCCTTCGCCTCGGGCGGCTCGGTCGGCTACGACCACAAGGGCATGGGCATCACCGCCAAGGGCGGCTGGGAATCGGTCAAGCGCCATTTCCGCGAGATGGACCCGCCGCGCGACATCCAGCGCGAGGACTTCACCTGCACCGGTGTCGGCGACATGTCGGGCGACGTGTTCGGCAATGGCTTGCTGTTGTCGAAGCACACCAAGCTGCTCGCCGCCTTCGACCACCGCCACATCTTCATCGACCCGAACCCGGATCCGGCCCGCTCCTTCAAGGAGCGCGAGCGGATGTTCAAGCTGCCGCGTTCGAGCTGGGCCGACTACGAGGCAAAGCTGATCGCCAAGGGCGGCGGCGTGTTCCCCCGCTCGGCCAAGAGCATCGCGGTCAGTCGCGAAGCGGCGGCTGCGCTCGGCATCGAGCCCGGCGACCTGACGCCGGTCGAGGTGATGCGTGCAGTCCTGAAAGCGCCGGTCGACCTGCTCTGGAACGGCGGCATCGGCACCTACGTCAAGGCGAGCTCGGAGACCAACGCCGAGGTCGGCGACCGCGCCACCGACGCGCTGCGCATCAACGGCAGCGAACTGCGCTGCAAGGTGATCGGCGAGGGCGGCAACCTCGGTATGACCCAGAAGGGTCGCGTCGAGTACGCGCTCAACGGCGGCCGCCTCAACACCGACTTCATCGACAACTCGGCGGGCGTGGATTGCTCCGACCACGAGGTCAACATCAAGATCCTGCTCGGCATCGCCGCCACCGAGAAGAAGCTGACCACCGCCAAGCGCAACACCCTGCTCGCGAGCATGACCGACGAGGTCGCCGAGCTGGTGCTGCGCGACAACTACCTGCAGTCGCAGGCGCTGTCGGTCGGCGAGGCCCAGGCGCCGGCACGCATCACCGAGCACGGCCACCTGATCCGCGTGCTCGAGCGCGAGGGCCGTCTCAACCGCGCGCTCGAGTCGCTGCCCTCCGAGGAGGAACTGGTCGAACGGCGCAAACAGGGCAAGGGCCTGATGCGCCCCGAGCTCTCGGTGCTGCTGTCCTACGGAAAGCTTGGTGTGTTCGACGCGCTGCTCGCCTCCGATGTGCCCGAGGACCCCTACCTGGCGCAGGAGCTCGCGGCCTACTTCCCGCGTGCGCTGCAGCAGCGCTACGGCGACCTGATGCGCAAGCACCGCCTGAAGCGCGAGATCATCGCCACCGCCATCACCAATTCGATGGTCAACCGCATGGGTTCGACCTTCGCGATGCGCCTGATGGAGGAATCGGGCGTGACCACCGCGCAGGTGGCGCGCGCCTACACCGTGGCGCGCGAGGTGTTCGCCGCGCCCTGGCTGTGGCAGACGCTCGAGGCGCTCGACGCCGAGATGCCGGCGGCGGTCCAGACCGAACTGATGGTCCAGATCGGTCGCGTGCTCAGGCTCGCCACCCATTGGTTCCTCGAGCATGCCGACCGCAACGTCTCGATCACCGCAGCAGTCGACACCTACCGCGGCGGCATCCGCGAGTACATGGACGAGCTCGAATCGCTGCTGCCACCCGACGAGAAACAGCGGTTCCGCGCCAACCTCGAACGCCTGCTCAAGGCTGGCTTGCCGGAGAAGCTGGCCCGACCGCTGGCCGGCGCCGACTGGGCCTATGCCGGGCTCGACATCGTCGAGATCGCGCGCGGCGCCAAGCTCAAGGTCAGCACCGCCGCCGCGGCCTGGTTCGCGCTCGGCACCCAGCTCAACCTGGGCTGGATGCGCGTCGAGATCGAGAAGCTGCAGGTCGACGGCCACTGGCAGGCGATCGCGCGCGGCTCGCTGCGCGACAACCTGTACACGCAGCAGCGACGCTTGGCGGTCGCGCTGCTTGCTTCGAACAAGGGCGCGAGCAAGCGCGGCACGGCCGATCCGAAGAAGTGGCTGGCCGGCCGTGGCCAGCGCGCTGCGCACCTCGAGCGGGTGCTCACCGACATGCGCGCCATCGGCAGCCTCGACTTCGCGACTGCGAGCGTGGCGCTGCAGGAGATCTCGAAGCTCGCGTGAACACCTTCGAGCTTCATCCACAACTCGTGACCGACACCCACCCCGTGGGTGACCTGGCGCTCTGCCGCGTGCTGCTCATGGACGACGCCAACTGGCCCTGGGTGATCCTGGTGCCACGCCGACCCGGGGTGCGCGAGATCCACGAACTCAGCGATGAGGATCAGGTCACTTTGATCCGCGAGTCCTCACGGGTGGCGGGCAACCTGATCGAGCTGTTCTCGGCCGACAAGCTCAACGTCGCGGCGCTCGGCAACCTCGTGCCACAGCTGCACCTGCACCACATCGCGCGTCATCGCGGCGACCCGGCCTGGCCGAAGCCGGTGTGGGGCGCGCGGCCGCGCCGCCCCTACGACCTGGCGGATGCCCGCGCGATCATCGACAAGCTGGCCTTCGCGCTCGGTGTGCCCTACCCGGCCTGAGATTTACTGGTAGTAGCGCTCGATCGCGCGCTGCAGCCAGTTGGCGAACGTGCCGAGCAGCAGCGTCATCAGCGCGCAGAACCCGAGCACGCGGGCGAACGTGGCCCACGCGCCCATCCCGTAGTGGCGGCGGGTCGCCTTGTAGAAGTAGAACGCGTTGATGCCGTGCGCGATCAGCAGCGGCCAGTTTTCGGCCGAGCCTGCGCCGACGGCCCGCAGCCCGACCGCCGTCAGCTGGGCCGCCGGCAGCAGCAGGAAGCTGAACGCGCCGAAGTGGAGCACGAACACCAGGTGCTCGAGGAAGCGGCGCGGCGGCGACCGGTACAGCACCTGGATGATCAGCGCGAAGCCCGGCAGCACCAGGATCATCATCGTCGGCAGCCAGCCCGAGACGACCTCGATGCGCTTGAGCCCGAGCCGCCAATCGCCCGCGCCGGCGATGGTCGCCAGCACGGGATCGGGCGTGAGCGTATAGCAGGCGAAGAACGCGAAACTGGCGATCAGATAGAGGCGCAGCGGTCCGAGGTAGCGCGCGCGCCGGCCGGCCACGAACTCCCCGGTCAACGCACCCGGCGCGCCGAGCAGCAACCGCAGCGACCGGACCAACCGCGAATCCCAGCCGAACACATTGTCGAGGAACTCGGCCGACAGGGCGCCAAGGTCGCGCAGCGGGTCGCGGCTGTCCTGGCCGCAGGCGTGGCACCAGCGGCCGGCCAGCGTGGCCTCACAGTTGCGGCAGCACGCCGGGTTCAAGTCCGCAGCCTGAGCAGCAGCCACACCGCCGCGACGGCCATCGGGAGGAACAGCGCCACCGCGACCGACAGCCGCGCCAGGGTCTGCCACGGACCGAAGCCGTACACGCGCCGCACGGCGAGCCAGCCGTAGGTCACCACCGCCAGATGAGCGGTCAATCGGGTTGCGATCAGGAATCCGTAGGGCGCATCGAGCAGCAACCACAGGTACTGCAGCAGTGACGCCAAGGCCTGCGCGATGAAGATGAACGAGGTGGCGTGCAACACCAGCACCAGATGCTCGAAGTAGAAGCGGCGCGCGCCCCGGAACGCCAGCGCATAGGTCGCCGCATGGGCCGGCAGCAACAGGAACATCGCGGTCGAGATCAACAGCATCAACTTGCCGAACTGGGCCAGTTCGGTGTTCGGCCCGATCGCCTCGGCGTAGTGCGCGACGATCGCGTCGCTGGTGAGGCCGAACACGGTAAGCGCCACCACGCTCACGCCGAGGTAAAGACGGAGCGGGTGCAGCCAACCGGCGCGGTGACCCGCAGCGAACTCGACCGTCAGGCGCCCAGGTTCGAAGCACAAGGCGCGCAGCGTGCGCCCCGCGCGAGTCTCCCAGCCCAGCACCGCGTCGCTGAACTCAACGAGCATCGCGCGGAACGGCCGCAGCGCGAGCGCGGAATCCTGCCCGCAGGCGTGACACCAGCGACCGGTCAGTGTCGTCCCGCAGTTGTGGCACGCATCGGTGGTCGCCATCGCCCATCGTATCCCGCCGCCTGCTCCGGCACACTCGCGACATGACTCCCGGCATCGTGCTCTTGGTCTGGTGCGCCGAGCTGCTGCTCGTCGCCGCGCTTGCCCGCAGCTCGCGCGGTTCGCTGCTTGCTTGGTTGATCGCGCTCGCTGCTCTCGTCCTGCCAGTGTTCGCGGCGCTGCCCCCGCTCCCCCTCACACTGATGGCCCTGGCGCTCCTCTGGTGCGCGATCCGCGCCGCGGATTTCGTCTTCGACTCCCCGCCCATCGGGTTCGTGCAGCGCCTGCTGCATCTCGTCGCGGTGATCGACACCCGCACGCTGGTCCGCACCGCGCCGCGGTTCGACCACCGCGCGCTGCTCGGCCTGGTCGTGGCGATCGCGCTGTGCTGGGCGGCGCTGGCAGCGATGGCTGCGGTGGCCGCGGCACCACCCCTGCTCCACTACGCGGTGCGCTGGACCGCGGGCGCGCTGCTCACGCTGGCCGCGTTCGAGGTCCTGGTCGCGATGGTCGAACTCATCGCTGCGGCGTCCGGGTGGACAGCGCCCTTGATGCACGACTCCCCCCACCTGGCCCGCTCCGTCGGCGAGTTCTGGGGCCAGCGCTGGAACCTCATCGTCTCGGGCATCCTGCGCGACCGTGCATTCCTGCCCTTGGCGCGGCGCGCACCGCTGCTGGGTCTCGCGGCCAGTTTCGCGCTGAGCGCCACGATCCATGCCTACCTCATCAGCTTCGCCGGTGGCGCGATGGCCGCGCTCGCCTGGGCGGCGTTCTTCCTGGTCCAACCGCTGGCGATCCTGGCCGAGCGCCGCCTCGGCGTCCGCCGCTGGGCGCCATGGGCCGGCCGCGCCTGGACCCTCGCGGTGTTGGGTTCATTGTCCCCGCTGATGGTCGAACCGGCCCTGCGCGTGCTCGGCGTGTGAGCCGGCGCCGGCCCGGCCGTTCTGGTCTGGTACATTCCCCCACATGAGTCGACCCGCGAAGACTGCGCCTGAAGGCGCGATGCCCCCCACCGACACCGCGCACCCGGACCACTACCACAAGGTCGTGGACTGTCAGTGGGCGTGCCCGGCCCACACCGATGTGCCGGAGTACATCCGGCTGATCGCGCAGGGCGAGTTCACCGAGGCCTACCTCGTGAACCGCGCCTCGAACGTGTTCCCCGGGATCCTCGGCCGCGTCTGCGACCGGCCCTGCGAACCCGCCTGCCG
>JANNEA010000025.1:0-4577 GCA_031388175.1 Gammaproteobacteria bacterium
GAAGGTGAAGGTGCCTTGGAGGTGTCGCATCGGGCGCAAGGATATCAGGCCATGGCTTATGCTCCGCGCCATGATGTCGTTCCCCAAGATGCCGTCGCGGCCACGCTCTTGATGGAGGCGACCCGGACCGAACGGCTGCCGCGCGAACTCACGGTCGTGGGCCTCTGGCTCATCGCCATCAACGGCATGATCGGTGCCGGCATCTTCGGGCTTCCCGCTGAGGCGGCGCGCCTCGCGGGACCGCTCAGCCCCTGGATCTTCGTGCTCTGCGCGGCGCTCATGCTGCCCATCGTGCTCTGCTACGCGGCGCTGTCGCGCCGCTTCACCGCGACCGGCGGGCCGGTGCTTTACGCCGGCACTGCGTTCGGGCCGCTGGCCGGCTTCCAGGCCGGCTGGATGTTCTACATCGCGCGGCTCACCGCATTCTCGGCCAACGCGAGCCTGCTGGTGGCCACGCTCGGCTGGTTCTGGCCCGCCGCCACCGACCCTGAACCCCGCGCGCTGATCCTCGCGTTCGTCATCGGGCTGTTCACGCTCGCCAATGTGCTCGGCACCAAGCGCGCGATCGGGACGCTGGGCGTGCTCACGCTGCTCAAGTTCCTGCCGCTGCTTGGCCTCGTCGCGCTCGGTCTGTTTGCGATGCCGGCCGGTGTGCTCGGAGCGCTCACCGTGGGCGGAAGCACCTCGCTCGACGGTCTCGAACTCGGCGCCGCAACCGTGCTCGTGTTCTATGCCTACGTTGGCTTCGAGTCGGCGGCGGTGCCGGCGGGGGAGGCCAAGGACCCACAACGCGACCTTCCCGTCGCCTTGTTCTGGGCACTCGGCGTGGCGAGCTTGCTCTATGCGTTGCTGCAAGCGACGAGCGTCGCGGTGCTGCCTTTGCTTGCGACCAGTGCGCGGCCGATGGTGGCGCTCGGTGACGCTCTGCTCGGTAGCACCGGCGCCGCGATCGTGGTGCTCGGCGTGATCGTGTCGGTGGGCGGCAACCTCGCCGGTTCGATGCTGAGCACGCCGCGCATCACCTACGCGCTGGCGAACGAGGGCAGCCTGCCGGCCTGGTTCGGCGCGGTGCATGCGCGCTTCGGCACGCCAGCGCGCTCGATACTCTTCTATGGCCTCGTGGGGTTGCTGCTCGCGATCGCCGGCAGCTTCGTCTACCTCGCGGTGCTGAGCGTACTGACGCGGGTGCTGCTGTACGCGTTGTGCTGCGCGTCGCTGCCCAAGCTCGGCGGCAGCCGCGTGCTCGGCGGCCTGGGGCTCGTGGTCTGCGCCTGGCTGCTTACGCAGGTCAGACCCGAGGCCTGGCTCGCGACCGCGGCGTTCGTCGCCGTCGGCGCGGTGATGTACGCCATGGCGCGGCGCAACGAGTAGACTGCGCCCCATGCCGCGCACCACCGCCGAAGAATCCGCCGCCCCGATCAAGTTCAGCGACCTCAAGCTGTCGCCCGCCGTGATGGCTGGCATCGAGGCCGTGGGCTACGAGACCCCGACGCCGATCCAGGCGCGGATCATCCCGCTGATCCTCGAGGGCAAGGACGTGATCGGCCAGGCCCAGACCGGCACCGGCAAGACCGCGGCCTTCGCGCTGCCCTTGCTCTCCAACCTCGACCTCGCCATCAAGGCGCCGCAGGTGCTGGTGCTCACGCCCACCCGCGAACTCGCGATCCAGGTCGCCGAGGCCTTCAAGAAGTACGCCTCAGGGATGAAGGGCTTCCATGTGCAGCCGATCTACGGCGGCGCCGATTACCGCAGCCAGTTCATCCATCTCGAGCGCGGCATCCATGTGGTGGTCGGCACGCCCGGCCGCGTGATGGACCACATCGGCAAGGGCACGCTCAAGCTCGACGCGCTGCAGTGCCTGGTGCTCGACGAAGCCGACGAGATGCTGCAGATGGGGTTCATCGACGACGTCGAATGGATCCTCGAGCAGTCGCCGGAGTCGCGCCAGATCGCGCTGTTCTCGGCCACGATGCCGAACGAGATCAAGCGCATCGCCGAGAAGCATCTCGACGAGCCGGTCGAAGTCCTGATGAAGGAGAAGACCGCGACGGCGGCGACCATCGATCAGCGCTACGTGCTGGTGCATGCCTCGCACAAGCTCGAGGCCCTGACCCGCATCCTCGAGGTCGAGGAGACCGACGGCGTCATCATCTTCGTCCGCACCAAGATCGCCACCGTCGAGCTCGCGGAGAGACTGGAGGCCCGCGGCCATGCCGCGGCAGCGTTGTCGGGCGATGTGCCGCAGAAGCAGCGCGAAGCCACCGTGGCCAAGCTCAAGGCCGGCGCCTTCGACCTGCTGGTCGCCACCGATGTGGCCGCGCGCGGGCTCGACATCGAACGCCTGAGCCACGTGATCAACTACGACGTGCCCTACGACAGCGAGGCCTATGTGCATCGCATCGGCCGTACGGGCCGGGCGGGGCGCGCCGGCTGCGCGATCCTGTTCCTGACCCCGCGCGAGCGCCGCATGCTGCCGATGATCGAGCGCGCCACGCGCAGCAAGATCGCCGAGATGTCGCTGCCGAGCGCCGACAGCATCGCCGACAAGCGTCTGACGCGATTCCACGCCGCGATCACCAAGACGCTGGCCGAGGCCGATCTTGAGCCGGCGCGCAGTGCGGTCCAGGCCTACCTCGCCAGCCACGAGGTCGATCCAGTGGATCTGGCGGCGGCACTGGCCGAGCTGCTGCGCGGCGAAGGCGCGCCGGCCGAGGACATCCCGGTGCCGCGGCCGACGCGCGAGTTCGAACCGCGCGGCGAGTTCGTGCCGCGTGGCGAGTTCGTGCCACGCAGTGAGCACGCCCCACGCCAGACCCGCGACCGCGCCGGTCATAAGGAACGGCGCCCGCGTAGCGACTCGGGTCCGGCAGCCGCGATGGAGACCTATCGCCTCGACGTCGGCACCGTGCACGGCGTGAAGGCCGGCAACATCCTTGGCGCGATCGCCAACGAAGCGAACCTGACCGGCCGCGACATCGGCCGCATCGAGCTGCACGAGGAGTACAGCACGGTGGACCTGCCGGAGGGCATGCCGAAGGCGATGTTCCAGCACCTCAAGAAGGTGCGGGTCGCGGGCCGGCCCTTGAACCTCACGCTGTTCAAGCCCGACGAGAAGGGTTGAGCTTGGGTTCGCTTACCGAGAAGGCGCCGTGGTTCCTCTGGCCCTTCACCATCGTGTGGGACCTCGTCACCAGCCTGCTGGTGCTGGTCGGCCGCATCATCTGCGCCGCGCTCGGCTTCGCGTTGATGGCGGTGGGCGTGCTGGTGACGATGACCGTCGTCGGCGCCTGGATCGGCGTCCCGCTCACCACGCTCGGCATGCTGCTGCTGGTGCGCGCGCTCTTTTGAAACTGGGCTAGAGCATCGCGCGGACCGCACCGAAGATCCCACCGAGCACCAGCACCGCCACTGAGGCGAACCCGAGCCCGAAGCCGAGGCCGCGGCCCTTCGGGTTGTCCAGGTAGTTCAGGCGATAGATCGTGCGTCCCACGATGAACACGGCGCCGATGCCTGCCGCCCAGCGCGCGTCGAGGTAGCTCGCGAAGATCATCAGCGCGGGCACGAACACCACCAGCTGTTCCAGCGTGTTCTGGTGGACGCGGAACATCCGTTCGAACTCCGGGTTGCCGGTTGTGGCCGGTGCGCTGACCTTGTGCTTGCCGCGCATCGCGCCGACTTCCCAGCCGAACCACATGTACTGCAGGAAGGCGACGAGGATCACGAGGTGGACATAGTTCATGGCGTGGCTCCGTTGATGGTCGGGTTGATGATCGAGAGTTCGGTGAGGCGGGGGCCGTCGACGGCGCCGAGGCTGAGCGGGGTCGCGGGTGAAGTATCACGCGCCACGAGCAGCAACGCAGTGGTCGCGCCAGCTGGCGCCGAGATAGCCACCTCGCCAATCGACTGATCGGTGCCGGCGTAGAGCTTGGTCCCAGGCGTCGCCGTCGCACTGCACCGCGCGCGAAACAGCTTTTGCTTGGTCTGGCCGAGGTAGTGGCTGCGGGCCACGATCTCCTGGCCGGTGTAGCAGCCCTACTTGAAGTCGATCGCGCCGAAGCGCTCGAGGCCGAGCCACAACGGCACGAAGTGCTCTGCGGTCTCAGCCGTCACGGTAGGGATGCCCGCGGCGATATCGGCCAGGCGCCAGGCGTCTGAACCGTCGCTGAAGCTTGTGGCGGCCGCCCGTGGCACCAGCAGCAGGCTGCGGGCATCCGGGATGCCGATGCTCAGTGTGCCTTCTTCGGTCGCGCTGGCCCAGGCGTCGAGGGTGCTGGCGCTGCCGCAGACTGCGAGGTCCTCGGCCGGTTCGACTTTTGCCTGGGACCTCAGCACGTACATGGTGAGTTTCTTCGCCAAGGCCGGCGCGACCGAGCGCTCCGTCACCAGCAGCAGCGATTCGCCCTGTGCCGCCAGCACGCAGATCGCGTAGCAGCGGCCCTTGGGGTTGGAGAAGCTGGTGAGCTGCGCGTGGGATGGATCAACCTTGCGCGCATCGTTGCTGGACTGACCCTGCACCAGTGCGATGCGGTCCGCGCCCGTGATGCGGATGATGGCGAGGTGGTCGAGGCGGGTGGGGG
>JANNEA010000037.1:0-5788 GCA_031388175.1 Gammaproteobacteria bacterium
GGCGCCAGTGCCGCCTTCCTTGCCGTCCACCTGGATGAAGTCCGGGCCCTGGCCGCGTTCGCGCATGCGCTTGGCGAGCATCTCCCAGGTGTCGGTCTCACCGATCGCGGCCTTGAGTCCTACCGGCAGACCGGTGGCGGCGGCGAGGCGTTCGATGAAGTCGATCATGCCGTCGACATCCGAGAACTCGGTGTGCGCGTTGGGGGAGATGACATCCTTGTACGGTTCGACGCCGCGGGTCCTGGCGACCTCGGGCACCACCTTCGCGCCGGGAAGCACGCCGCCCTTGCCGGGCTTGGCGCCCTGCGACAGCTTCACGCCGATCGCGCGGATCTGCGGGTTCGCGCGGCACTTCTCCTTCACCACATCCATCGAGAACTTGCCGTCCGGGCCGCGTGCACCGAAGTAGCCGGTGCCGATCTGCCACACCACATCTGCGCCAAGCAGGTTGTAGGGCGAGAGGCCGCCTTCACCGGTGTCGTGGTAGGCGCCGGCGGTCTTCGCGCCGATGTTGATCGCCGAAAGTGCGTGGCTGCCGAGCGCTCCGAAGCTCATGCCCGACACATTGACCACCGAGTTCGGCCGCCAGGGCCGCGCGCGCTTGTGCGCGGCGCCCATGACCTTGGCGCAGGGAATCGCCGATGGGTCGCCGTTCGGCAGGAAGGCCTTCTCCTCCTGGAACGGGAACACCGCGTTCTTGATGATCGGGTAGCCGGCGCCGTACACCATCTCGGTGGTGCCGAAGCCGAAGAAGTTGTTCTGACCCTTGGCGGTGGCGTAGATCCAGGCGCGCTCGGAGCGGTTGAACGGCTGCTCTTCCTTGTCGGAGGCGACCCAGTATTGGCGCAGCTCGGGACCGATCTGCTCCATCCAGTAGCGCATGTGGCCGAGCACGGGGAAGTTGCGCAGGATCGCACGCTTCGATTGCAGCATGTCGTGGATCGCGATCACGGTGAAGCCGATGATCAGCGTGATGTAGACGATGCCGATGTCGATGAAGATCGCCGCGCCGAGCAGCACGATGATCACGACGCCGGTGATGTAGAGCCAAGTCATCGCGAGCCCCCCTTCCACCGCGCGCAGCGCGGCGCCGTCGAGACTACCTTAGGTTCACCCGCGCCACGCAGCCGCGCGCATCGCCGCGGTTCTCGAGCGTCAGCGTGCCACCGTGGCCTTCCACGATCTGCCGCGACAGCACCAGGCCGATGCCAGACCCGCCCGGCTTGGTGGTGAAGAACGGCACGAACAGGTTGTCGGCGTTGGCGATGCCGGGGCCTTCGTCGATGACCTCGACCACCGTGCCGTCGCCGGTCGCGCGCCAGCGCAGCAGCACGCGGCCCTGGCCCTCGCTCGCGTCCACCGCGTTTTTGACCAGGTTGATCAGCGCCTGCTCGATCTGGTCGGCATCCGCCTCGATGCGCAGCGTCGGCCCCTCGGTGCGCACCGCGGCGCGGGTCTCGAGCGCCGCGACGCGGCGCGCGAGCTGCGCCAGGTCCACCGCGCGGCGGTTCGGGCTGGGCAGCCTGGCGAGTGAGGCATAGGCGGTCATGAAGCGCGACAGCGCGCCGGCACGATCGCCGACCACGCTGAGGCCCGAGCCCAGGTCCTGGCGCCAGTCGCCGGGCAGCGGATCGCGCGCGACCAAGGTCGACAAGGTGGCGGCCATCGACATGATCGGCGCCAGCGAGTTGTTGAGCTCGTGGCCGATCACGCGGATCAGGCGCTGCCAGGCCTTGCGCTCCTCCTCGCGCAGCGCGCGGCTAAGGTCGCTGATCACCAGCAACTGGTGCTCGATGCCCGCTTCGCGGAAGGTCGCGTGGCGCACATCCCAGCGACCGGTGCCGCCGGGGAAGGTGCGCTGCACGATCGATGCAGTCGGGCCGGTGAGCAGTTCGGCGAGGCCGAGCGATGCAGCGCGCTTGCCCACCAGCGCCTCCGGCGAGCTCGCGAGTAGCCGCGCACCGTAGGGGTTCGCGAGCTTGAGCGAGCCTTCGCGATCGAAGGCCAATACAGCAATCTCCAACTCGACCACCACCTTCTGCAGCAGCGCGCTCGCCTCGCGTGCCTCGAGCCGTTGCTCGCGCAGCGTCTGCGCCAGCGCGTTGACCTCGAGCACCACCTCGCCCAGCGCATCGTCGCGGCGCGCGCGGCGGCCGCGCAGTGAGAAGTCGCCTTCGCGCAGCGCCTCGAGCAGGTTGGCGAGCGTCTGCAGGTGGTAGACCACCTCGAAGCGCAGCCGGTGCGCGGCGAACAGCCAGGCGAGCAACGACACACCGAGCGCGGTCGTGGCGAGCGCCGGCGGCGCGTCCAGCTGCCACAGCACCGCCGCCAGCACCGCGATCGGCACCGCGCCGACGCCGAGCGCCAGCAGCAGGATGCGCGTCTCGTAACGGGTGGCGTGCTGGCGCGACGCGGGACGCAGGTGCGGCTGCGGCGCGACCATCAAGAGATACCGAGCTTCTCGAGCCTGCGGTAGAACGCCGAGCGCGACAGCCCCAGTTCGGTCGCGGCCTGGGTGGCGTTGCCCGCGCAGCGCGCCAAGGCGGCGCGGATCAGCACGCGCTCAGCGTCCTCGAGCGACATGCGGTCCATGGTCGCGGCCGCGAGCGGCATGGCGCGCCCGGGCTCGAGCTGCAGGTCGCCGGCGTCGATGCGGGGCCCGGCCCCGAGCAGCACCGCGCGCTCGATGCTGTGCGCGAGCTCGCGCACGTTGCCCGGCCAGGCGTGCGCGATCAGCGCGCGCTCGGCGTCGGAACTGAAGCCCTCGAGCGTGCGGCCATAGCGCTTGGCGAGGCTCGCGAGGTAGCGCTCAGCGAGGGGCAGGATGTCCTCGCGCCGCTCACGCAGCGGCGGGATCTTGAGCTCCACCGTGTTGATGCGGAACAGCAGGTCCTTGCGGAATCCGCCAGTGGCGATCGCTTTGGCCAAGTCGGCGTTGGTCGCCGCGATCACGCGCACCGCGGCCTGCTGGGTGCGCGAGGAGCCGATGCGCTCGAACTCGCCGCTCTCCAGCACTCGCAGCAGTTTGCCCTGCTGCGAGTAGGGAACGTTGCCGATCTCGTCGAGGAACAGCGTGCCGCCGTCGGCCAGCTCGAAGCGGCCGATGCGGTCGGCCTTGGCGTCGGTGAACGCGCCTCTGATGTGGCCGAACATCTCGCTCTCGAACATGGTCTCGGGGATCGAGCCCATGTTCACCGCGATGAAGGCCTGCTCGGCGCGCGCGGAGTTGTCGTGCAACAGCCGCGCCACCAGGCCTTTGCCGGTGCCGGGCTCGCCGGTGATCAGCACGTTGGCGTCGCTCGGCGCCACCCGCCGGATCATCTCGACCAGCGGCTGCATCGACGGCGCCTGCGCGATGAACGGCTCGGTGCCGCCGCGCAGCAGCAAGTTCTCGGCGGCCAAGCGTTCGCCACGCGCCAGCGCGCGCTTGAGCGCGACCTGGTTCCTCAATATCGAGGTGAGCCGGGCGTTGTCCCAGGGCTTCTCGACGAAGTCGCGCGCGCCGCGGCGCATCGCCTCGACCGCGAGCTCGATCGTGCCCCAGGCCGTCATCACGATCACGGGCAGGTCGGGGTCCACCTGTTGCAGCTGCGCAAGCAGGTCGAGGCCTTCGGCGCCGGAGGTGGTGTCGCGGGTGTAGTTGAGGTCGATGAGCACCGCGTCATAGCCAGCGCGACCCACCGCCTCGAGCGCGCCGGCCGGCGAGCTCGCCAGCTCGACCACGAAGCCCTCGCCCTTCAGCAGCAGGCGCAGCGCTTCGCGCACGTCGCGCTGGTCGTCCGCAACAAGTACGCGCGGACTCTTGTCCATCGAAGCTGCGTCTCGGGTGCTCATGCGGACCCGAGTGTGCGCTACGAGCCGCCCTCGAGCCAGCCATCGAACAGCTTGACCGTACGCGACCCCATCGCGGCGAACTCGTCGTTGTGCGTCACCTGCACGATGGTGGTGCCCGCCGCGTTCAACTCGGCCAGCAGGTCCATGATCATGCGGCCCTGGCTCGAATGCAGCGCGCCGGTGGGTTCGTCGGCGAGGAGGAGCTTGGGGGCCGCGATCACCGCGCGCGCCACCGCCACCAGCTGCTGCTGGCCGCCGGACAGCTGGTTCGGGTAGAGGTCCTTCTTGCCCACGATGTTGAAGCGGTCGAGCGCATCGGCCACCCGCGCGCTGCGTTCGCCGGCCTTCACGTCCCTATAAGAGAGCGGCACCTCGAGGTTCTCGGCCACCGTAAGGTCGTCGAGCAGGTGGTAGTGCTGGAAGATGAAGCCGACGCTGCCGCGCGCCAGATCCGCCCGTTCTTTAGGAGAAGCCTTGCCGGTGTCCACGCCATCGAAGCGGTACTGCCCGCCGAAGTCGCTGTCGAAGAAGCCGAGGATGTTGAGCAGCGTGGACTTGCCGGAACCCGAGGGCCCCATCACCGAGATGAACTCGCCCGGCGCCACCGCGAGGTCGATCTGGCGCAGGATCCAGGTGGCGCCGGCCTTCGAGGCGATGGTCTTCTCGAGACCCTTGAGTTCGATCAGCGGCGGCGTCATTCGTAGCGCAACGCTTCCATCGGATCCACGCGCGCCGCGCGCCAGGCCGGCAGCAGCGTAGCGACCGCGGCTACCGCAAGCAGCAGCAGGCTCACGCTGGCGAACACGGCGAGGTCGAAGCCGGCGACCTCGAACAGGATCTCCTGCACGCCACGCGCCAAGGCGAGCGCCAGCAGCAGGCCGAGCACGACGCCGGCGCCAGCCAGTGCCAGGCCGCGGCGCATCACCTGCGCCAGCAGGTCGGCGGGCTTGGCGCCGAGCGCCAAGCGCACGCCGAGCTCGCGGGTGCGCGCGGCGACCGCGTGGGCGGTGGTGCCGTACACGCCGAGCGCGGCGAGCAGCAAGGACAGCGCGGCGAACGCCGCGGTGAGCGTGGACAGCAGCTTGTGGGTGCGCAGCGAATCGTCGACGAAGGTGGTCATCGGCTGGCCGCCCTCGAACGGCAGCGTCGGGTCGAGCTCGGCCAGCGCGCGCGCCGCCGGCTCGCGCAGCGCGAGCGGATCGCCCGCGGCGCGCAGCACCACGAAGAACTGGCCGGTCGGACGCTGCGCCGCCGCGAAGTACGAGGTCGGCGTCTGCGGCTGGTCGAGGCCGAAGAAGCGGACGTCGCCGACCACGCCGACGATGTCGAAGTACACCGGCCGGTCGGGCGGTCCACCGGCGAGCCGGCGACCGACCGGATCCTCGCCGGCGAAGTGCTGGCGGGCGAAGGCCTCGTTGATCACCACCGCGTTCGGCGCGCCCATGCGGTCGCTCGCGTCGAGCCGGCGGCCGCGCAGCAGCGGCACGCCCATGGTCTCGAGGTAGCCGACCGAAGCGACGCTGAACCAGGTGCGGACTTCGGGCAGCGTGCCGTCGGGCGCGGGCCGGTCGATGCGGATCGTGGTGTCGCTGTTGTTCTGGCTGAGCGGCAAGGTGCTGGTGAACCCCACCGCGCTCACGCCCGGCAGCGCCACGAGGCGTTCGCGCAGTCGCTCCTGGAACGCACCGCGCGCCGGGCGGTCCGGATACGCGGCCGGCGGCAAGGCGACGGTGAAAGTGTAGAGCTGCTCGGCGCGGAAGCCCGGATCCACCGCGCTCAACTGGAGCAGGCTCTTGAGGAACAATCCGGCGCCGACGGTGAGCGCGAGCGCCAGCGCGAAGTTGCCGATCACGAGCGCGGCGCGCAGCCGTCGCCCGCCCCGCCCGCCCGCGGCAGCGCGATCGCCATCGCGCAAGGACTGCGCCAGGTCGCGACGCGCGGCGCCGAGCGCCGG
>JANNEA010000048.1:0-11082 GCA_031388175.1 Gammaproteobacteria bacterium
GCCTGGAAGAGGCCACGCAGATAGGCGCGTACGCAGTCCTCGGTGCCGCGCCAGACCACCTCGGGCACGCGGTGCTTGGTCTCGGCGGTGAAGCCGTGGTTCTTGAGCACCCGGGCCATCGGCACCGAGCGCAGGAACACCATGTTGCGTTCCGGCACGGCGACCGGCGCCACGGAATAGGTCCGGCCGTCGGCGTACTGCTGCTGCGCGATGTCATGGTTCATGCAGCGCGCGATCGTTTCGGCAAGCTCGCGGTCCTCGTTCCACAGGTTCACCACCACCGCTTCCTGATCGTTGCCGCGGTTGGTGAAGTGGCCGTCGCCGGTGATGGTGCCGAGCAGCAGGCCCAGATCGGCGTTGCCCTCGCTGCCGAACTGACCCTTCCCCGACTGCACGAAGATGCGGTCGCCGACCGCAAGGTCGCGGAGCTTGAGCTTGCCGCGCTCGGTGTAGATGTCGTGCCACTCGGTGGCCTTGATCTCTGAGCCGTCCTCGGTGATCTCCTTGAACACGTCCGCCTCGCCAGCGGTCATGAACGCCGGCTTCGCGGGCCGGGCGACGGTGCCACGGCGGCCGAGCCCGAGCGTGCGCACATCGACGGTCGCTTCCAGCATGTCGCCCGACGCATGCAGATCACCGATCCGCACCATCCCGAGCTGAGTGTGCAGGCGCGTGTCGGCGGTGACGCAGGGGTTGGTGGCGCGGATGTTCTCCACCCACCAGTTGTTGTTCATCTCGTTGACCTTGTCGATCAGCACGAAGCCGGGCTCCGCGAAGTCGTAGGTCGAGGTCATGATCAGGTCCCACAGGCGGCGGGCGTGCATGGTCTTGTAGACCTTGCAGGCCACCAGGCCCGCCTCGTTCACGATGTAGCCCTCATGCGTCGGCCATTCGCGCCAGACGATCTCGGTTTCTTTAGGGGAATACACGTCGAGGCCATCGGCCTCGGCTTCCTTGGTGCGGACCGGGAACGCGAGCTTCCAATCGCCGTCGGCCTTCACCGCCTCCATGAAATCCTTGGTCACGAGCAGCGAGAGGTTGAACTGGCGCAGGCGGCCGTTCTCGCGCTTGGCGCGGATGAAGTCCGGGACGTCGGGGTGGCCGACCTCGAAAGTGCCCATCTGCGCGCCGCGGCGACCGCCGGCCGACGACACGGTGAAACACATCTTGTCGTAGATATCCATGAACGACAGCGGGCCCGAGGTGTAGGCGCCAGCGCCAGCCACGTACGCGCCCTTCGGCCTGAGCGTGGAGAACTCGTAGCCGATGCCGCAGCCTGCTTTCAGCGTGAGGCCGGCCTCGTGGACCTTGTTGAGGATGTCGTCCATCGAGTCACGCACGATGCCGGACACCGTGCAGTTGATGGTCGAGGTCGCCGGCTTGTGCTCCTGGGCGCCGGCGTTGCTGATGATGCGGCCGGCGGGGATCGCCCCGCGGCGCAACGCCCACAGGAAACGCTCGTACCACGCCTCCCGGAGCTCTTCTTTCTCGGTGTCGGCGAGCGCACGCGCCACGCGCTGGTAGGTCTCGTCCACGGTCAGGTCGATGACCCGACCGTCCTTGGCCTTGAGCCGGTACTTCTTGTCCCAGATGTCGGAAGAGGCGTCTTGGACGGGGATGTCGTGGGCCTGCATGGCGATCTTCAACACCGAGCTCATGGTCGTAAGGTCTCCGGAAATCGTGGCGCTAACGCTGCGCTGTGGATGAGTCGGTGGATTGCCTGTGCGCTCAGCTGGGACAGGCTGAACACAACATCTTGTGGTGTGCGGTTCTGGTTATGGACCCGCATACCCGGCTTGTCAAGACACTGAAAACCTATATGAAACAACAGGTTAACTAAGTGTCTTGAGAAAGTCCTTTCGCCGCAGCGGCTTTCGCCGCGCGGAGCCAGACACAAGATGTTGGGTTTCTCCCCCGGACCGGGAATCTATCCACGGGTCCCGACCTGCGCAAGGGGTCCGGCCGTCGGACTTGGAAATAAATCCTGCGGACCCATCTCTGGGACAGGCGCCAGGCACCCAGGACTCCTAGCAGAGAGGCTTGCCGCGGTGCGCGGGGTGGGGAACTCCCCCACCCCGCGCGGCGTCATACCCCTGCCGCCAAGCACCTCCGCCGTCGCCATCGGCCGGGGTTACCCTTCCCGGCCTCAACCTGAGGCCAACCATGCAATCCACGAAGTTCCTGGGCGCCGTCGTCATCAGCGCCTTCCTTACGCTCGCCAGCCAGGCCGCGGTGCCGATCACCAGCCTGCCGGCCTCGCTCGCCCCGATCATCACGCTGGCCGGCCCGGCGGTGGTGAACATCGCCGCCCGCGGCACCCAGCAGGCGCCGAACAACCCCTACTACGACGACCCGTTCTTCCGCCGCTTCTTCGGCGTGCCACAGCCCAGGGAGCGCGAGGTGGCCTCGCAGGGCTCGGGTGTGATCATCGACGCGAAGAAGGGCTACATCATCACCAACCACCATGTGGTGGACGGCGCCACCGAGATCCGCGTGACGCTGCAGGACGAGCGCAGCTTCAGCGCCAAATTGGTGGGTTCAGACGAGCGCACCGATGTGGCGGTAATCCAGATTATCGCGCCCAACCTCAAGGCCCTACCGCTCGCCGATTCCGACCAGCTCGAGGTCGGCGACTTCGTGATCGCGATCGGCAACCCCTTCGGCCTCGACCACACGGTGACCTCCGGGATCGTCTCGGGCCTCGGCCGGCGCGGCCTGAACGCAGAGAACTACGAGGACTTCATCCAGACCGACGCGGCAATCAACCCCGGCAACTCCGGCGGCGCACTAATCGACCTCGCCGGCAACCTGGTGGGCATCAACGCCGCGATCATCAGCCGCTCGGGCGGCAACATGGGCATCGGCTTCGCCATCCCCGTGAACATGGTGCGCAACGTCATGAACCAGCTGATCGAGCACGGCGCGGTCGAGCGCGGCGTGCTCGGCATCGTGGGCGGCGACGTCCCGCCGGAGCTTGCTGACGACCTCGGGGTGAAGGGCCGCGGCGGTGCGCTGGTGAACCAGGTGGCTCCCAGCGGCGGCGCCGAGAAGGCCGGTGTGCAGGCCGGCGATGTGCTGGTGGCGGTGGACGGCAAGGCTGTCGCCGGAATGTCCGAGCTGCGCAACCGCATCGGCCTGCTGCGCAAGGGCCAGAAGGTGAAGCTCGACCTGATCCGCGACGGCAAGCCGCTCAGCCTGACCGCGACGATTCTCGGCGCCGAGACCGCGGCTGTCACCGACGGCGCGGTGCACGAAAAGCTCGCCGGGGCTTCGTTCGGCGAGATCGACGAGCGCTCACCGTTCTACGGCCGCCTCAAGGGCGCGATGGTGCTCGCGGTGGTGCCGGATTCGAACGCGGCCCGCAGGGGCAAGCTCGAGGCCGGTGATGTGATTGTCGCAGTCAACCGCCGCGCGATCTCAGGCGTGGCCGACCTGACCCGCATGCTCAAGGGCCTGGACCCGAACGCGGTGTTCCTGCTCGAGCTGCGCCGCAGCAACCTGCGGATGGTGTACTCGGTGCAGTAGCCGGCGCGCTGCGGCCGCTAAACAAGAAGGGCCCCGCGCGGGGCCCTTCTGAACGTCCTGCTCGCGTCTCAGTCGAAGGTAAAGCGCAAACCGAGGCCGTAGCCCGTGGTGTCGATGTCGAAGCCGGGGATGGCGGCGAAGTCGCCGACCGTGCGCAGGTCGTAATTGAACGACAGACCCATGCTGTCGCTGAACGACCATACCGCGCCAAAGCCGTAGAACGTCGCAGAACCGAAGTCGCCCTGGTCCGACATCCCGATATGCGCGTTGAACTCGAAGCCGTCCGACACCATCGTGCGGACGCCGACGTCGAACAGATAGCCGCTGCCGTCGCTGCCCAGCGGTTCCTCTGCGGAGGCATAGCCGAACCGGGCGAACCACATCTCGTTGTGCCAACCGGCCGCGAGCCCGTACTCGCTGAAGTCGCCGATGTCCGGATCGGTCCCCATCGTGGTGTAGTCGAACTGCACGTACCAGTTGTCGTTCACGGCGAACGAGCCCTTGAGCGCATAACCATCGGTATCGAAATCGAAGAACGCAGGCACATCGAACGTGCCC
This sequence comes from Gammaproteobacteria bacterium, assembly GCA_031388175.1. Taxonomy (GTDB): domain Bacteria; phylum Pseudomonadota; class Gammaproteobacteria; order Natronospirales; family JANNEA01; genus JANNEA01. Next base: position 4,084 of record JANNEA010000048.1, read on the forward strand.
TGTTGGATGCTGACGTCGAAGTAACTGTATGACGGTGCATCGGCTGACGCCGCGAACGGCAGCAGTGCCAAGAAGGCGATTGCGAGGAACTTGGTCTTCATGATTGACCCCCAGGTTGCAACAACAGCCCTACTGCGAAAGCGGTAGGTGCCCGCAAATTGTAGAGCAGGAAGCCGAAAGATGGCTCTGTATCAGCTTGACCAAGGTCAATTGAATCGTTGCGCGGAAGCGTCATCAGAACGACCAGCGCACACCCACTGCATAGGCGTACAGGTCCACCTGGTCGCCGGCCGCGAGATCGTATTCGACCGTGATGCCAAAGGAATCGCCGGGCGTCCACAGCATGCCGACGCCGTAACGCAGGAACTGGTCGACCGGGTCGACGTTGTTCTGGCCGACGTGCGCGCTCAGCTCGAAGTGTTCCCAGGTCGCGCTGCGCAACTGCGCATCCCACGAGAAACCATCGCCACTCGCGAGGCCGAAATCGATGCGGCCGTATTCGACCTTGACCGCGATGTCGATCGAGTCGAGCGGGAACGCGTAACCCAAGCCGGTCTTCCACTGGCTGCCACGCTCGGCGTTGTATTCCACCAGCGCCGCCTCGAAGCTCCAGAACCACTCATCATCGAACGCCAGCGAGCTGCGGAAGCGCACGCCGACCGCGTCGTCGTCGGGGCTGGCGCCGGGTTGCGCGTAACCGATGCCAACGGCCGACAGATCCATGAAGTCGTAGGACGGCGCCGCGGAAGCAGCGGTGGCGAAGAAAGTGAGCATGAGCAGAATCTGGCGCATCTTTTGGAGGACCTGGCGGCTATCGGGTGATCCCGTGAGGGGCGCGAAGTATAGCGGCTCGGCCCAGCGCAGCAGCAGGCTAGCGCAGCAGCAGCGACACGCCGCCGCCGGCGGCGAGCAACGCGAACGCGCTGCGCAGTTGCGGCGCCGGCATGCGGTGTGCGGCGGCCGCACCCCAGGGCGCTGCGAGCCAGGCGGCCAACGCCAGCGCGGCCACCGCTGGCCAGAGCACCGCGCCGCTCGCGCCGAGCGCGGGGTCGGTGGGCCCGAAGGCGAAGATTGCGCCGGCGGTGATCGCAACCGGCAGCGTGATCGCGCTCGAGGTCCCCACCGCCGAGTGCAGCGCCACGCCCCGCGCGACCAGCAGCGGCAGCACCATCAGGCCGCCGCCCACGCCCGATAACGCGGCGATCACGCCGATGGCGAGCCCCGTGATGCGCGCCGCCGCATCGCTCGGCGCGCGGGCCAACGGTGGCGCGCCGCGCGCGAACCACAACGAGATCCCGAGGGCGGCGCAGGCGAACACCGTGGCCAGCGCCTCGCCTGGCAGCACTTGGGCGAACAGCGCGCCGGCCGCGCCGCCGAGGGCGAGCGTGGGCGCGAGCAGGCGCCATTGGTCCCAGCGCACCGCGCCGCGTGCGTGGTGCGCGCGCACCGAGGCAAGGCTCCCAAGCGCGATGGTGACCAGCGAGGTGCCGACCGCGACGTGCACCGCGGCCTCGATCGGCACGCCGAAGCGCGGCAGCAACCAGGCCAGCGTCGGCACCATCACCAAGCCGCCGCCGATGCCGAACATGCCGGCGGCAAAACCAGCGAAGGCGCCGATGGCCAGACAAAGGAGCAGCGCGTCGAGCATCGGTGCATCGTGCCACGCCCCATGGATGCCATGCGACAATCCGCGCGAGGTCCCGCTCGATGACGCATCGCATCCTTCTGCTCGGGGGCTCCGGCTTCGTCGGATCCCATCTGGCCGCGCGCCTGGTGTGCGACGGCCACAGCGTGACCGTGCTCTCGCGCCAGCCGTTCCGGCACGCCGCGCTGCGCGTGCTGCCCACGCTCAAGCTGGTCGCCGCCGACGTGCACGATGAGGTCGCGCTGTCCGCGGCCTGTGCCCAGCACGACGTGGTGATCAACCTGGTCGGCATCCTCAACGAAGCGGGCCGCAACGGCCTCGGCTTCCGCCGTGCGCACACCGAGCTCGCGCGGCGCGTGGTCGACGCCTGCCGTCGCAGCGGGGTGAAGCGCCTGCTGCACATGAGCGCGCTCAACGCCGACGCCGCCAAAGGCGCGTCGTACTACTTGCGCAGCAAGGGCGAAGCCGAGGGCATCGTGCTGACCCAGGCCGGACCCGAGCTCAAGGTGACGGTGTTCCAACCGTCGGTGATCTTCGGCGTGGACGACGATCTCACCAACCGCTTCGTCAAGCTGCTCGGGCTAGCGCCGATCGTGTTCCCGCTGGCCTGCCCGGATGCGGCGCTCGCGCCGGTCTGGGTCGAGGACGTGGTCGAGGTGATGGCGCGCGCGATCGACGATCGTCGCAGCTTTGGTCAGCGCTATCAGCTGTGCGGCCCGCAGGCCTACACGCTGGAGCAGCTGCTGTGCTTCATCCGCGACCAGCGCGGCCGCCGCACGCTGATCTGGCGACTGCCCGCCTGGCTCGGCAAGCTGCAGGCGGCGTTGCTCGAGTTCCTGCCTGGCAAGCCGTTCTCGCTCGACAACTGGCGCTCGCTGCAGGTGTCGTCGCTGTGCACCAGCAACGGCTTCGCCGCATTCGGCGTAGCACCCCGTGCGCTCGCCGCAGTGGCGCCCGCCTGGCTCGCCGGCGCGAGCGCGCGCGGTCGCTACGACGCGCTGCGCGCCGCCGTCGGCCGCAACTGACCCATGCCCTCTGCGCCGAGGATCCTGCTGGTCGGAGGCGCGGTACGCGATGAGCTGCTCGGCTTGGCGCAGGGCGAGCGCGACTGGGTGGTGGTGGGCACGACCGCCGCCGAACTCGAGGCCCAGGGCTACCAGCGCGTCGGTCACGTCTTTCCTGTGTTCCTGCACCCCGTGACCAAAGAGGAGTACGCGCTCGCGCGCACCGAGCGCAAGCTTGGGCCAGGGCACCAGGGATTCGAGATGCGGGCCGCCCCTGAGGTCACGCTCGAGCAGGATCTACTGCGTCGCGACCTCACGATCAACGCGATGGCGCGCAGCGCTGACGGTGCTCCCGGAGATCGAACGATCATCGATCCTTACGGCGGCCAGCGCGACCTCGCCGCCAAGTTGCTGCGCCACGTCTCACCGGCGTTCGTCGAGGATCCGCTGCGCGTGCTGCGCGTGGCGCGTTTCGCCGCCAAGTTCGCCCCGCTTGGCTTCACGGTCGCGCCTGAGACGCTGGCGTTGATGCGCCAGATCGTCGAGTCCGGCGAGCTCGCCACGCTCGCGCCGGAGCGCGTGTGGCAGGAACTCGCGCGCGCGCTCGCGACCGACCGACCCTCAGTGTTCGTGCAGGTGTTGCGCGACTGCGGCGCGCTCGCCGCACTGCTGCCCGAGCTCGATGCGCTGTTCGGCGTGCCGCAGCCGGCGGCGCATCACCCGGAGATCGACAGCGGCGTGCACACGCTGATGGTGCTCGACCTCGCCGCGCGGATGTCCAAGGACCTCGAGGTGCGCTATGCCGCGTTGCTGCATGACCTCGGCAAGGGCACCACTCCGGCCGAGATGCTGCCCAAGCACCACGGCCACGAGCAGCGTGGCGCCAAGATCGTCACCGTGGTCAGCGAACGCCTGCGGGCGCCGCGCGCCGCACGCGAGCTGGCCGAGCTCGTCGCCCACCACCACCTGATCGTGCACCGTGCGCTCGAGCTGCGCGCCGACACCACGCTCGAGCTGATCGAGAAGATCGATGGCTTCCGTCGCCCAGAGCGCTTCGCCCAGTTCCTCACCACCTGCGAAGCGGATGCGCGAGGCCGGCTCGGACTCGAGGACCGTCCCTACCCGCAACGCGCGCGGCTCGAGGCGGCGCTCGCCGCGGCGCGGGCGGTGGATGCGTCGGCGATCGCTGCTTCAGCGCGCCCGCAGGGGCGCGCCGCGGACGGCGTGACCGGCCCTGAGGTCGCCAAGCGTCTGCGCGCAGCACGCATCGCGGTCATCGCGGCTCTCAAGTAAGAGCGGTCCACAGCAACGCGCCGAGCACCAGGCGGTAGACGACGAACGGCCACATGCCAATCTGCTGGATGAACCGCAGCAGCACGGCGACGCAGGCGTAGGTCGCGAGGCCGGCGACCGCGGCCGCCAGCGCCATCTCCCCCCAGGCTTGCGGTGCGCCGCTGCGCACGAGCTCGGTGCCTTCGAGCACACCCGCCGCGGCGGTGATCGGCAGCGACAGCAGGAACGAGAAGCGCGCCGCACCCTTGCGGTCGAGACCGAGCGCCAAGCCTGCGGTGATGGTGATGCCGGAGCGGCTGGTGCCCGGGATCAGTGCGAGCGCCTGGGCCGCGCCGATGATTAGGCCGTCGCGCAGCGTGACCGTGGTCTCGTCGCGCCGCTTGGCGCCGAGCAGGTCAGCTGCCCCGAGCAGCAGCGCGTAGAGCACCGTGGTGGTCGCGACCACGGTCGCGGTGCGCAGCGTGGTGCTGGCCGCGTCCTCGAGCAGCAGCCCAGCCACGGCCGCGGGTATCGTGCCAATCACCAGCGCCCAGGCCAGGCGCGATTCAGCGTCAAGTGCGCGCAACTTCAGCGAGCGCATGAAGGCGAGCGCGTAGCGCACCACCTCTTCGCGGAAGTACCAGAGCAGCGCGGCCAGCGTGCCCATGTGCATCGCGACGTCGAAGGCCAGGCCCTGGTCGGGCCAGCCGAACAGCCATGGCACCAGGATCAGATGGCCGGAGCTCGAGATCGGCAGGATCTCGGTGAGACCCTGCACCAGCGCGAGCACGATGACTTGGATGAGGTCCACGATTTCCCCTTCGGACTCCGCCTATTACAACAGATGCGCGAGGTCGCGCAGCGCGAACCCGGGCAGCATCACGCCGGCGCCGCGACTGAAGCCGATCGCCTTGAAGCTCTCGCCCATCTCGGCGGGCAGTGTGAGCCGCAGCACCGCGCTGCTGGCGCGGGCCAGCGCAAGCACATCGGGCCCGCTCGCCGCAGCGAGCTCGGCGATGCCGCAGCCGAGCAGGAACTGCGCCTGCGTCGTGTAGCCCTCTAGCTCGAGACCCGCAGCGGTCGCGGCCTCGGCCACCGCCGTGAAATCCACCCAGGCGGTGAGGTCGCACAGCCCGGGCCGGAACAACGCATCATCGAGCGCGCGGTGGCGATGGAAAGCGCGGAAGGTCCCCGTGCGGCGTTCGCTCGAGTAGAGCGCGCGCCGGTCGAGGCCGTAGTCGATGAACAGCAGTTGGCCTCCACCATATGGAGGACCGGATGGAGGGGCGAGCAACCGCGCGAGCGTGGCCACGAACGGGGGCAGCCGGCTCCGCAGTTCGTGAACATAGCCCTCGGCGAACGGCGCACCACGCGCCGCCTCGAGCGCGCGCACCGCGCGTTCGAGCGCAGGCGGTGCCGGACGCTCGACCAGCGAAAAGGCATCGCCTGCGCACACGACTGCGAGCTCGTGAACCGCGCTACTGCGAATCGCGAGGCGCTCGCAAGGCAGCGCATCGAGAACCTCGTTGGCCAGGATCGCGCCCGCAATCGGCGCCGCGGGTAGCGCGTCGAGCCAGTGCACGCGCTGCGCGAGCGCGAGCGGCAGTTGTGCGATGCGCACCCGCTGCCGCTCGCGCAGTTCCGGTGACGGCTCGAGCAACAGGTAGCGATCCGGCAACGCACCGAGCGTCTCGAACTCGCGCAGCAGGTCGCAGGCCAGCGCGCCGCTGCCGGGCCCGAGCTCGAGCAGCACGCGCTCCGGTCCCGGCGTGGCGTGGAAGGTCGGCGCCAGGTGGTGGGCCAGCGCACGCCCGAACAAGGGCGTGAGCTCGGGCGCGGTGACGAAGTCGCCGCTCGCGCCGAACTTGCGCGCGCCGGCCGCGTAGTAGCCGAGGCCCGGCGCGTACAGCGCGAGCTCCATGTAGTCGTCGAACGGCAGGGCACCGCCGGCCAGGTCGATGGCCGCGCGCACTGCGTTCGCGACGCGCGCCGCATGCGCGCTCGCGGCGGCGTCGAGCTCGGGGAGGGTCGTCATCGGGGCCTATGCTAACTTGCGGCCATGCACGCCGACCCAATCAAGCCGCTCACCGGACGCGTCGCGCTCGTCACCGGCGGCGCGCGCAGGGTCGGTGCCGCAATCGTGCGCGAATTGCACGCGGCCGGCGCCACGGTGGTGATCCACGCCAACCGCTCGGTCGACGAGGCCGGCGCGCTGCGCGACGCGCTGAACGCCGAGCGCCCGGGTTCCGCCGACGCAGTGCGCTGCGACCTCGACCATACCGGCGAGCTCGGGCCGATGATCGAGCACCTGGTCGCACGCCATGGCCGGCTCGACGTGTTGATCAACAACGCCAGTGGCTTCCACCCGACCCCGCTCGGCCGGACCACCCCGGCGCAATGGGACGAGCTGATGGGCAGCAACCTGAAGGCGCCGTTCTTCCTCAGCCAAGCGGCAGCAGCGGTGCTGCGCGCGAACCGCGGCTGCATCGTCAACATCGTGGACATCCACGCCCGCAAGCCGATGCGCGACTACGCCGTGTACTGCGCGGCCAAGGCCGGTCTCGCGATGCTGACGCTCGCTCTGGCCAAGGACCTCGGCCCCGAGGTGCGGGTGAACGGCGTCGCCCCGGGCGCAATCCTCTGGCCGGAGGCGCAGATGGACCCGCAAGTCCAGGACGAGATCGTCGCGACCACGACGCTGAAGCGTGTGGGCGAGCCGGCCGACGTGGCGCGCACGGTGCGCTTCCTCGTCGCGGATGCGCCCTACATCACCGGTCAGATCATCGCGGTCGACGGCGGGCGGTCCATCGGCTGGTAGGTCACCGCCGACTGTGCTCATCACATCCGTTCCCGCGCTAAGACGAACGGGGCGTTCGATACCGCGTGGGATCGGATGTTGAGGAACACGGTCCACGGCGTGCTGCGAGGACCGCAATGCCAACACGCGCTGGCCGATGGGCGCCCTGCCGTGTCGAGCAGTGCCTCGCGCCGCATCCGGTCGCACGCGACTTCGGACGCGCCGAGCGCTTCAGCTAATGCGGGGTGGCCCGGCCATGGACGGCCGGGCCAGGCCCGCTG
>JANNEA010000061.1:0-1742 GCA_031388175.1 Gammaproteobacteria bacterium
GATGTCGTCGTCGTCGAAGCTGCCCTCGGCGACCTTTTGGCCACCAGCCGCAGCCGCGGGCTTGGCCGCAGGACGCGACGCCGGGTGCTCGCCCCCTTCGTGGCCGCCCTCGTGGGCTCCCTCGTCGGTGCCGCGCTCCGCGCTGCGGGGTGCCCCACCCCCCTCACGCTTGCCGAGCATCTGCATCTCGTCGGCGACCACTTCGGTCGAATAGCGGTCCTTGCCTTCCTTGTCCTTCCACTTGCGGGTGCGCAGCGAACCCTCGATGTAGATCTGCGAGCCCTTGCGCAGGTACTCGCCAGCGATCTCCGCCAGCCGGTTGAAGCACACCACCGTGTGCCATTCAGTGCGTTCCTGCTTCTCGCCGGTGGTCTTGTCCTTCCAAGTGGCGGTGGTCGCCATCCGCAAGTTGGTGACCGCGCCGCCCGAGGGCATGTAACGCACCTCCGGGTCCTGTCCGAGGTTGCCGACCAGGATCACTTTGTTAACCGATGCCATGAGCTGCTCCTTGACGCCTAGCGTCTGTGCATTGACGGTTGTAGCCGCTCCCAGGGTGGGACGCGGGGCGGCCATTCTACCCGCAGCCTGCCTTTGCGGCGGACCGGCTCCGGGGCCTAAACTCGCCGGTCGCCCTCCCGAGAATCCCGATGGCAATGGACCACATCCACATCCGCGGCGCGCGGACCCACAACCTCAAGAGCGTGGACCTCACGCTGCCGCGCGACCAGCTGATCGTCATCACCGGGCTGTCGGGCTCGGGCAAGAGCTCGCTCGCCTTCGACACGATCTACGCCGAGGGCCAGCGCCGCTACGTCGAATCGCTGTCGTCCTACGCCCGCCAGTTCCTGTCGATGATGGAGAAGCCCGACGTCGACCAGATCGAGGGCCTGTCGCCGGCGATCTCGATCGAGCAGAAGGCGACCTCGCACAACCCGCGCTCGACCGTGGGCACCGTGACCGAGATCCACGACTACCTGCGCGTGCTCTACGCCCGCGCCGGCGTGCCGCGCTGCCCGGACCACGGCATCGACCTCGAGGCGCAGACCGTGTCGCAGATGGTGGACGGCGTGCTGGCGCTGCCGCCCGACACCAAGGTGATGCTGCTGGCGCCAGTGGTCAGCGAGCGCAAAGGTGAGCATCTCGAATTGCTTGTAGAGCTGAGGTCCCAGGGGTTCGTCCGAGCACGGATCGATGGCACGGTCTGCGAGCTCGACGCCGCGCCGAAGATGGACCTGCGCAAGAAGCACACGATCGAGGTGGTGGTGGACCGCTTCAAGGTGCGGCCCGAGATCCAGCAGCGGCTGGCGGAGTCCTTCGAGACCGCGCTGCGCCTGGCTGACGGCATCGCGCGGGTGGCGTTCATCGACGAACCTCCCGCGGGCTACAAACGCGGCGCCGAGCTCGTGTTCTCGGCCAAGTTCGCCTGCAAGCACTGCGGCTGGTCGCTGGCCGAGCTCGAGCCCCGGCTGTTCTCGTTCAACAATCCGGTAGGCGCCTGCCCGACCTGCGACGGCCTCGGCGTGAAGCAGTTCTTCGATCCGGGCCGCGTGATCACGCACCCGGAGCTGTCGCTGGCCGGCGGCGCGGTGCGCGGCTGGGATCGGCGCAACACCTACTACTTCGCGATGGTGCAGTCGCTGGCCAAGCACTACAAGTTCGAATCCGACATGCCCTGGGGCGAGCTGGGCAAGAAGGTCCAGGGCGTGGTGCTGCAGGGCTCCGGCGACGAGCCGATCGAGTTC
>JANNEA010000116.1:0-5082 GCA_031388175.1 Gammaproteobacteria bacterium
CGCGGATGCGCGCGACGTAGGGCAGGTAGTAGAAGCCGACCTCGAGCGCGAGCTGCTTGCCCGCGGCGAGCTCGGCGAGCATTGCGTGGAGCACCTGGTCCACCGCGGCCTCGCCGCCGATCCAGGCCACGCCCGGGCCGAGGCGCTCGTGCGTGCCCACCGCGTCGTCCTGCAGCGCGATCAACTGCGCCAAGGAATTGGTGCCGCAGCGCCCGGTGCCCAAACCGATCGCGAGCCGCGCGCGCGTGGTCACTGAGGGTGTCCGGCGGCCAGCGCCGCATCGAGCTTGGTGGTGACGTCATCGACCGTGATCAGGTCCATCGCCTCAGGATGGCGCACGCGCGTGCCCCAGGGCACCCGTTCGACGGTCGTCCCCATGAAGTGCTGCAGCGCCTCGGCGTAGCGGTCGACGCAGTGCTGGCGCGAGCGGTAGGGTCCGGTGCGCTCCTTGTTCGAGGTCGCGTACAGACCGATCACCGGCGTGCCGACCGAATCCGCCATGTGGGCCGGCCCGGAATCCGGGCAGACCACGGCCCGCGCGCCGGCCAGTATCGCCAGCAGCTGCTTGAGGTCGGTGCGGCCGATGAGGTCCAGCGGCGCGTGTTGGGCCGCCGAGGTGATGTGCTTGCCGTACTCGCGCTCCAGCGCGGTCGGTCCGCCGGTCAGCACGCAGCGCAGCCCGCGCGCTGCGGCGTGGTCGGCCACCGCGGCGTAGCGCGCGGCGCTCCAGTTGCGGAAGTTGCGCGAGCGCTGGCTCGAGCAGGGCGAAATCACGAGGTAGGGTTCGCGCGGAGCGTGCGACTGGGCGTAGTCACGCGCGGCGGTGGGGATTGGGATGTCCCAGCGCGGTGCCGTGCGCGGCGCGCCCAGCGTCCAGGCGAAGCCGAGCATCCCCTCGAGCGCGTGCGCCTGCGGCTGCGGCGCGATCGCGGCGTGGGTGAAGAGCGACTGGAGGTCCTTGGCGCGGGCGCGGTCGAAGCCGAGTCGCTGGCGCGCCGGCACTGCGAGCGAGACCAATGAGGCGCGCAGTGCGGCCTGCATGTGCAGCAACAGGTCGAAGCGGCGTGCGGCGAGCATCGCGCGCAGCTCGCGCCATGCCTTGAAGCCCCTGCGCTTGTCGTAGATGATGAACTCGATGCCCGGCAGATCACCGACCAGCGTCGCTTCGAGGCGACCGACGATCCAGGTGATCCGCGCGTCCGGCAGGTGCTGCTGCAGCGCGCGCGCCGCGGCCACCGCATGGCAGACGTCGCCGACCGCCGAGAGGCGCAGCAGACATAGGCTCTTCGGGGACGCAGCGATGGGCAGGGACATCAGGTGATCCGCGAGCAGACGACGCGCTCGCCAGCGAGCGCAATCATATTCGACGCGCGGTGGCTCGACCAACCAGGGGCCGACCAGTTGGGCGGCGCCCAGTTCGACGCCGCGTGGTTCGATCCCGCGCATTGGCGCGCCCGCGGCGGTGCCGAACCCACCAGCGGGGGGCGTGGCGCGAGCTGGTTCGTTGGCGCAGGTGATGCGCGCTTGGTGCTGCGCCACTACCGCCGCGGCGGGCTGCTCGGCCGCGTGCTCGACGACCGCTACCTCGATCTCGGGCTCGAGCGCAGCCGACCTTGGCGCGAGTTCAAGCTGACCGCACGGCTGCATGCCCAGGGCTTGCCGGTGCCGCGGCCGGTCGCGGCACGGGTGTGCAGCGCTGGCCTGATCTACCGCGGCGACCTGCTCACGGTCCGGCTCGACGCGACGCCGCTCGCTGTGGCGGTGGGGCGCGGCGCACCGCAGCCTGCGGTCTGGCGTGCGGCCGGACGCTGCGTCGCCAAGCTGCACGCAGCCGGTCTCGATCACGCCGACCTCAACCTGCACAACCTACTGCTCGATACGGCCGGCGTCGCCACGCTGATCGATCTCGATCGTGGCGTGCTGCGCGCGCCTGGCGCCTGGCGCTCCGGCAACCTGGCGCGCTTGCGCCGCTCCTTGGCGAAGGTCTCGGTCAGGCTCTGGGATGACGCGGCGCAGGCGGCGGCCTGGCACGCGTTCGATGCGGGTTACGCGGAACTCTTGTCCGAGTCCTGACCCTGCTCGAATGCGCCGCAGGTGACCGCACGATCGTGTGGCTGGGGCGGGTTGCGATGCGCGCCAGTCTTGAAGCGGTTGTGCACCCAGAGGTACTGCTCCGGACAGCGCCGGACCTCGGCCTCGATCAGCTGGTTGATGCGCAGCGCGTCGGCGGCGACGTCGTCGGTCGGGAAGTCTTCGAGCGGCGGCTGGATCGTGAGTTCGTAGCCTGCCGCGCCGGGCAGCCGCTTGGTGCCGAAGAACAGCACTGGCGCTCGCGACAGCTTGGCGATGCGCGAGGTCGCCGGGTTGGTCGGCGCCGGCACGCCGAAGAACGGCACCAGCATGTAGCCCTTGCCGGTGAAGCCCTGATCTGGCGCGTACCAGACCGGCACGTTGTCCTTCAAGCTCTTCAACAGGTTGCGCACGTCGTCCATCGCAATCGTCTTGCCGAAGTGGAACTCACGGCGTCCGCGCATGAAGCGCTCGACCACCGGGTTGCGGCTCGGCTTGTACATCGGATGGAAACGCGAGCGTAGCCCGAGCAGGCGCCCGCCGATCTCGAGCGTGGTGAAGTGCGCCGACAGCAGCAGCGCACCGCGCCCGCCGCTGAGCGCCGCCTGCAGGTGTTCCAGGCCGCGGATCGTCAGCAGTGGCTCGAGCTTGGCAGCGTCGCTCCACCAGCACATCGCGGTCTCGACGAAGGCGATGCCGAGCGACTCGAAGTGGGCGCGCGCCAGCTGCTTGCGCTGCTCCACCGTGAGCTCGGGGAAACAGATCTTCAGGTTGACCTTGGTGATGCGTCGCCGCGGGCCGGCGAGCCGCCACATCGCGTAGCCGAGCGCCCGGCCAATCGCAAGCTGCGCACGATAGGGCAGCAGCACGATCAAGCGCAGGCAGCCGAGGAACAGCCACACGCCCCAGTAGGAAGGGTGGTAGGGGTGCGGCGAGCGCTGGCGTTTGCGTGGTGGCATGGCGGTCGGTGCGGCCGCAGCGTGGACGCGGCGCGGCAGCGCGCAATCCTAGCAGGCGCGCTGCTACACTGCCGCGCGCGATGCGAGGAGGCGACGCATGAGCGTTAAGGTTCCAGAATTCGGCGGCGTGCGCATACTGGTCGCGGGCGACGTGATGCTCGATCGCTACTGGTACGGCAATACGGCGCGGATCTCGCCCGAGGCCCCGGTGCCGGTGGTGCACGTGCGCGAGGACGCCGAGCGCCCAGGCGGCGCTGGCAACGTCGCCGCCAACATCGTCAGCCTCGGCGCACGCGCCACCGTGCTCGGCGCGACCGGAAGCGATGCCGCCGCGGCAGCGCTGGGCAAGGCGCTCGGCGCGCTCGGCGTGGCGAGCGAACTGCTCGCGGTCGCGGGCGCCGCGACCATCGTCAAGCTGCGCGTGATCTCGCGCCATCAGCAGCTGATCAGGCTCGACTTCGAAGGCGACCTCGGCGCCGTCGACCGCGCGGCACTGCTGCGTGCGTTCACCGCCAGGCTCGCCGATTGCGACGTGGTCGTGCTGTCGGATTACGGCAAGGGCACACTGGTCGAGCCGCAGGCGCTGATCTGCGCGGCGCGGGCCCAGCGCAAGCCGGTGCTGGTCGATCCGAAAGGCCGCGACTTCGCCAAGTACCGCGGCGCAACGCTGCTCACACCGAACCTCGGCGAGTTCGAGGCCGTGGTCGGTCCGGCGCGCGCTGATGCCGAGATCGCGAGCAAGGGCGAAGCCCTGCGCCAGGAGCTCGAGCTCGACGCGCTGCTGGTCACGCGATCGGAAGCCGGCATGACCCTGCTGCGCGCAGGCGGCCCGCCCTTGCACCTGCCGACTCAGGCCCACGAAGTCTTCGACGTCACCGGCGCCGGCGACACGGTGATCGGGGTGCTGGCGAGCGCGCTTGGCGCGGGTCTTTCGCTGGCGGATGCCACCAAGCTGGCGAACCTTGCCGCCGGACTCACGGTGGCCAAGCTCGGCGCTGCGAGCGTGACGCCGATCGAGCTCAGGCTGGCGGCGCGCCGCGCACTCGGCGACTCGGCACACGCGGTGCTCGATGAGGCTGAGCTGATGGATGCGGTGACGCATGCCCGCGCGCAGGGTGAGTCGCTGGTCATGACCAACGGCTGCTTCGACATCCTGCACGCCGGTCACGTCGCCTACCTGCGCGAAGCGCGCAAGCGCGGCGACCGCCTGATCGTGGCGGTCAACGACGACGCCTCGGTGACCAAGCTCAAGGGCGACGGCCGCCCGGTGAACACGCTGGCCGACCGCATGGCGGTGCTGGCCGCGCTGGAGAGCGTGGACTGGGTGGTGGCGTTCAGCGAGGACACGCCCGAACGTTTGATCTGCCGCGTGCTGCCCGATGTGCTGGTCAAGGGCGGCGACTACACGCCGGAGCAGATCGCGGGGCACAAGTGCGTCACCAAGAACGGTGGCCGGGTCGAAGTGCTGCAGTTCGTGGCGGGCGCATCCACCACCAAGATCATCGATGCCATCAAGCGGCGTCCGCGCTGATTCAAGCGAAGCGCGGCTGCTGCGCTACGTCTGGACCGCGTTGGTGGCGCTGCTTGCGCTACCGGCCCTGGCCTGGACCATGTTCCGCGCGCTGCGCCAGACCGGCAGACCCGATCAGACCCTCGCCCGTCTTGGCGTGGTCGCCCGCCGCCACGATCGCCCGCTGTGGTTCCATGCCGCATCGGTCGGCGAGGTGCAGGCCTTGCTGCCGCTGGTCCGTGCACTGCACCAGGCTTTCCCTGAGTTGCCGCTGCAGTTCACCACCTTCACTGCGGCCGGTGCGGCGCGGCTGCGCGCGGCGCTCGGTGCCGACATCGCAGTTGCGCCGGTGCCGCTCGACCTCCCGCCTTGCGCCGGCGCGTTCGTCGCGCGGCTCCGGCCACGCGCGCTGGTGGTGATCGAGACCGAGCTCTGGCCGAACCTGCTGCTCGCATGCACCGCTGCCGGCGTGCCGTTCGCGTTCGTGAGCGCGCGCCTCACGGAACGCGCCGCAGGACGGCTCGATTTCTTCCAGCCCTTCCT
>JANNEA010000047.1:0-3063 GCA_031388175.1 Gammaproteobacteria bacterium
CGCGGGCGGCTTCAAAGATAAAAGACCTGACCCCCTATTCGATCGCGCGCTTGAGCGCCGAGGCGTAATCCACGCCCGCGCGGTTGATGACCTCGTTGCCGAACAGGGTGTTCAGTTCGAACAGGTAGGGGTGGTCGCCGACCATCGCCACATCGAAACCGGCGTAATCCACACCGAGCGCGCGCGCCACACGCGCCACGAGCTCGAGTGCCTGCGGCGGGATGCCGTCGAAGGATTCTGTTGCGCCCCGACTGATGTTGGTGTGGAAGCCGTCGCCGCCGATGCGCCAGTAGGCGCTGAGCACCGCGTCGCCCACCCAGCAGATGCGCAGGTCGCGGTCGATCGGCAGCAGCTCCTGGGCATAGAGAATCTCGAGCGAGGGCAGCAGGGTGGCGAGCTCGCGTGCGCTCTCCACCTTGAACACGCCGCGACCCATCGACTCGCGCGGCTGCTTCACCACCAGGGGGAAGCCGAGCGCCTCGGTGGCGGTGCGCGCGCCGCTCTCTGTGGCGGGCAGAATCAGCGTCTCAGGCACGTTGGCGGGGCAGAGCGCCTGGAACGCGCGGGTCATCTCCACCTTGCTCGCGCCGAGGTGGTGGGAGGCGACGCTCGGGAAGATGCGTTTGTGCAGCGCGTAGTGCAGGGCGTTCACCTGCCAGGTCTCGGGGAACAGCACGCAGTCGGCGTCGCGCACCGCGGCGAGCGTGGCGGGATCAGCGGGGAAGGACTCAGCCCGCAGCGGAATGGCGTCGAGCCCGAGCGTGCGCAGCGGGTTGAAGGAGACGAGCTTCAACGGGGTGGTCGGGTCAGGGCGCGATGCGCGAGCGCATCCAGCCGGCGGCGCCGCGCACATAGACGATGCGGTCGTGCAGGCGCGACTCGCGGCCCTGCCAGAATTCGAAGCGCTCGGGCGTGACGCGGTAGCCGCCCCAATGCGGTGGGCGCGCGATGGGGGCCGCACCTGATTTGGCCTCGACTGCCTTCACCGCGGCTTCGAGCGTGGCGCGTTCGGCGATCGGTCGTGATTGCGGCGAGGCCCAGGCGCCGATCTGGCTGCCGCGCGGTCGGGTGGCGAAGTACTCATCCGATTCGGCGGCGCTCACGCGCTCGACGCGACCCTCGATCCGGACCTGGCGGGAAAGCGTGTCCCAGAAGAACAGCAGGCCGGCGCGCGGCGCCGCGGCGAGCTCTGCGCCTTTCCGGCTCTCGTAGTTGGTGAAGAACACGAAGCCCTGCGTGTCGTAGCCCTTGAGCAGCACCACGCGCGCGCTCGGCTGACCGCGGGTGTCCACGGTGGCGAGCGTCATCGCGGTCGGTTCAGCTGCGCCGACCGCCTGCCACTCGGCGAACCAAGCGGCGAACTGGTCGAACGGGTCGGCCGCGCAATCGCGTTCGTCGAGCGATCGATCCTGCATCATTTGTTCCCGTGGCTTGAGGCGGGCCGGTAGACTGCGGCGGCGATTATAGAGCCTCGATGAGGAATGCCGTGTACTTCGCGCTCAAGCATCTGCATCTGACCACGGTGGTGCTCAGCCTGGCGCTGTTCGTGCTGCGCGGCGTGTGGATGCTGCGCGATTCGCCGCGGCTCGCCGCGCGCTGGGTGAAGGTCGTGCCGCATATGGTGGACACCGTGCTGCTGGCCAGCGCGCTCGGCCTGGCGTTCACAATCCAGCAGTACCCGTTCGTGCAGGGCTGGTTGACCGCGAAGGTCATGGCGCTCGTGGTCTACATCATCTTCGGCGTGCTGGCCTTGCGACCGGGCCGGCCCAAAGCGCAACGCGTCGTCGCCTTCGTCCTTGCGCTGCTCACCTTCGGCTACATCGTGATAGTGGCACGCACCCACGATCCGTCCGGGCCGTTCGCGCTGCTCACGCGCGCCGCGTTCGACAGCGGAACGGTGCCCTGACGCATGCGCTTCCCGGTCGACGACATCCTCGACGCGGTCCGCGCCTCGCTCGCGCAGCGCACCAACCTGGTGGTGCAGGCGCCGCCGGGCGCGGGCAAGACCACGCGCTTGGCACCCGCGCTGCTCGATGCGCCCTGGCTCGCGGGCCGCAAGATCGTGATGCTCGAACCGCGGCGGATCGCGGCGCGGGCCGCCGCGCGTTTCATGGCCGAGCTGCGTGGCGAGGCGGTGGGCGAGACCATCGGTTACCGCGTACGCATGGATTCCAAGGTCGGGCCGCGCACGCGGCTGGAAGTGGTGACCGAGGGCGTGCTGACGCGGCTGCTGCAGGAGGACCCCTCGCTCGCCGACTACGGCGCGGTCCTGTTCGACGAATACCACGAGCGCAGCCTGCAGGCCGACCTCGGTTTGGCGCTGGCGCTCGAAGCGCAAGGCTCGTTGCGTCCGGACCTGCGCATCGTGGTGATGTCGGCCACGCTCGACGGCGCCGCGGTCGCCAAGCTGCTGGGTGATGCGCCACTGATCTCGAGCGAAGGCCGCGCCTTCCCGGTGGAGACCCGCTACGCGGCGCCGCTGGAGCGCAACGCGCGCATCGAGGGCCATCTGGCCTCGGTGGTGCTGCGTGTGCTGCGCGAGGAAGCCGGCAGCGTGCTCGCCTTCCTGCCCGGCCAGGCCGAGATCCGCCGCGTGGCCGACCTGCTCGCGTCGCAGCTGCCGCGCGATGTGGACCTGGTGCCGCTGTTCGGTGAGCTCGAACCCGCCCAACAGGATGCCGCGATCCTTCCGTCCGCGCCCGGTCGCCGCAAAGTCGTGCTCGCGACCTCGATCGCCGAGACCAGCCTCACCATCGAGGGCGTGCGCATCGTGGTGGACTCGGGGCTGTCGCGCATCCCGCGCTTCGACCTCAACAGCGGCATGGGCCACCTCGAGACCGTGCGCGTGGCGCGCAGCGCCGCCGACCAGCGTCGTGGCCGCGCCGGTCGTACTGCGCCCGGCATCTGTTACCGGCTGTGGAGCGAGGGTGAGGACGCGCGGCTGGTCGCGTTCCCGACGCCGGAGATCCTCGAGGCCGACCTGGCACCGCTCGCGCTCGAGCTCGCGGCCTGGGGCGCGCGCGACGCGACCGCGCTCGCTTGGCTCGATCCGCCGCGCGCGGC
>JANNEA010000050.1:0-2275 GCA_031388175.1 Gammaproteobacteria bacterium
CGAGCGCGGCGAGCCGCTGCGCAGCCGCGCCTTCCTCCAGCGCCTGCGCGAGCAGGGTCGTTCGGATGCGCGCACGCTGTTGCTGTCGTACCGGACCGAGCAGGCGCTCGGCGATGAGCGCACCGCGTCGCGTTTCGCCGACCAGCTGCGACGCGATTTCCCGAGCGCACCCGAGACCATCGAGCTCGACGGCAAGCCGCTCAAGTGATGGAACGGGATCCTGCCATCGACGGTGTGCGCGACGGCGACGCCACCAGCGTCCGCGCTGGTGAGCAGCTGCGTGCGGCGCGCGAGCGGCGCAAGCTGACGCAGGCCCAGGCCGCGTCCGAGATGCGCATCGACCTGACCACGCTGCGCGCGCTCGAGGCCGACGATTTCTCGCGGCTCGGCGCACCGATCTTCGTCAAGGGCCACCTGCGCAACTACGCCAAGCAGCTCGGCATCGCGGTCGAACCGTTGCTCGAGGCCTACGAGCGCGCTGCCGCACCGAAGCCGCCGCCGCTGGTCGGCTACCGCAACGAAGGCGAGCAGATGGAAGGCCGCGTCGAGTTCAAGCGGATGCTGCCGACCGTCGCGGCGGGCGTTGCCAGCGTGCTGCTGGTGCTGTTCGCCATCTGGCTCTACCACCGACCGGAACCTCTGCCGACGCCGGCCGCGACGCAGGTGACGGCGGCCGTACCGGGCAGCGTCGCCGCGGTGCCGACCACCGCGCCCGCGGCGGCCACGATCACGGCGGCGCTCGCGTCGGCGCCCGCTGCCGCACCAGCCAGCAGCGCGCCACGTGCCGAGGCCGCAGCCACCGACGCCAAGCCGGCGCTGCCCGGTGGGCAGGTACGCGTCGCACTGCGGTTCACCGCCGAGTCCTGGGTCGAGGTCCACGACTCGGCGAACCAACCGCTGGTCTACCAGCTGTTCGACGCCGGTCAGGTCCGCGAGCTGACCGCCATGCCGCCGCTGCGCGTGTTCATCGGCCAGGCGGCATCCGTGGCGGTCAGCATCGACGGCCGCAAGGTTGACCTCACCGCGCTGACCAAGCGCGACGCGACCGCGCGTTTCACCATCGGCGCCGGCGGCGCATTGCGCTGAGGCCGCGAACGTGACGCAAGCTCTGCAAGCCGTGCGCGGCATGAACGACATCGTGCCGGAGGCCGCGGCCACCTGGCAGATGGTCGAGGCCGAACTGCACGCCACGCTCGACAGCTATGGCTACCGCGAGCTCCGCTTCCCGCTGCTTGAGAAAACGGAACTCTTCGCGCGCTCGATCGGCAGCACGACCGACATCGTCGAGAAGGAGATGTACAGCTTCGACGACCGCAACGGCGAATCGTTGACGCTGCGGCCAGAGGGCACTGCGAGCTGCGTGCGCGCCGGGCTGTCGAACGGTCTGCTGCACAACCAGACACCGCGGCTCTGGTACATGGGCCCGATGTTCCGCCACGAGCGGCCGCAGAAGGGCCGCTACCGCCAGTTCCACCAGGTCGGGGCCGAGGCTTTCGGCATGCCCGGGCCGGACATCGACGCCGAGCTCATCCTGCTCGCGGCGCGGCTGTGGCAGCGATTCGGTCTCGACGGCATCACGCTCGAACTCAACACGCTCGGGACGCCGGCGGCGCGCGCGGCCTACCGCCTGCGCCTGATCGCCTATCTGGAGCAGCACCGCGCCGCGCTCGATCCGGACGCGCAGCGCCGCTTGCAGCACAACCCGTTGCGCCTGCTCGACTCCAAGGATCCCGCGCTGGCCGCCATCATCGCCGGCGCGCCCGACCTGCACGACGATCTCGATGCCGAGTCGCGCACGCACTTCGATGGTCTGCGCGCGCTGCTCGACGCCGCTGGGCTGGCCTACCGCATCAATCCCAGGCTGGTCCGCGGGCTCGATTACTACACCCACACCGTGTTCGAGTTCGTGACCGGCGCGCTCGGCGCACAGGACGCGGTCTGCTCCGGCGGTCGCTACGATGGGCTGGTCGCGCAGCTCGGCGGCGCGCCGACGCCCGCCGTCGGCTGGGCGCTCGGCATCGAGCGGCTGGTCGCGCTGGTCGAGCTCGCCGGTCGCGCCGCTCCAGCGCTGCGGGTCGATGCCTACGCCGTGCTGGTCGGCGCGGCGGCGGAGCGCGCGGGACTCGCCCTGCTCGAACAGCTGCGCGATGGACTGCCCGCGGCCTGTCTGATCGCCAACTGCGGCGGTGGCGCCTTCAAGACCCAGCTCAGGCGCGCCGACAAGAGCGGCGCCCGCTTCGCCCTGGTCATCGGCGAGGACGAGGCCGCGCGCGGC
>JANNEA010000194.1:0-3774 GCA_031388175.1 Gammaproteobacteria bacterium
GGTCGTGATCTCCCAGACCGCCGCCGGGATGTGGTGCTCGTAGGCACCGGCACCGATGAAGTTGAGCGCACTGCCGTCGTTCGCGGCGCGCTCGCGCATCAGGCGCACGACCTGCATCTCGGTGAGGCCGACGGGCACCGCACCGAGGTCCTTGGCGCGGAGCTGAGGCGGGATCTCGTCGAACAAACGGTCGATCGAATCGACGCCGATCGCCGCGAGCATCTCGCGGACCTCATGATCGGTGTGCGGGATGAACGGCATCAATGACCTTCGTCGGCGAGGAACTTGGTGTAAGCCGCGGCGTCGAGCAGCGCGTCGAGCGCCTTCGCATCGCTGGGCTTCACGCGGAACATCCAGCCCTTGCCGTAGGGATCCTGGTTGATCGCCTCCGGTGCGCTGCCGAGTTCGGCGTTGTTGCCGACCACCTCGCCGGCCAGCGGCGAGTAGACGTCGGAGGCGGCCTTGACCGATTCGACCACGGCGCAGGCCTCGTTCGCGGCGACCTTGCGGCCGGTGGCCGGCGCCTCGACGAACACCAGGTCACCGAGCGCGCCCTGCGCGTGGTCGGTGATGCCGATCGTCACGCTGCCGTCGGCTTCCTTGCGCAGCCACTCGTGCGACTTGGTGAAGCGCAGATCCTTCGGGACGTTGCTCATGGCGGACTCCTGGATGGGACTTCTTAGAGGAGGGACTTGCCGTTGCGCGCGAACGGCGGCTTGACCACGCGGGCGTTGCAGAGCTTGCCGCGGATGTCGACCTGCACGCGATCGAAGCTGCCGGCCGGGACCCGCGCCAGCGCGATCGACTGCTCGAGCGTGGGCGAGAACGAACCCGAGGTGATCTCACCATCGCCGGCCGGCGTGACCACGCGCATATGGCCACGCAGCACGCCTTTGTCCTCGAGCACCAAGCCGACCAAACGCCGATGCCCGCCGCTCGTCTTAGAGAGGGCCTTCTGCGCCTCGAGCGCCTTGCGACCGATGAAGTCGCGGTCGGCGGGCTCCCAGGCGACGGTCCAGGCGAGACCGCTCTCGAGCGGCGTGACCTTCTCGTCCATGTCCTGGCCGTAGAGGTTCATCGCCGCCTCGAGCCGCAAGGTGTCGCGCGCACCGAGGCCAGCCGGTGCGATGCCGGCGGCGACGATGCGGTCGAACCAGGCCGGAGCATCCACTGCGGGCAGCATGATCTCGAAGCCATCCTCGCCGGTGTAGCCGGTGCGGGCGACGAACAGCGCGCCGCCGTCGTCAGCATGGAGATCCGCAGCATGGAACTGGCCGAGCGCCAGCGCGCGCGCGGCGGCGTCCTTGGACAGCAGCGTGGCGAACTTCGCGCGAGCGTTCGGGCCCTGCACCGCGACCATCGCCAGGTCGCCGCGGTGCTTGACCGCGACACCGGCGGCTGCCGCGCGCGGCTCGATCCAGGCCAGGTCCTTGGCCCGGGTCGCGGCGTTGACCACCACCCGGTACCACTCTGCCTTCGAAGCGGTGTCGGTCATGTAGTAGACGATCAGGTCGTCGATGACGCCGCCACGCTCGTCGAGCATGCATGAGTAGAGCGCCTTGCCGGCGGTCTTGAGCTTGGCGACATCGTTGGCGAGCAGGCCGCGCAGGAAGCTCTGCGTGTTCTTGCCGGTCAGATCGAGCACGGTCATGTGCGAGACATCGAACAGGCCGGCGTCGCGGCGCACCCGGTGATGCTCCTCGATCTGCGAGCCATAGTTGACCGGCATGTCCCAGCCGCCGAAATCGACCATGCGCGCGCCCGCGGCCACGTGTCGGTCGTAGAGTGGAGTGCGCAGGCTCATGGAACCTCAGAAAGTGAAGGGCGGCTCATCGCCGCCCCTGGTGTGGGGATCGCCCGGCACCGATTCAGTCGAGGCCCACCGAGAGGCCGCCCCAGAAGTAGCCTTTGTCGTTGCCGTCCGGCGTCGCGTGCTGGCCGACCGGGTAGGCGTAATCGACCTTGAACTGGAAACCCGGCGCGCCGAAGCGCAAGCCGAGGCCAGCGCCACCGATCAGCTTCTCCGACGAGCCGGTCGGCGTGGTGGTGTTGCCGTTGCTGGCGACGTAAGCGGCGTCGGCGAACAGCACGAACTCGCTGCGCAGGCCGCCGCTGCCCGGGGCGCCGAAGCGGAACTCGGCGGTCGCGTCGACTCCGCCGTCACCCTCCGCCATCGCGTAGTCGTAGGCGCGGACGCTGTCCGGGCCACCGACCTGGAAACGCTTCAGCAATGGCGCCGAGGTTGCGGTGAACGCACCGCGCAGCCGCGTGAACACGCGCACGTTCCCGCCGCTCAGGTTCTGCAGGTCGACGCGGACCTGGCCGAGCAGCGCACTACCCTCGCTGCCGTCGTTGTGATCGCCGTTGGTCTCGAACTCGACGCGCTGCGAGTTGCCCGTGCCGTCGGCAGCCTGGTTGGCGCGGAACCAGCTGATGCCGATCAGCGACAGAGCGCTCGAGTTGTAGGGCGGTGCCAGCACCACCGGCGCACCGGTGATCTGGTTGTCGCCTTCGAGGCGCTGGAAGTAATAGTCGACAATCTGCGTCGAACCACGGCTGCGTTGCGTGACATCGGAGATCCCGATCCGGATGTCAGAGGTCTTGCCGACAGTGGTGTAGGCGCCGAGCAGCGGGTCGACGAGGTCGGTCGATTCGTACTCGGAAAGCGCGTAGCTGAACTCGACGCGCGTGCCGCGGGAGTTGAACGGCAGCGAGTAGCCGAGCCGCATGAACTGCAGACCGCCGTCGCCACCCAAATCGGTGCCCATCACCGCCAGGCTGAGCTGGTCGCCCCAGCCGCTCGGGCTGTTCCATTGCATCTCACCGCGGAAGCGCTGGCGAGCGACCGCCTCGATGCCATCGTTGTCGATGCCGACGCCACCGGTGACCCGGTTCTCGGTGACCTTGATCACCAGATCGGTCTCGCCCGCAGTCTTCGCCGGCAGCGCCTGGACCCGCACGTCGAGGCCCGGATAGTCGTCGAGGCTGCGCGCCGCTGATTCGAGCTCAGCCACGGTCAGGGGCTTGTTGCGCGGCAGGTCGAGGAACGGCGCTGACACGGCCTCCTCGGCGTAACCGCTGGCGCCCTCGACGCGCACGTTGGCGAGCTTGCCTTCGTAGACCTGGATGCGCGCGACACCGCCCTGGATGTCGACAAGCGCGGCCATCGCGAGCGGGAAGCCACGGGCGCGGTACTGCTTGGCGATGTCCTCGGCCACGGCATCGATCTGCTGCGGCGTGAGCGCAGCACCTGCGCTGGCGTTGGCCTTGGCTTGGAGCTCGGCGACCGGGATCGCAGTGACGCCGAGCAGGGTGAAGCTGGCGACCTTGATCGCCGGACCCGGCTTCGAGGTGAGGCTGGTGGCGATGAAGATCTCGCCCGCAGTGGGCCTCTCCGCCGCGCGGACCGGCTGTGGATAGCTCTGGAGCATGTGGTAGTAGAGGGGGGTGGGTTCAGACGCCCCCGCGCTGCCTGCCACCAGGAGGGCGACGAGGGCGCCCACGGCGTACTGGTTCGGACTAGGTCCCATGGCGAATCCCCTTCTCAACGGTCCAGCGGCCACCCCCGCGGGCATGCGTGGGGCGGCGCCGACTTTAGCAGGAACCCGCGACCCTAGGGCGTCAGAGGTCGCCGCACACCGGCGGGATGTCGTCATCCTCGAAGTCGTCGCGGGTCATCGTGCACACGGTGGCGTCATCGGCGTCTAGGTCGGATGCCGCGTCCGGGTCGATGTAGTCGTCGGCACCCTCTTCCACCGTGCTCTCCGGATCGAG
>JANNEA010000001.1:0-4518 GCA_031388175.1 Gammaproteobacteria bacterium
CCGGCGCCGCGCCAGTGCGCTGGAGCGAGCTCGGGCGCGAGGTGTTCCTCAACAAGAGCATCTATTTGCTGCTCGGCGGGCTCGTCATCGGTTGGGCCGCTAATCCGACCAAGCTCGCGCCGTTCGACCCGCTGTTCGTGCAGTTGTTCAAGGGCCTGCTTGCGTTCTTCCTGCTCGAGCTCGGCATCATCGTCTCGCACCGCCTCGCCGACCTGCGATTAGCCGGGCCGTTCCTCGCCGTCTTCGCGTTGGTGATGCCCTTGGTCTCGGCCGCGCTCGGACTGCTGGCAGGCCATGCGGTCGGCCTGTCGGTGGGCGGCGCGACAGTGCTGGCGACGCTCGCGGCGAGCGCCTCATATATCGCGGCGCCGGCAGCCGTTCGGGTCGCGATCCCGAACGCGAACCCGACGTACTACCTCACCGCAGTGCTCGGCGTGACCTTCCCTTTCAACGTGGTGTGCGGCATCCCGCTCTACTGGGCGCTGGCGCAACGCCTGTACGCCTGACCTCGGCGGGCGTCAGCGGCGGGAACGCAGCTGGCGGATCTCGTCGGCGAGCGCGATCAGCTTGTCGCCCGCCGCCGTCGTCGCGATGAACGGGAACACCGCATGCACTGCCGCGATCAGCGCGATCACGAGCGCGCGCCCAGCGGTCGCCATCGCGAAACCAAGGTGCTGCCAGTAGCCCTGACCCGCCGCGTTCGGATGCGCGGTGAACGGGTTGCTCATGGCTGGGGCTTCGCGCTGAGGTCCGGCGGCGCATTCAGGAAGTCCACCACCAATCCCGCCATCGCCTTCATGCCGACCGCGATCGCACCATCGTCCGCGCGGTAGGTTGGGGTGTGCAGGCCGCTGTTCTTCGTGCCCGGCGCGGTCGCGCCGAGGCGGAAGTAGAGCCCGGGCACGCGCTGCGCGAACCAGGCGAAGTCCTCGGCGCCCATCACCGGCCGGTTCACTTCGACCTGGTCGGCGCCGAGGTGCGCGATGAGCCGATCGCGGGCCCAGGTCGTGAGCGCAGCGTGGTTGATCAGCGCCGGGTTGTGGCGCTGGTAGTCGAGCTCGAAGGTCCCGCCGCCGGCCCGGGTGATGCCGTCGATGATCTCGCGCATGCGACGCTCGATCAGGTCCTGCACCGCGGGGTCGTAGGTGCGCACTGTGCCCTTGAGTTCGACCTCGGCCGGGATGATGTTGAAGCGCTCGCCGCCGCGAATCACGCCGACCGTGACCACCGCGGCCGCCATCGGGTCGATGTTGCGCGAGCGGATTGTCTGCAGCGAGGTCACGACCTCGGCCGCCATCACCACCGGGTCCACCGCGAGATGCGGCCAGGCGCCGTGCGCCTGCTTGCCCTTGATGACCGCGCGCCAGGTGTCGGACGCCGCCTGGCTGGGGCCCGCGGTGAGCGCGACCGTGCCCACTTCCCAATCGGGGAAGGTGTGGAGGCCGAGCACGGCGACCGGCTTGAACTCGTCGAACAGGCCCTCCTTGAGCATCAGCTTGGCGCCGCCTTCCTCGCCGGCGGGCGCACCCTCCTCGGCGGGTTGGAAGATCAGCACCACGGTGCCGGCGAGCTCGGCCTTCTGCGCCGCGATCATGCTGGCGAGGCCGAGCTGTACTGCGGTGTGCACGTCGTGGCCGCAGGCGTGGGCGACGCCAACGTCCTGACCATCGAAGGTGGTGCGCTTGGTGCTGGCGAACGGGAAGCCGGTCTGCTCGACCACCGGCAGCGCGTCGATATCGGCGCGCACCGCGAGCGTTGGCCCAGGCTTGGCGAAACGCATCACGCCGATCACGCCGGTCTTGGCCACGCCGGTGCGCACCTCGTAGCCGAGCGACTTGAGGTGTTTGGCGATGAGCTTCGCGGTCTCGACCTCGCGGTTGCCGAGCTCCGGGTTCTGGTGGATCTGGTGGCGCAGCTCGATTGCCCGCGGCGCGAACTTCGTGACCAGAACGTCAACATCCGCATCGGCCGCGAGTGCTGGCGACATCAGGCAGGCGAGCGAGATCGTGAGTACGAGGCGCATCGGAGGGCTCCAGGCAGGGCGAAGCAGGGCGGCCACGGTAGCCGCAGGCCTGCCACGGCCGCAAACGAGCCCAACGTGGCCGGCGGCGCCACGCTGTGTGAAAGGTGTTTGAACGTGGGTTTTGCGGCCTTCCCCAGCGCGCGTTCAGGGCTAGGATTCGCCCCGGGCCAATGGAGAGATTTGGATGTTGATCGCAAGTGTCGTGGTCGTGGCGCTGATGGTGGCGGGGATCGTCGCTTACATCATGCTGCGCGATCCGGATTCGGACTCTGGCGGTGGTCAGGTACCACCCGAAGCGCACGAGCTGCTGAGCTTGTCGTGGGAGGAGTTCGAGGCACTGTTGCGCGAGGCGTTCGAGCGCGAAGGCTTCCGCGTGTTCGAGCGCCAGCAGGGCGGTGCGACTGGACCGGCGGCCGGCATGGCCGACATCGTGCTCGACAAGAAGGGCAAGCGTTGGTTCGTATCGGCGAAATACTGGCGCGAGGTCACGGTCCCCGGCCACGCGGTGCAGGAACTGTACTCGGCGATGGTCGCGGCCGGTGCCGCAGGTGGGTTCATCATCACGCGCGGCGGCTTCGGGGCCGCGGCGAAGGTGCTGGCGAAGGAGCGCGAGATCGATCTCATCGACGGCGGCCGCTTGCTGGGGATGCTCGATCCGGTCCGCAAGAACCCGTCCGATGGCACGCGCCGTCGCCTCGAGCGCGCCAAGCAGGCCGAGACCACGGGACGGCGCCAGGTTCCCTGTCCGCTCTGCGGCCGGCCGATGCAGCGGCGCATCGATCGGCACGGGCCGAACGCCGGCAACTCGTACTACGCCTGCAGCGATTACCCGCGCTGCAAGGGCATGCGCCAGATCGGTTGACCGCGCTGTCCTAGCCGAGTCCGAATCCGGCTAGTCCACGACCAGACGCGGGCGTAGGCTCCGCGCCCATGGTCCCTTCCCTGGCACGCGCAGTCGCGAACCCACCGCTCGACCTCGATCGTCGCGCACTCGACCGTGCGCGCAAGAGTCGCGACGCGCGCTTCGATGGCCGGTTCTTTATCGCGGTCACTTCGACCGGCATCTACTGCCGACCGATCTGTCCGGCGCCGTCGCCGAAGCACGCGAACATCCGCTACTACGGCAGCGCCGCCGCTGCCGCTGAAGCCGGCTTCCGGCCGTGCTTGCGCTGTCGGCCCGAGGCCGCGCCCGGCACGCCGGCCTGGCTCGGCACCTCGGCGGTCGTGAACCGTGGGTTGCGAGTGATCCAGCAGGGCGCGCTCGACGAGGCTTCGGTCGACGCGCTGGCCGAGCGCCTCGGCGTCGGTCCGCGTCATCTGCACCGCTTGTTCCTGCAGCACGTCGGTGCTTCGCCGATCGCGGTCGCGCAGACCCGGCGGCTGCACTTCGCCAAGCGCCTGCTCGATGAGACCGAATTGCCGATGACGCAGGTCGCGCTCGCTGCGGGCTTCGGCAGCCTGCGGCGTTTCAACGATGCGTTCCGCAAGAGCTATGCGCGCGCCCCGTCGTCGCTGCGGCGTTCTCGCCGCAGCGATGCACCGCGCGCGGCGCTGGCGCTCACGCTGCATTTCCGCCCGCCCTACGATTGGGACCGTCTGCTCGCGTTCTACGCGGCCCGCGCGGTGCCGGGCGTGGAGTCCGTTGCCGACGGCGTGTACCGGCGCGTGATTCGCACGCATGGTGCAATCGGCTCAATCGCGGTTCGGCACTTTCCCGAGGCCAACGCCCTCAGACTGGAGATTCACCATCCCGATTCGCAGGCGACCGCGGCGATCGTGCAGCGGGTGCGGGTGCAGTTCGACCTCGCCGCCGACCCGCGGCCGATTGCGGCGGTGCTCGGGCAGGACGGCCTGCTCGCCGCCGCCGTGGTTGCCGCACCTGGTCTGCGCTTGCCGGGCGCCTTCGATCCGTTCGAACTGAGCGTGCGTGCGGTGCTCGGGCAGCAGGTCAGCGTGGCGGCGGCGCGCACCTTCGCCGCGCGCGTGGTCGCGCGCTGCGGCGAGGCGCTGCCGGTGCCGCACGCGGGGCTGACACATGCCTTCCCGTCGCCGCAGGCGCTCGCGCGCGCCGACCTCGATGGCCTTGGACTCACCGGCGCGCGCATCCGCTCGATCCAGGCCTTGGCACGCGCGGTCGCGAGCGGCGCACTCGATTTCGATGCCGAACCTGCCGCGCTGCGCGCGACGCTCGCCGACATCCCGGGTCTCGGTCCGTGGACCGTCGAGTACCTGATGCTGCGCGCCGCGCTCGACCCGGATGCGTTCCCGGCTGGCGACCTCGGTCTGCGCAAGGCCGCAGGCCGCGGCGACAAGATCTCCGAGCGCGCGCTCGCAGCGCGCGCCGCAGCCTGGCGCCCCTGGCGCGGCTACGCGGTGTTCCACCTCTGGGGTCTGCTCGGCGGCGCGGTCGTGAGACCGGTCCGAAAGAACCCAGCGCGCCGGCGCATCCGGTCCTAGGCTCTCGATTACCGCCATCCTGCCGCTCGTCCAGCGAG
>JANNEA010000003.1:0-2831 GCA_031388175.1 Gammaproteobacteria bacterium
TTGGCAGTCCCCGGCCATGTCTGAGCGAAGGACCCTCTCGCGCCAGCCACGCCGCACAACCACCGACGATCGAGGGGATGCGATGAGCGAAGCGTCGTACCCCATGGATCCGCCCACCGAGATCCGATTGAAGAAGGCCGAGCGCGTGCTGGTGGTGTCGTTCGCTGATGGCGCGCGCTACGAACTGAGCTGCGAGTACCTGCGCGTGTTCTCGCCCTCGGCCGAAGTGCGCGGTCACGGGCTGTCCGAACCGCTGCTGGTCAAGGGCAAGCAAGGCGTGGGAATCAAGGCGATTGAACCGATCGGCAACTATGCCGTGAAACTGACCTTCGACGACGGTCACGACACCGGGTTGTACTCGTGGGATTTCCTGCGCGAGCTCGGCGCGCAGCACGCGGTCAACTGGCAGCGCTACCAGGAACGGCTGCTCAGCGCTGGATGACCTTGTTGCCGCCGCTCTGGCGCGCGGTCTGGGTGGCGAGCTCGGCGCGCGACAGCGCGCTCTCGAAGCTGGGGTCCACGCCGCGCACGCGCCCGGCCTTCTCGGCACGTCGGCCGGCGTCGTCGGAATCGGGGTGGAAGCTCATTCGCCGGACAGGGTGGCACAAGCGTCGTGCCGAACCCAAGCACCGAGCGGGCGCCATATGAACGAAGTGCAATAATGCCCGTCCGCATGAACCCGCCCTCCGACAAGACCGCTGACTTCGGCTTCGAGCAGGTGCCGCGCGCCGAGAAGGCCGAGCGCGTGCGCGGTGTGTTCGACTCGGTGGCCAGCCGCTACGACCTGATGAATGACCTGATGTCGTTCGGCGCACACCGGCTGTGGAAGCGCTTCGCCCTGGCCCAGACCGGCCTGCGCCCCGGCATGCAGGCACTCGACCTCGCCGGCGGCACCGGCGACCTCGCACTCGCGCTTGCCGCCCAGGTGGGCGAGACCGGCCGGGTGGTGCTCTCGGACATCAACGCCGCGATGCTCGAGCAGGGCCGGGCGCGGATGATCGACGCCGGCGTGCTCAGGGTCGAGTTCGTGCAAGCCGACGCCGAGGACCTTCCCTTTCCAGACCGTAGCTTCGATGCGGTGACCATAGCCTTCGGCCTGCGCAACGTGACCGACAAGGACGCCGCGCTGCGCAACATGTACCGCGTGCTGAAGCCCGGCGGACGCGCGCTGGTGCTGGAGTTCAGCACGCCGACCGCGCCGGGACTCGCGCCGGTCTACGACGCCTACTCGTTCAAGGTCCTGCCCGCGCTCGGCCGCATGGTGACTGGTGACGAGGATGCCTATCGCTACCTCGCCGAATCCATCCGCATGCACCCGGACCAGGCCACGCTGAAGGCGATGATGGAGACGGCCGGCTTCGAGCGCGTGTCTTTCGCCAACCTCGCTGGCGGCATCGTCGCGCTACACAAGGGCTTCAAGTTCTGATGCAGCTCTCCGACTCCATGCTCGCGCCGCTGCAGGCCGCGCTCGATTCGCTGGTCGCCGCGCGTCTGCGCAGCCGCGACCAGGTCGCGGCGTTCGCGGGTCGCGTGATCGCGGTGCGGGTCACCGAGCTCGACCTCACTCTATATATGTGTGCCGAAGGCGAGCGACTCGTTCTGCGTGCAGAGCACGCAGCACAAGTCGACGCCACGCTCGCCGGCTCGCTGCCGGCGTTCATCGGCGCGCTCGCCAAGCCGGGACACACGCTGCCGGACGGCATCACCGTTGTCGGCGACGCCACGCTGATCCGCGACCTGCGCGCGCTGCTGGCTGGGCTCGAGTTTGATTGGGAGGACCGCCTGTCGCGTGCACTTGGCAATGGGAGAGCCGGCGATGCCATCGCGCACGGCCTGGGCGAGATGGCGCGCCGCACCGGCCGCGCGGTCGGCTACGCCGGCGATCGCCTGCTGAAGGATGTGGCCGAGTACCTGCGCGAGGAGACGCGCCAGGTCGTGTCGAAGCAGGAGGTCGCGGGGTTCGTGGACGGCGTGGATGCGATGCGCGACGACGTCGAGCGCTTCGCCGCACGGATGGCGCAGGTCGAGGCCGCGGGCCGCGCTTCGCGGCCTTCTGTAAAACGATGAACACCCGCCTCGCCTCGCGCCTGCTGCGCATCAACATCGTGCTGGTCCGGCACGGCCTGGACGAGTTCATCTTCAAGGTCCACCTGCTGCGCCCGTTCCGGCTGCTGCTCTGGCTGCTGCCCTGGTACTGGGTGCCGGTGGACCGTGGCCGGCCCAGAGGCGAACGGCTCCGCGTGGCGCTCGAGGAGCTCGGCCCGATCTTCGTGAAGTTCGGCCAGATGGTGTCCACGCGGCGCGACATGCTGCCGACCGACATCGCCGACGAGCTCTGCAAGTTGCAGGACCGCGTGCCGCCCTTTCCCGCCGTCGAGGCGCGCGCGGCGATCGAGGCCGCGCTCGGCATGCCAGTGACCCAGGCCTACGCCTCGTTCGAGGCCGAGCCCTTCGCCTCGGCCTCGATCGCGCAGGTGCACGGCGCCACGCTCACCGACGGTCGCGAGGTGGTGGTGAAGGTGCTGCGTCCCGGCGTGCAGGCCGCGATCGAGCGCGACCTCGAGGTGTTGTACTTCATCGCCCGCCTGGCAGAGCGCTTCTGGGGCGACGCCCGCCGGCTGCGGCCGCGCGAGGTGGTGGCCGAATACGAGCGGATCATCATCGACGAACTCGACCTGATGCGCGAGGCGGCGAACGCTGCCCAGCTCAAGCGCAACTTCGAAGGCTCCGAGCTGCTGCACGTGCCGGCGATCCACTGGGACCTGTGCCGCCGCGACGTGCTCACGCTCGAACGCATCCGCGGCATCCCGATCGCCGACCACGCCGCGCTC
>JANNEA010000014.1:0-3306 GCA_031388175.1 Gammaproteobacteria bacterium
CGTACTTCTCGCCGAGCAGGCCGGCGGTGAGGATGCTGGCGCTGGTATCGACCGGCACATGATCGAAGTTGCTGCCGATGCGCATGAAGACCAGGGCCTGGAAGCGCTCCTTGTCCAGGTAGATGCGCACCACGCGCCCGATGGGCACGCCGGCCATGGTCACCGGCGCGCGCACCTTGAGCGAGCCGATGTCGGAGAAGCGTGCAGTGACCGTGTAGCCCTCGGTCTGCTTGTACGCGCGATAGTTCGAGGTCGCGAGGACCAGCCAGAAGATGGCCGCGATCCCCAGGAACACGAACAGACCGGTGACGAAATCGACTGATCCGGAACGCCTCATCGCATCACTCCTGCAGCAGGACCGCGGTCAACATGAAATCCAGAATCAGCACGGTGACCGCCGTGATGATCACCGTGCGCGTGGTGGCACGGCTCACGCCCTCCGCGGTCGGATGGGCATGGTAGCCCTCGTACACCGCGATCGCGCCAGCCGCGATGCCAAAGACGACGCTCTTGATGACGCCGCCCAGGACATCGTCGCGGAAATCCACGGTCGAACGCATCGGGGCCCAGAACGTGCCCTCGTCGATGCCCTTGACCTCCACGCCCACGTAGTAGGCGCCGAGGATGCCGATCACGCTGAAGGTCGCTGCCAGCAGCGGCATCGAGATCACACAGCCGATGAAACGCGGCACCACCACCCGCTTGAACGGGTCGGTCGCCATCATCGCCATGCCCGACAGCTGCTCGGTGGCGCGCATCAGGCCGATCTCGGACGCCAATGCGGTACTGGCACGGCCCGCGAACAGCAGCGCGGTGACCACCGGCCCCAGCTCCCGCACCAGCGACAACACCACCACCGCGCCGAGCGACGCGGCGGCACCGAACTTGGTGAGCGTGTAGTAGCCCTGCAGCCCAAGCACCATGCCGACGAAGAAACCGGAGGTCATGATCAACACCAGCGACTCCGCGCCGACGGAGTAGATCTGCGCGGCGACCAGCCCCGGGCGCATCAGGCCGGCTGGGACCGCCAGCAGCAGACGACCAAAGAAGATCGCGTGCGCACCCAGCGCCTCGAAGAACCGGCGTATTGGGGCCAACAGGTCGTTCGTCGTCCCATGGAGAGCCCCAAAGATGATGACGAGCAGCGCGCGCATCAGCGCTCGCCTCCGCCCAACAAGTCGGTGGCGAGGTCGGCGGCCGGGTAATGGAACGGCACCGGACCATCGTCCTCGCCGTGCATGAATTGATGCACGTAGGGCGAGCCCGCGGCATCGAGCTGCTGCGGTGTGCCGCTGCCGACCACGCGGCCCTCCGAGATCAGATAGCTCTCGTCGGCGACCGCAAGGATCTCCTTCACATCGTGTGAGACCACAATCGAGGTCAGGCCGAGCGAGTCGTTGAGGCGGCGGTTCAGGCGCACGATCACGCCCATCGCGATCGGGTCGAGGCCGGCGAAAGGCTCGTCGTAGAGCACGAGCTGCGGGTCCATCACGATGGCGCGTGCCAGCGCCACGCGCCGCGCCATGCCCCCCGAGAGCTCGCTCGGCATCAGCTCGGCCGCGCCACGCAGGCCGACCGCGTGCAGCTTGGTGAGCACCAGCTGACGGATCAGCGGCTCGTCGAGGTCGGTGTGCTCGCGCAGCGGGAAGGCCACGTTCTCGTATACCGAGAGATCGGTGAGCAAGGCGCCGCCCTGGAACAGCATGCCCATGCTCTGGCGCAGCTGGTAGAGCGCGCTGCGCTTGAGGTCCGGGATGCTGTGGCCGCCGACCTTCACGCTGCCGGCATCCGGCACGAGCTGCCCGGTGATCAGGCGCAGCAGCGTGGTCTTGCCGGTGCCGCTCGGACCCATCACCGCCGTGACCTTGCCCTGGCGGATGTCCATGTCGATGCCGTCGAAGATGTGGTTGGTCCCGCGCTTGAAGCGCAGGCCGCGCACCTCGACCAGGCTGCCCGATTGGGTGGGGACGAGTTGCATCAGACGATCCCTATCATGGAAGGCATCATGCCGGCGGCGCGCTGAACGCCGCATGAACGCTCATGCGGCAGAGACCTTCTCCATCTCCGCGCTGTACACGCCGGCGCAGGCCTTGCTGTTCATCTGCGCACGGTGCTTGAACCAGCTCTGCGCACGCCCCACGTTCGCCGTCTCGCCCTTCCAGCCCTTGATCGCGCCGTCCTGCAGCGCGCGACCGTAGGAGAAGGTGAGGTGCCACGGCAGCGGCCCGTCTACTTTGACGAAAGCGTTCATGGCCGAGAGATGCGCGGTCGCAAGCTCGGAGCTCTGACCGCCAGAGAGGAAGGCGATGCCCGGCACTGCCGAGGGCACATGGCGCTTTAGGCAGCGCACGGTGGCTCGCGCCACCTCGTCGACGCTGGCCTGGGTCGGGCACTTCTGACCCGAGATCACCATGTTCGGCTTGAGCACGATGCCCTCGAGGTACACACGGTGCGCGGCCAGCTGGCCGAACACCGCGTCGAGCACGGCGTCAGTCACATCCTCACAGCGCGCGAGGTCATGATCGCTGTCCATCATCACTTCGGGCTCGACGATCGGCACGATGCCCGCCTCCTGGCACAGCGCGGCGTAGCGCGCGAGCGCGTGGGCGTTGGCTTCGATCGCGAACTTGGTGGGCATCCACCAGCCCGCTGGATTGCGGCCGATGGTGATGACCGCGCGCCACTTGGCGAAGCGCGCGCCGAGGGCGTGGTACTCGGCCAGGCGCTCGCGCAGGCCGTCGAGGCCCTCGGTGATCGTCTCGCCGGGGAAGTTCACGAGGTCCTTGGTGCCCTTGTCCACCTTGATGCCCGGGACCACGCCTTTCGCAGCGAGGTACTTCGGGAACGGGGTGCCGTCGCTCGTCTTCTGGCGGAGGGTCTCGTCGTACATGATCACGCCCGAGATGTACTTCTCCATCTCCGGGGTCGCGAACATCAGCTCGCGGTAGGCACGACGGCTCTCCTCGGTGCAGGTGATGCCCGGCCCCTTGAAGCGCTTCTCGATCGTTGCGTTGCTCTCGTCCGCGGCGAGGATGCCGCGTTTGGCGGCGACCATCGCCCGGGCCGTCTGCTCGAGGGCCTGGTGGTTCATGGCGGGGACTCCGGGCTCTGGGATGGAACGGGGGCGGATTATAAAGGGTGGTGGGTCGTGGTGGGTTCGAACCACCGACCAACTGGTTAAAAGCCAGCTGCTCTACCGCTGAGCTAACGACCCGGCCCTGGATGCGGGCGCGGATGATACCGGAACCTCAGCCGTCGAGCGGGCTGTGCACCGGCCGACCGCTGGGTCGCAGGACATGGGTGTAG
>JANNEA010000030.1:0-4425 GCA_031388175.1 Gammaproteobacteria bacterium
GTATTCGGGGCTCGACGCGACGGATCGTTTGAGCAGATCGATCGCCGCCTCGAACTCGTCGTGCGGCAGCGCGACCGCGCGCAGGTACTGCTCGTAGGCCTCCGGGTGCGAGGGCGCGCCGCTGATCGCCGCTGCGGGCGCGGCGATGCCGAGCGTCGGCAGCAATCCGGCTTCGATGCCCTGCTGCACCTGGCGGTCTAGTCCGGTGAGGTCGGCGCGGGCGACGCGCAGGCGCGTCTGCCAGACGACGCGGTCGGTGCCGACGTCGAACGCTTCGAGCACGATGCTGAGCTGTGCGCCTTCGAGCAGCAGGTGGCCGTTGACGACCAGCGCGGCGCTCAACTCCTCGCCCACCAGGCGCGGATCGGTCGTCGCCGCGACCGTGCGTGAGCGCGCGAACGGTCGGACCGCGATCGAGGGCACGCGGCTCAAGCTGTCGCTGACCGTGACCGGCACGGCCCACCTGAGGTATTCGAGGTCGGCGGGGACGCCGAGGGACTCCAGCGTTAGCACGGCGACGCTGCGCGTGGCTGCTGGCGCTGAGCCGCGCCCCGCCGTAGCCGCGCTCCAGTCGCGGAACACGCCCAGCATGAAGATGACCGCGACGATGCCGAGCAGCGCTATCGCGGTGACCGCCACCGGCCGCACGCGCACCGGCGCGCTCTCCAGCTCGACGCGCAGGTCGAGGAACCAGCCGAGCAGCAGCGCGATCGGGAACCCGACGACGATCATGCCGACGAGGAGCGTGACCGTGCGCTCCGTGGCGCCCAACGGCGGCAGCGCCGCGGTCACCAACTGGACCGCACCGCCGCCCACCACCAGATAGGCGACGGCCACATGGAACACCCTGCGACGGCGCAGTTCCGTCAGGAACGCGCGAAGGGTTGCGCTGGGATCTCCGAAGGACATCGCTGGATTCGCTCCTGCAGGAACGAGTGGGATCGTTGCGGCCGCGACGCGCACCGGCGCGCTGCCGTGGACTCCGCTCGACCCTCAGCCTACGCGCAAGCGCGTGCTGTCGCGCTACGGAGCCTCGTGGCGGACGCCGACGAACGCGACCGCCATGGCGGCGAACTTGCGGGGGATGTTCATCGAGTCACCTCGGTCTTGGGCTGGCTGCCGCGTTCGGCGATCCAGGCATCCACGTTGCGCTCCAGCACAAACAGCGGCACGGCACCGGAGCCGAGCACCACCTCGTGGAACGCACGGATGTCGAAGCGGTCGCCGAGCTTGGCGGTGGCGCGCGCGCGCAGCTCCTTGATCTTGAGCTCGCCGATCTTGTACGCCAGCGCCTGGCCTGGCCAGGCGATGTAGCGGTCGATCTCGTTGACGATGTCGTTCTCGGACTTGGCCGCGTTGGCCTTGAAGAACTCGATCGCCTGCTCGCGGCTCCAACCCTTGTGGTGCATGCCGGTGTCGACCACCAGCCGCACCGCGCGCCACATCTCGTAGGTCAGCTGGCCGAACTTCGAGTACGGATCCTTGTAGAAGCCCATCTCGCCGCCGAGGCTCTCGGCGTACAGACCCCAGCCCTCGACGAAGGCGGTGAAGCCGCCGTAGCGGCGGAACTTGGGCAGCTCGCCCAACTCCATCGCCAGCGCGATCTGGAAGTGGTGGCCCGGCACCGCCTCGTGCAGCGACAGCGCCTCCATCTCGTACTTCGGCCGCGTCTCGGGCTTGTACAGGTTCACGTAGTAGTAGCCGGCGCGCGAGCCGTCAGCGGCGGGGCCGTTGTAGTACGCGGTGGTGGTGGTCGGCGCACTGGTGTCGGGGATCGCCTTCACGCCGTAGGGCATGCGCGGCATCTTGCCGAACAACTTTGGCAGTTCCGGATCGATGCGCTTCGACATCGCCTGATAGGCGGTCAGCAGGTCCTGCGAGTCCTTGTAATAGAACTGCGGGTCGCTGCGCAGGAAGGTCAGGAACTCGGCGAACGAACCCTTGAACCCGACCTGGGCGATCACCTTGTCCATCTCGCCGCGGATGCGCTTGACCTCGGCCTGACCGATGTCGTGGATCTGGTCGGGCGTCATGGCGGTGGTGGTGAAGCTGCGCGCACGGAACGCGTAGTAGGCCTTGCCCTCGGGCAGGGCTGAGGCTCCGATTGATGTCCTGCAAACTGGAAGGTACTCGCCGACGAAGAACTTCTGGTAGCGCGCGTGCTGCGGCAGCACCACTCCGGTGATCGCCTTCTGCGCGCGGGTCCGCAGCGCGGCCTGCTCATTCGCCGGGATGCTGTCGGGCATCTGCAGGAACGGCGCGTACCACGGGCTCTTGGTCGGGTCGGTCACCAGCTGGGCGCGGATCTGCTCGTCGGCGCGACGCAGGATCACCTTCGGCGCGACCCGCTTCTCCTTGATGCCCTGCTTCATCAGCAGGACGGTCTGGTCCATGTAGACGCCGAAGGTCTCCATGCGCTTGATCCAGTCGGCGTAGTCCTTGGCGTTGCGGAACGGCAGGATCTCGGCAAGCTCATGGGTGGTCTGGATGCCGCTCGAATGGTCGACCGGCACCAGGAAGTCGCGGAAGCGGTAGCCCTCGACGAGCTCGAGGTACTCGCGCTCGAACAGGTCGTAGTTGAGCTGGTCGGCCTGGGTCAGGGCCTTGCGGTCGATGCGATGCAGGCGTTCGAGCGCGGCGCGGTCGCCGTCGTGGCTGGCGCCGAACGCCGCCAGCGACAGGTCCGGCCAGCGATCGTTGTAGCGGTCATCGCCGAGATAGGACGCGTTGATCGGGCTCTCGCGCAGGCCGCGTTCCCATTCGGAATCGAACAGCGCTTGCAGCGCGGCACTGTCGTTGGCGAGCGTGGCGGCGCTGCCCAGCAGCGCGCCGCAGAGCAGCGCGAGGCGAAGGGCGTGGCGGGGGCGGGCGTGGCGTTGGCTCATCGGGCACCTCGTCGTTATGGCGCCCCCCTGCGGGGGCGCTGAAGCAGCGCCCACCCTACGGGGGCGCTGAAGCAGCGACGGCGGCCGATGCCCCCGTCCGGAGTGAGACGGTTGATGGCGCGGCGAGTTCCGCGCTGCGCGTGGCAAGCGGCGCCGGACCTGGTGGTCCGGCGCCCGCGATCACTTCTTCTTCGGCGCCGGGCGCTGCTGCTGCGGCCCGCGCTGGGCCGGACGCGCCTGCCCCTGAGCAGGCTGCTGGCCGGGCTCGGGTTTTTTCGGCAGCGGGCCGAGCGCGTTGATGAACAGCGCGCCGGGATTCTGCTTGGGCGGCTTGGCGACGCGTTCGGCGAACTCGGCCGCGGCACGCCCGAAGCTCGCGTCACCGAGCAGCTTGGTGAGCGCCTCGCCAATCGTGCCGTCCTCGAACTTGTCCGGCATCAGGCCGCAGCCGAGCGCGGCGACCCGTGCGCCGATCAGACGCTGCTCGGTGCTGAGCGGCAGGATCAGCACCGGCTTGCTGCTGCGCAGCGCGCCGATGGCCGCGCCGTGCGCACCGTGCATCAGCACGGCATCGCAGGCGTCGAGCGCGCGCGCGAGGTCGAACTTGCCGCTGGTGAACGCGACGTTGCTGCCTTCGAACTTCTTGGCGATCTCGGCGGGCAGGTTCGGCACCACGGCGAGCACGCGTTGGCCGCTGGCCTTCAGGCCTTCGAGGATCTTCTCCGTCGCGCGCGTGCTGCGAAGCATCGCCAGCACCTTCTTGCCTGCGCCGTTCGGATACTCGGGGTCGGTGCCGTCCTTCGCGGGCTGCGGCTTCGGTCCGCCGAGGTAGATCACCGCGCGGCGGCCATAGGGGTCGAGGTCGTTGTAGGTCGCGAACACCGTGGCGGTCGCGGCGAACAGGTCGCCGAGCGCGTTCATCGGCTGCACCTTGAACGCCGTGAGCACCGCGTTGCAGCGCTCGAGCAGCGCCTTCTCGGCCGCGGCGACCTTGTCGGTCTCGGGCTTGTTCCACGGCTGCAGCAGTGGCAGCGGATCGGTGCCCGGCGGCGTCATCGCCCCTGAGCCATCGGCCAGCACGGTGCGCAGGTTGGTGCCGCGCGCCGCGAGCAATGCGGTCGGCGCCCGGAAGGCGACCAGCGTGTGCGGCTTGACCATCCCGAACAGCGCGCGCCAGACCTGGACGCG
This sequence comes from Gammaproteobacteria bacterium, assembly GCA_031388175.1. Taxonomy (GTDB): domain Bacteria; phylum Pseudomonadota; class Gammaproteobacteria; order Natronospirales; family JANNEA01; genus JANNEA01. The sequence continues at coordinate 4,074 of JANNEA010000030.1, forward strand.
CGCCGCGAGACGCGGCACCTCGGCGAAGCCCGCGTTGTGCAGCAGCCCCGCGAAACCGTTCGGGTTGCGCACCGGGTTCGCCACCCTGCGCACCGGCAGCGGCGCGGGCAGCACCACGATGCGGGTGCGGGCGAACAGCCGGCGGCCGAGCTCGACGTCACGCAGCGCGACGAACACCACATGTCCGGCGCGGGCGGCGGCGATCGCCATGCCGCGTAGCGTGCGCAGGTCGGAGGGCTGTGAGGCGAGTTCGACGGCGAAGAGTACGCGTGCCATGTTTTTTCCTAGGGATTCCTGAAGAGAGTGATCACCAGATCTCGTTGACTTCGGCGAGCGGGAACTTGAGCCCGAC